>JBPOHS010000042.1:0-52936 GCA_052035295.1 Pseudomonadota bacterium
CGCAAATCACCAGCAAGACTGCCGAGCTGAACGGCCGCAGAAGAAGTGCGTTGCGCATTCTCGCTGGTGACCTCGGCGACCTCGGTAATATGGAGGATATTCTTGTTAACATCATCTGCCACAACGCTTTGTTCCTCGGCGGCGCTGGCAACCTGTGTGTTCATCATGTTGATACGGGTAACGGCATCGGTAATGGCCACCAGGGAGCGTGACATGGCATTGACCTGATCCACGCTCTGACGCGCCATGACATGCCCGCTTTCCACCCGCGCGACAGCATTCTGCGTGCCCGTTTGCAGTTTTTGTATCATCGACTGGATTTCTTCGGTAGACGTTTGCGTGCGTGACGCGAGTGTGCGCACTTCGTCTGCCACGACGGCAAAACCACGGCCTTGTTCACCGGCACGCGCGGCCTCGATGGCGGCATTCAGCGCCAGCAGATTGGTCTGCCCCGCGATATTACGAATAACGTCCAGCACACTGCCAATGCGATCACTGTCTTCTGCCAGCGTTCTCATGACTTCGGCAGCATCATTGATTTCACCCGCCAGGCCCTGAATGGCATTCACCGTATCGGCCACTTTTTGCTGCACACGATCGGCTTCCTGTTCCGCCGACTGCGTTGCTTCGGCAGCGGCCAGCGCGTTGGCCGCCACATCGCCCACCGTCGCACTCATCTCGGTCATGGCAGTCGCGACCTGGTCGGTTCGGCTACGTTGATTATCGACACAGCGTTGGGTTTCCGATGTTACACCGGAAAGCTCCGACGCCGCCTGCGCCACCTGCTCAGAGGCACGCCCCATTTCCCGCATGAAAAGCCGCAGGGAATGCTGCATTTTCCCCAGCGCCTGCATCAGACGCCCGACTTCATCATCACTGGCGGCATTCACATCCTGATCCAGAGAACCACCGGCAATTCTCTCGGCGCACCTAACGGCTTCCCTCAACGGCAAAACAACCATGCGCCGGGCCAGCCAGTTAATCAACACGACCATCATCACACAGATCACAAGCGTTACCAGCGAGATCGTAAAGACCTGATTCCGTATGACAGAATCCACTTCGGCTTCCGGATAGGCAGCGACAACGGTGTATCCCCAGGCATCAAAACCAGCGGTGTCACGATACCAGCCGGCCAATTCCCCTTTGGCGAGCGCAGCGATGACGTCGGCATCGGCACCTTCGGTGTGCTCCCGGATGCGACCCTTGTCATCCATCAGCAGTACCACGCCATGCTTGAGGATGTGACTGGAGTGGATCGCCATTTCCAATGATTTGAGATCAGCCTTATAGCCGACATACCAGGCCCCCAGAAGGCGATTCTGAGGATCCAGGATCGGTACATAACCGGTCAAAAACGGATTGCCGAGAATATCCACCTGACCGTAAAACGCTTGCCCATTCTGCAACGATGCAATCGCTTTCCCCAGCGGATCAAGCCGTGTACCGATCGCGCGCTTGCCTTCAGTCATGACATTGGTGGACACACGAATGAACTCGCTGCCTTGCTTGACAAACAGGGTAGCGGTGCCGCCGACCAAGCGCGTTACTGCATCCACCGCTGCAAATTGTCCCACCTGACTGATGCCGCCGAACTGCAGATCCGGCACATTTTCAGTTCCCAATGTTACTGCATCACCCAGCCCGGGCTCGCCCATCGCATGGGTCTTTTCCTGCAACAGGGCCATCGAGCCTTTGACGCGCTCCGACATCAGCAGGTCATTGGTATCCAGCAAACGCTTCATTTCATGCAGGCGGCTCGCCGTCGTGTCCCTGGCGTGAGAGTGCAGGCTGTCTGCTTTCTCGATGCTGAGCCAAGCCCCGACCACCAGGCCAGACAGCAATACCACTCCCGACAACGCCAACGATAACTTCGTCTGCAAGCTTTGCTGCAACATGGTGACTCCACAACTGATATTTAAAAAAACGCCTTGTTAACACTCTAGTCACGACCTGGCTACCAGGCGAAATATTGGCCAATCTATTTGCAAGACACCCCGCCCCAACAGCCATCGCGCAGGGAGCCGCACCTCCGGAAGAGCCGTTCTGGCCACCCAACCTAATCAATTTTGGCTTCACGATCCTCAAATGACATTTGTATTGTCTCATTGGTGAATGTAACATTTAAAAACAGCATCGTTATCGATACCTTCGGGAGTTCTCATGCCATTGCTCAACACCAGCCCTTTGCCCACCCGGGGCTACCTGCCAAATGCCGACGATCTGGTGCAGTTCCGGCGGGTGCAACGGTTGGCCTATGCTGCCGCCGAAGCCGTGGCCAAGGAGCTCAAACCGGGCATGACCGAGAAGCAGGCAGCCCGTCTGCAGGAAATCTGGCTGCTCGATCACGGCGTGACAGACTGGTTTCACGCCCCCTTTGCCTGGTTCGGTGATCGCACGGCGTTTGAAGGCTTCAAGGTTGCTTTGCAGTTCCTGCCCACCCACCGCCGCCTCGAAGAAAACATGCCGTTCATCCTCGATAACGCGCCCGTGGTGGGCGGTTATGTCGCCGACATCGGCTACACCGGCGTGCTGGGCGAAAACAAAGTGCTGGATGTGTTGCTCGATGACCTGGCCGACCATCGTCGTCTGATTCTGGATCTGATTCGGCAACGACAGGCTATGCGTCAGGTGTCGCAGGCGGTCGACGGGCTCATCCTTCAGCAAGGGCACGCCCCGCGTCACAAGGCCTATCCGTTCGAGACACTGGCTCATACCGTGCAGCCCATGTCCCGGCGCAATCGTAAAACCCCAAGCACCCTGTTCATGTTTGGCTTGCAGGCGCTGGAAACCCTGGGGCGCCTGACCCTTGTGGCCAGAAAACAGGGATGGTCGCCGATCTGGTCATCAGGATCGCTATCCGATCATGCGCCGATTCCTGGCTTGTGGGCCGTTGAGCCTCACCTCGGTTTTCGTGGTGTCGGCGCGAAATTTGAAGAGCTGCTGGTCATTACCGAAAACGATGCCTACTGGCTCGACGACGAAACGCCGCACATGCGCCGCTGGCGTGAACGCGGCCTTTGGCAATCCCCCATTCAACAGAAGGCTGTCGCTGCATGAACATCACGACACACCGCATTGCTTCACAAGGCATCCAGCTGCATGCCGTGGCGTACGGCAACACCAATAACACGCCAATCGTTCTGGTGCATGGCTATCCGGATAATCACCGAGTCTGGCAAGCGGTTGCCGAGCGTCTGGCGGATAAATATTACGTGATAACGTATGATGTACGTGGCGCAGGCGAATCGGATGCCCCCACCGGGGTGAGCGACTACAAGATGGCACTGCTGGCGCAGGACCTTGCTGCCGTAGTGGACGCTCTGATTCCCGGTCGTCGTTTTCACCTCGCAGGACACGATTGGGGCTCCATTCAAAGCTGGGAATCCGTGACCACGAATCACCTCAAATCACGTATTGCTTCTTACACCAGCATCTCCGGCCCCTCTCTGGATCACATGGCCTATTTGATGCGCGACAAGCTGAAAGCGACGTCCGTTCGCGCCAAGCGTGAACTGTTCACACAGCTGACCAGTTCCTGGTACATCCTGTTTTTTCAATTGCCGGGAATGGCGCCTGCACTTTGGCGCGCGGGTATGGGCAAATGGTGGCCGAGTTTTCTGGAAAAACGCGAGGGCGTAAAAGAAGCCGGGGAAAATCCAACGCAAACGGATGATGGCGCCACTGGCGTCAAACTGTACCGGGCCAATTTCCAGGACAAATTGCTGAATCCCGAACCACGCTACGCTCACTGCCCGGTGCAACTTATCATTCCCACCAAGGACAATTATGTCGGCGATTATCTGTTTGAACAGATACATCGATGGGTGCCGGAACTCTACCGCCGTGAGCTCCATGCCAGTCACTGGGTTCCGCTGAGCCACCCGACATTGATTGCCGACTGGATTGACCAGTTCGCCACTTTCATTGACGAGAAAGCTGATCGCATTGACGAAAAAACCACGGTTGACAGCAACAACGCCACCTTGATGCAGCGTTACCGCGTAAACCCGGATCGCCAGCCTCTGCCGCTGGCCGGAAAACTCGCTGTCATCACCGGCGCAGGTTCTGGCATCGGTCGCGCTACCGCCGTCAAATTCGCTGAAAACGGCGCCGATATTGTGTGCGTGGACATCAACGGCGCCGCCGCGGAACGCACCGCCCTTCTGTGTCGCGCGCTGGATGCCAAGGCCTGGGCCAGGGTTACTGATGTCGGCAGCGCTCCCGCGATGGAGGCGCTGGCGCAATGGGTGGAAGAGGCGCTCGGCGGTGCCGATATCGTTGTCAATAACGCCGGCATTGGCATGGCAGGCGGCATGCTCGATACGTCGGTGGCGCAGTGGGACAAATTATTGAAAGTGAATCTGTGGGGGGTCATCCATGGTTCACGTTTGTTTGCCCGCCAGATGATCAACAACGCCCGCCGCGGCAGCATTGTCAATGTCGCCTCGGCGGCCGCCTTTGCGCCCAACCGCAAGCTGACGGCCTATTCCACCAGCAAGGCCGCCGTGCACATGCTAACGGAATGCCTGCGTGCCGAACTGAGCGACAACGATATCGGCGTCACCGCCATTTGCCCGGGATTTGTCGCCACCGGCATTGCCGCTTCCACTGTTTATGCTGGCCTCAACGAAGCAGAGCAAGCCAAAAAACGGGCACGGGCCGATGCCCTGTACAAGCGTCGTAATTTTTCACCCGAGCAAGTCGCTGACGCCGTCTTCAATGCCGTCCTCAAAAATCCGGCGGTCGCGCTGGTAGGCGCCGAAGCATGGACGACCCGCTTGCTGAGTCGGTTTGCACCGGATATTTCGCGACTGATCGCGAAAATCGATCTCACCGCCTAGCGCTAAAGCAGTGCCGTACCTCATGAATGAAGCCCCGCAGTAAGGAGAGAGCTCATGATCGATCACCATGTTATAAAGCCACGTCGCGTGCAATTCGATCTCAAGAATAGCCCGCTGCACTGGCTGCCGGATGACCCATACTCGACTCACATGATCAACAGCATCAATTTGTTGCTGCCGCCGGGTGAATTATGGTTCTGCCGCGTGTACAACAAGGCATTGCCCATGGTGACGAATCCGCGCATCGCAGAGGATGTCAGGGGCTTCATCAAGCAGGAAGCGATACACGCGCGCGTGCATTCCGGTGCAATCCCATATCTGCAGGCGCACGGCATGGATACAGAGGCATTTCAGGCGCGGGCAGAATGGTTGTTTGAGCAATTTCTGGGGGAAGCGCCGTTTGGCATTCCAGCACTGAAAAAACCTGCGTTTGAGAAACGCTGGATCATTATCCGGGTAGGATTGATCGCAGCCATCGAACACTTCACCGGCATGCTGGGCCAATGGTGCATGGACAATACCAGCTGGGACAAAGGCGATGCGACAATTGCCGACATGTTCCGCTGGCATTTGGCCGAGGAAGTCGAACACCGTAACGTCGCCTTTGAGTTGTTCGAGCATTTGTGTCAGACACAACTGGGATTCTATGCCAGTCGGCAAGCCTTGATGGCCATCGTGTTTCCACTGTTTTTGTATTACCTCACCGAGGGCGGAAAGGCGCTGGCGAAACAGGATAAAAACCCCAGGGCACAGCGTATCGGAAAGATGTCGTTGTTCCGGATGTTGATAGAATTGCAGCGCGTTGGCCGAAGAACCGAAAATGTCCCCACGTTCGGTTATTTGCTGGCAGGAACCCTGCGTTGGCTTTCACCGAAGTTTCACCCGGAATTCGAGGGGAATACCCAGCAGGCGCTGGACTATCTGGCACGATCGCCGGCAGCGAGAGCGGCCATGGCCGGCTAACCCCACTTGCAGAACATCGTCTGCTGAACCCTGTCTGCTCAAGAGCGCCCGGCGCAATGAGGAAAAATCATTGCGCCGGGCGAAGCACCTATCGTCGTTATTCTACAAACTCTCCCCAGCTTCCCGATTCCAGCGAACCATCATCAAACAAGGAATACACATCTTCCCCATCCAGAATGGAACGCAGCAGGGTTGTGTTTTCAAAAGCCGGAAACTCCTGAACGGCTGGCAAGACGATCGCGCCGGTGGACTCATCAATCTCCAGTTGCGCAAGATTATTCATGCCAGTCTCGAAATAACTCGTGTAAGGCACCAACAAGCGTGTTTTCTCACCGTTCGATACACTGCTGATCGCATGATTGTCCCACGCCAACGGAAGATTCATCCACGTGCCTTCCGGCTGATCGATCGCTTGCTGACCCACCAATTGCGGCTCATCCTGCGACACGTCAAACACTGAGAACAGGAGCCCTGTTTCCCTGCCATTTTCATCGGCGGAATAACCTACTCCCAACAAATACTGCCCATTGATGGGTTGCAGATACGCGGAATAACCGGGGATTTCGAGTGTGCCGGCCATTTTGGGATCAGCCGGATCAGACAAGTCCAGCTTGTACAATGGATCAGTCTGCAGGAAGGTCACAATGTAGGCGTTATCACCGACGAAGCGCACACTACGCACCGATTCACCCGGTTTGCCAATCGGTTCCGGATGTGAGGCGTTCGGCAGCGCACCCAGCGACACCAGCGCACCACGCTCCGCATCGGATTCTGCCAACGTAAATACCTTGTACTCACTGGCAGCGTTGGCCCAGTTAACGGTCAGCATGCGCAACACGTCATCATGTTCGCTGACGCCGTAGCCTGGGCTTGCCCAATCGATATAGCCGGCAACCGCACCGGTAGCGCGATAATCGACCTCGCCCTCAGCAAAGGCAAACTTGTGAATGGTGGTGGCGTTTTGTTCCCAGTCTTGGGCAAACAAATACATGGAATCCAAACCAGCATAGACGCTGGCCGAGGATGCCGCCACACAAGTGACGCGTGGCTGGTGCTGTTCGCTCAAGGAGATCTGCGTGATCAATACAATCGATGGCGTGATATTCGCTTCGTCCATTTGCTGCGGAATCAGGCAAGACTCACGATCGACGACCTGCCCATTAGCCGTGACCGGCAATTTCGTAATATCAATATTGGTCGAAACAGGAGCACCAATCATAACGTCAGAATCAGGGGCCGGATCGACAAACATCTCCACATAGCCGGTTTCCATGCCGTAACGTGTCACGACATACAAGGAATCACCAATCCGTCGGCTAGAGACAAAATCGCCATCCCATTCGTAGTGCTTTTGCACAGCGGGTGCCGATGGGGTTTCGACCGAAATGAGATCCACCGACGTCTTGGCGTTCTGCGTCGCGGAAATGCCTTCAAAATACCAGCTGGCAAACTGTTTGGTCGCCACCGACACCACCGTGTCATCGCTCAGATAAATGCCCTGATTATATTCTCCACTCAAGGAAAGCGCGGCCAGCGGTTCGGTGCCAGGTTTTGCATAAACCTTGAGACTGAACTGCGACGGATTGTGTTCGGACACACCATCGTCTGCCGCGAGATAATAGAGGGGGTGATTCTCCATCGCGAAAATGTGTGTCTCGTTCTGTTTGATCCAGTCGGCTTCATCCACCCCTTGCTCAATGAGGTTGGTGCCCGACATGCCAAAGCCGTTGGAAGCCCCAACGCCACCGTCAGCGGCAGCTTCTTCCAATGACACGCCCAACGAATACGCCTGGCGTTGGTTGGCAACGTTCTGCAATCCCTGTTTCAGATAGGCATCGAAACGCGCCGCCGAACCGGCGGGCACCAGCGATTGCTTTGACAACTGCGATGGCTCCCGGCTGCCATCATGGTGATCCGAGCCGCCACAGCCGGTCAGCGCCAGCCCCGCACCCACCAATGCCATCGTTAGCCTGCTCAGCCTCGTTCGATGAAGCACCGGCAGGTCATTGCGTCCGATCAAGGCTTTCATACCCCTCTCCTTTGTTGTGCTGTGTTGTGTTGTTTTATGCTTGCGGTAAATTTTCCCACACACCCAGATTAAGAGGGAAATATTCCCCCGTCAAGGGTGAATACGAGCGCACCTTGTTCGGTTAGACTTCGGAGCGATCACCTTCTGTAGAGCCCACATGCCAACCCGACGCCTGCTTGCACTGCTCCTTGTTTTCGGGAGCCCACCTGGACACGCTGACGCTACCCATCGCTATAGTCTGAGCACGGGAATGTTTGTGAGCGAGGGTGGCTATGGCAATGACCACGCCCCAGAGAAGCCTGCGGGCGACAGCGACAGCGACACCCACATGCGCTACACACCACTGACCCTCAAATACCGCCAGGGTCCCTGGACAGCTCGCCTGCAGAGTTCACTGATCCGCATCAGCGGCCCCGGCAATGTCGGCGACGGCATGGTAAAAGCAGACGCTCAGGAGACCGCCTCGGGCATGGGGGACACCATCGCCGGGCTGGATCATGGTTGGGTGCGAGGCCACTGGCTGATTGAGCCAGGTGTCAGGCTGAAGCTGCCCACCGCCGACAAAGACGAAGGATTAGGCACCGGTAGCCGCGATACATCGGCCCAACTCGGGATCACCGGGTTGTTCAGGCAATGGCGGCCGTTTTTGATCACCGGCTACAAATGGCGGGGTAGCTCCCCTCTGATCGCGCTGGAAGACGGCGCCTATGCCAACGCGGGACTGGATCACCCATTGGGGAAAACCGTGTCAACGGGACTGGGTTACGACTGGCGGGAAGCGAGCGTTCGTGGCAACAGCCCCGTGCGCGAACTGTTTGGCTATGCCAGCTGGCAACTGGATCCCCATTGGAAGCTCATGACGTATGCCGCCAAGGGGTTCAGCGACAGCAGCGCCGATCAGACGCTGGGGCTGCAGGTCAGCTATCGGTGGTGATCGGGCACATCCGGCGTATCCTGGCCATCCAGCGCACCTTCCGAACCGGTTTCAATATCGGGAATCTCGGGGCCCGGCAGCTCTGGCCGTTCCACCCGTTCTGGCACATCGGGCCGTTCCATCCCGGCAGGCGGGTTGACGGAATAGACCGCGTTACCGGTGCCGCCCATGCCGCCTTCGTCAGGTTCCCGGGGTTCGGCGGCCATTGCCGCCACACTCATCGACAAGAGCAAACCGGCCACAAGCTTATTCATCGTTTTTCTTACCCGTGTCTTTACGCGTCTCTTCACCCGCTTCGGCAGGCTGCTGTTCCACCCAGTAGAACGCGCCCAGGTTGAATCGTTGCTTCGGGCCATCGACCGCGTGATCCTGCTGCTGTTTTTCACGCGCGATGACGTTGACCACTTTCAGCATCGCGGTCGCCTGCTCGTTGACCAGCTGGCTGATTTCGTCGATCGACGCCTGACTCAAGTTGTTGTAATACACCGAGCGATCGAACATCGGCGGCTCGCCACCCTTGAGGTTGTGGTCGGCGGCAGCCAAATGATCGTGGATATTCTTGCCGAGAAAAAAGGCCTTTTCCTCAAGGGAACGCGAAGGCAGGAAGGCATCCTGCAGCAAATGGACGTGATCCCCGTCGACCCGGACCACACGCAGCCGTTCCAACTCTTCGAGCATGACGCGTGCACGCAAGTCGCCCCGACAGACACTCTCGACAAGATGTTCAAAACTGGGGGCCGGCCCCTGGCGCGGAACCGCTTTGGGCTTGCTGCCATCCTGCGGCTTGCTGTCATCGGCCTTGCCGGGCTCCAGATAGAGCGGATCGGCCAACCACATGGCGACCAGACGCGCCCCCAACGACACGGGGACGGCATCATCGGATACTTCCGCACCACGCAGACGCCTGACGTCCTTGCGATGAACCCCTGTCAGCAGGGATACCCGGCTGTCGCTGTTGGGTTTCCCCCCCAGGGTAAAGTCGGTGTCTGCCACTTCGACATACACTTCTTTCAGCAAATCAGCTAGTTGCGGGAAGGCGACGCCACTGCGCACCAGCAGACGCACCAGAGGACGCAACAGATGGCGTACGGCGCGCAGCAGCACGGGAGAGGACGATAATGAAGAGGAAATTTGTTCTGTCATGCCATCCAATATACCACAGCCAGCCCGACCGAGAAGCGATCAAGGGAAATTTTCCCACCGAAATCAGGTTTGGCATTGCATCCGTACCCGATCGACGCGCGCCAGTGCCACTGACAGTCGGGTGAACGAGGGGCATACTGAGCCCTATTTCCTAATGTTGGTGCTGTGTCAGGAGCCCCCATGCCCCCACTGTCCGATGATTCCAAGTGTCGCCTCCCCCCATTGAACCGGGCACTGGCAACAGGGATGGCTGCAGCCCTGGTACTTCTGTTGTCGGGCTGTCTCGCCGCGCCCGTCTACGAAGGACCGCGATCAGACCACTTCGACGGCACGCGCTTTCACAACAGCGTGCCCAACGACAAATCGGTCACGGACATCATCGCCCTGGGTGCCAGCATGCCGTTCCAGGCGGCAACCTGGGACAAACCAGCTGATCCATCAGCCCCACCCCCTCTTCCCGAACGGCGGACGCAAGCGGCGGTCACCTATATCAACCATGCCACGACGCTGATACAGATCGACGGTCTCAACATTCTCACCGACCCGGTGTTTTCCGAGCGGGTCAGCCCGTTTTCGTGGTGGGGCCCCAAACGCATCATGCCACCCGCTATTCCGCTCGAAAAACTGCCGCCGATCGACGTCATTCTGGTGAGTCACAATCATTACGATCATCTCGATCTACCGTCCTTGCTGACATTGCAGACGCGTCAGACGAATCAACCGCCGCTCATTCTCACCGGGCTGGGTAACGCCGCGCTGCTGCATAACGCCGGACTCAAGCGGGTGATGGAAATGGATTGGGAGGACACGCACCGCGAGGCAACAACTCAATTCGTTTTTACCGAAGCACGCCACCGTTCCGGTCGTGGCATCGTCGATCAGATGCGCACACTGTGGGGTGCCTTTGTGATCAAGAGCAAGCAGGGCACAATTTACTTTGCCGGCGATACCGCCTACGGCCCGCACTTCATCGACACAGGCAAACGCCACGGCCCCTTCAGTTTGGCGTTATTACCGATAGGCGCCTACGAACCACGCTGGTTCATGCAGGATATCCATCTGAATCCTGACGATGCCGTGAAAGCGCATCAGGATCTGCGCAGCCAGAAAAGCGTGGGAATTCACTTCGGATTCTTTCAGCTGACCACCGAAGGATTGCACACACCGGCGGCTGACTTGCAAAAAGCATTGGCATTACACCGCGTGGACGCTGCGGCATTTCATGTTCCCTATTCGGGCGAATCGATACTGCTGCACGACCGAGTCATGGTAAAATGCGGCACCGCCTGCTTGCAGCAGGCCCATTCCGCGAGACACACCTTCCGACATGAATAATCGCGAACGCAACAAGGCGCACAATCGCAATAAAATTCTGGTGGCCGCCCGCGAGCTATTGAAGGAAGGCGGGCTCGAAGCGTTATCGATGCGCACGCTGGCAGACCGCGCGCAGGTGAGTTCCCGCACGCCATACAATCTGTTCGGTTCGAAAACCGATGTACTGCTGGCCTTGCTTGACGATCCATTGCGACAACTGTGGGAGCGCCTGCCTGGCGCGACAGGAACCCTGGGGGCCAGCCTGAATCTGGTGGATGAAGCCTATGCCTTGTATGCGCCGGAGATTGAGTATTACCGCAATATTTTCTGGGGTGTGATGACATCGGATCACCCCGCAGCTCGCGCCGCCAATCTGCAACGTGCCCAGCAAATCACGCACATGTTGCTGGGCCAGGCGTTGGCACGCCAGGAACTCCTGCCCGACACACCGCTTGAAGCCCTCGCCCGCCACATCATGCTCGCCATTGCCGGTCTGCTCGGCTTGTGGGCAAACGCCTTGATGTCCGCCCCCGAACTCGTTGTGGAAATCAAGAAAACACTGGCCTACAGCCTGCTTCGCCACTGCCCCCCTGCGTTACAAGCAGACTTTGCTCTCCTGACAGCAGGCTCTTGACTGACAGTAGTGTCTCCACTAAAAAAAGAATCTCCACCGAAAGAAGACCAGGCCACCTGACAGCTGGCCCCTCCCTAGACCAGAGCCACCTGCAAAATGTCCAATTCGACAAGCGTTCGCGTACATTTTCATTAGAACGGTTTGACATAGGAAAACGCGAGCAACACCGACGTCGTTCTGGATTTCAGTGACAAAAACACATACGGATTGTACAGCAGATCGTAGGGATCTTCGCTGTTGGTATTGCTCGACTGCCCGTAGTCGATCGCGTAGTGACTGACCAGATAGCCTGCACTCACTTCCAGTTTTTCGTTTTTTTCGAGCATGGCCGCCATTCCCACCCCGTAAAAATCGGCGTCGGCCATGGGCATTGTCAAATCCAGCGCGTGATCCGGAATCACGCTGTTACGACGCTGATAGCCCATGCGGCATCGCAACGTTTCCGTGAGTTCATATTCGGTACCGATCGACCAGGACACCGCATCCTGGTAGCGACGCTGTAACGTGAGGGAGCGCGGCTGCGCATCTGCATCGAAGACCGAACCTACCACCAGAAAATCCACATCCTGGTCGAAATTAATCGTGAAAGCATCCCAGCTGGAATAAAACGCTTTCTGCATATCCAGATTGAGTTTCCAATCGGGTGTCAGCTGTAACGACGCACCTAAGGACGCATGCGCAGGGGTGTTGAAATCCAGCTCGGCACTGCCACGCTCGATGGCTTCTCCCCCCACCCGCGGCACCACCTTGGTCAGTTCCTGCGACAACTGCAGAAAATCCTGGGAGTATTTCATCGAGAAATCACCCTCAAGGCGGGAATGCGTCGGTGAGCGCCAGGCGACACCGAATCGCAACCACGCGGCGGGTTCCCATAAGGCCCCGACATTGATGTTGGTGGAAACGTAATCCTCCATGGTGACCGAAAATCTCGCGATGTCATCGTAGGGGCCCAACGCCAATGATTCCCCGGTCAGTTGGCGGCCAATGATGGGGATGATGGCCGACACCGCCTGTGGCGCTCTCACATCGGTCGTTAGACTCATTCCCTGGTAAGACAACCCCAGGCTGCCCCCCAGCACCCACTGATCATTCATCCGCCAGGCCAGGCTGGGTGACAAATAGGTAATGCGCGTAATAGCCGTTTCCACCGACTGGTAACGACCGAAATCGTCATCATCACGGGTAACGCCCACCATCATCGGCGAGTAGCCTGCCGTGGCAAATACCACTCGACTCGCCGGCGGGCGAATCGCGATTCCGCCCATCACGGCCACGGGCAGATTCATTTCTTCAGAGACACCTCCCGGCAGCAACAATACGGCATCGCCGGTATGACCATGCTGATTGGCCAACGGATCCTGCGGATAGGGTTCTCCCGATAATGCCTCGTAGACGGCACGCGTCTGCTCATCGACACGTTGCGCACCGCTCTCTGCATGATTGGCCAGGCGAAACGTCGCCACCTTGAGTTCGCTGATCGAGTGCGGGATATCGATCAATCCCGCCGGATTGAAATGAATGGAGTCGATGCCCGGCGGATCCGCCGTCACCGCATTGGCCAGCGCCAACGCCTTGGGAGACACCACCGTGAGGTCTTCGATCAGCTCCGCCGATGCGCGGGTGGCCACCCCCAGGAACAGTAACGCCATGAACAGCGAACCCAACAGACAGCCTCGGCAAGCGCGTCTGAGCATTGCTCCCCGCGCCCCCACCAAACCTCTGATTTCACGCCATTTTTCAGCCGCTGTCGTGTTCGTGTTGGCTGCTTTTGTACCGGTTGCTGTTGTACCGGTCGCAGCTGTGCCGGTCGCTGTAGCGTCGGTTGTTGTGTCTGCTGTTGTGTCTGCTGTTGTGTCTGCTGTTGTGTCTGCTGCTGTGTCGGTTGTTGTGTCGGTTGTTGTCGTCGTGCCCGCTTTTACCGCGTTTGTCGTACCGATCATGCATTACTCCTCGCCCGTTGAGCGCATTGCCAGGCGAGTATGCCGCAGCCACCACATAAATGCAACGCGTTGCATTTATGCATCAAGATGTATTATCCTGATTTCGGGCTGCAACGACTCGCTGCAGCAGTAACAATCCAGACGAGGTTCATATGACCGCCCTACATCTCGGCTTTGATGAATCGGAGCGCCAATCAAGCCCCTACGCGCGCTTTTTCAATCCACAGATGGCGCCCTTACCGGCGCATGTCATCGAGGCCCTGTCCAAAGGCGCTGTGGCACAGGAGTTGTTACCTCCCATCGAGCAGGCGGCACGTCTTCAGCATGAGGGCTATCACCTGCTGGAAACCGGTTACACGCTGACTGGCGACGGTGCAGCGCGCATCGCCTGCCTGACCCGGATGCCGGGCGTAACGCCTGCCATGTGGGACTGGTGGTTTTCCTGGCACGGGAGTGACGCGCAGCGTTACAAGCTCTGGCATCCGCTCGCTCACGTCGACGTGGCCTGGGCCGATGGCCGTAGTGATTTGCAACATTACGTGGGCAGAACCTCGCACATCGTGGAATACATCGGCGCGAGACGGTTGCGGGTGTTTCTCACGTTTGTACCGCCTTCGGTGCTGGGGTTCGACGAGGCGACGCTGCGAGCACGCGGTGAAGTCGTCATTTGCGGTCGCGGGGGCGTGGCCGGTTTACCCGTGGAAGCCGTCTGGCTGGTACATCACATCCGCCCGGTGGAGGGTGGGTCAGAAATGCGCTCCCGTTTCTGGTTGGGCGGGAGCAACGTCAAACCGCTGGGCATGCGCGGTCGCGCTGGCCAATGGCTCGGTCTGCTGGCGGCCCAAACCCAGCGCCTGGGGGCCCGTCAGGCTGAAGAAATGCTGATACACGACGCCCAGGAAATGAACCACCTCGCCGCCATTCTGCCGGCATTACACGCACACTTCGCTCACAACGCCTGACCTCAGCGGCATACCGACGGGAGAACACCATGAAACGTCCAGATAGCGTTGGCAAAATACTGACGAACCAGCACAAAGGTTTCGACGCTGCCGTGCTCGGCACCTCTTTCAACGGCTCGGATCCCGGGGTGCGCCCCAAGGTTCTGGTGCAGGCGAACCATGTATATGACGTGATCGCAGCGGTAAAGCGGGCACGCCGAGAAGGGCTGAACGTCAGCGTGTGTTCAGGCGGGCACAGCTGGCTGCAGAATCATTTGCGCGAGGGTGGCTTGCTCATCGACATGTCTCGCCTCAATCACATCGAAGTGGATGTAGAAAGACAAATGGCGTTTGCCGGCCCGGGTTGCTGGAGCGTGGATCTCGACAATACCCTGAAGCGGCATGCACTGTTTTTTCCGATTGCGCACGCGATCGACGTCTGTTTGGGTGGTTATTTGCTACAAGGCGGTTTTGGCTGGAATAGCCGCGTGTTGGGGCTTGCCTGTGAAAATGTCATTGGCATCGACGTAGTGACCGCTGACGGGCAACTCGTACATGCGAACGCCGAGGAACATGCCGACCTTTACTGGGCCGCGCGCGGTGCTGGGCCTGGCTTTTTCGGCGTGGTGGTGCGTTATCACCTGAAAGTGCACCCGCGCCCCCGGGTCACGGCGTTAGCCTCGCACGTATTTCGCATGCGCCATCTGGACGAAGTGTTTCTGTGGGCCGAGAAAATCGGTCCGGAAGTACCGCGCTCGGTCGAATTCCAGTTATTGCTGACACGCAAGGCCAACGGCATTATGGCGCCCGGAATCGAGGTCATCGCGCCGGTGCTGACCCATAGCTGGAAACAGGCAAAGGAAGATACAGCTTTTTTGACGCGCGGCCCGATGCGCCGGCATGCCAGCCTACCCTTCCCGTTATTTCCCATCTCGACGGCAATGATGTCGACGCTGGCCGCCCGCCGGATTTTTCCGCCGAAAATGCGTTGGAGCGTCGACAACATGTGGACCAACGCGCCCATGGAACAATTGCTGCCGGGCTTGCACACCATCGCAGACACCATGCCGCCCATGCCCAGCCATGTGCTGATGATCAGCTGGCATCCCCCCGAAAAACGTCAAGACATGGCCTTCTCGGTCGAAGGCAAGCATTACCTGGCGTTGTATGGCGAATGGAAGGATCCGCAGGACGATGCACGTTATGCCAGCTGGGCGACCGACAACATTCAGTCCATGGAACATCTGGGGGTGGGCATACAGCTCGCCGATGAGAATCTCGGGCGTCGTCGTGCACGTTTTTTGTCAGTGGAAAACAAGGCTCGCTTGCAGGTCATACGCGAGCGCTATGATCCGGATGGGGTCTTTCATTCGTGGCGCAGTGAGTCGTTGTGATTACGTCCCATTGCCTGAAGTGAATCACCAGTTTGACCCGCCATGGATTATTGGCGTTCTGTAGTGCACAGAGCCAAGTAAGTGATGTCAAAGCGGAGACAGCAAAACGTTAACGGACTGCCGCGATGCCAACAATGGCGCGAATGCGACAAGGAGGTTCAAATGCGTGCTCCCAGCCTGATTTTCATTTCATTCTTGTCGCTCACTGCCTGCAGCGAACACGCACGATACCCCACCTCTGCAGGAATGGGCCCCCACCCTGCTTTGCCACCCCCTACAAACACACTGATCCCCACAGTCAATATTGCGCCAGCGAAAGGCTGGCCCGCAGGCGGGAAACCCACGCCCGGAGAACATCTGCAAGTCGGGGCATTTGCTGATCAACTGGATCACCCGCGCTGGCTTTACGTGCTACCCAATGGCGATGTTTTGGTGGCAGAAACCAATGCGCCACCTAAACCGGAAGATGCCAAAGGTATCAAAGGGTGGTTCATGAAATATTTCATGAAAAAAGCAGGTGCCGTCACTCTCAGTGCAAACAGGATCACCTTGCTCCGGGACGAAAATGGCGATGGTGTTGCGGATTTTCGTTCAATCTTTTTGCAAGGCTTGCACTCACCATTCGGCATGGCCTTGGTGGGAAATGACTTTTATGTCGCGAATACCGATGCCGTTGTGCGCTTTCCATACCAAACGGGGCAAACCCGGATCACAGAAAGCCCCGTTGTGTTGGCAAAATTACCGGCGGGCCCGATCAATCATCATTGGACCAAAAATCTGACTGCTAGCAGAGATGGAAAAAAGCTTTATGCCAGCATCGGCTCCAATAGCAATGTCGCCGAAAACGGACTAAAAAATGAATTTGAGCGCGCTGCCATTTGGGAAATAGATCGCTATACAGGCATGCATCGTGTGTATTCCTCCGGCTTGCGTAACCCTGTGGGCATGGCCTATGAACCTGCAAGCGGCGCGTTATGGGTGGCGGTCAATGAGCGCGACGAATTGGGCAGCGATCTGGTTCCGGATTACATGACAGCAGTGCACGACAATGGATTTTATGGCTGGCCTTACAGCTACTACGGCCAACATGTAGACGAACGCGTCAAACCTGCCAGGCCAGATCTGGTGGCCCGCGCTATCGTACCGGATTATGCCTTGGGGGCCCACACCGCTTCACTGGGTTTGTACAACTCGGAAGGGAGCCAATTGCCCAACTATTCCCACGGAATGTTCGTAGGACAGCATGGATCTTGGAATCGCAAACCACACAGCGGTTACAAGGTAATTTTCATTCCGTTTTGTCAGGAGAAACCTTGCGGTAACCCCGTGGATATATTATCCGGATTTCTGGACTCGGCAGGAAACGCACAAGGTCGCCCTGTTGGCGTGGCGATTGACCGAAAAGGAGGCTTATTGGTGGCAGACGACGTGGGCAATACTATTTGGCGTGTGACCGCATTAACACCGTAATTGCATCCGATGTCAGGCGCTCCCGGTTTCCATGCCGCGAAAAATACTGCACCGGTCGAACACATCCAGCGTGGGCTGCACTGATTTATGCTGGCAATATTTTGCGACCAGCTTGGTCAGTCCCTTGATATCGCGCCCGGTGGCGTCCGGGAAACGATGCGACAACTGATGCAACAATTTCTCTGCTACGGGCAATTCAAATTGTTGTGTCATGACTTGCCAAATCCTGTGACGGTCGGCCAATCCGGGCGGATGGTACTTGATGAGCGCGATACATCGGGAAACGATCGCCTCATCAATATCGTTGACGCGATTGGTGGTCAGGAACAACAAACCGTTGAAGTATTCCAGCACGCGCAGGAACACACCCACAACGGCATTGGCGGCAATATTGTCATCCCTTCGCTTGATATAGACATCGGCCTCATCGATCAGCATGACAGCACCCCAGCGTTGGGCGCGTGTCAGGGTATCCTTTAATGCCTGTTCCATCTGGGTAACGTTCAACCCAAGCTGCCCTGAATGCACCCGATACAACGGGCGCTTGATGATCTCGGCGTAGACTTCTGCCGTGAGGGTTTTGCCCACACCGGCCGGGCCGGCGCAAAGCACAGTCGCTCCCCCGGACTTACCGGCCACGATGTCATCCATCAGCAGATCCATTTCTGCGGTGAGGATATCGATGAGATCGGTCTGTTCCGGCGGCAATACCAGCTTTTGCTTCAACTCGGGAGCATATTCATAAGGCTGCATGTCGGCGACATGCACCCACACATGATGGTGAAGATCAAGATGGAACATCAGGATATAGCCATGTACCGGCATGTCGGTAAAAAGCCCTGCAGGGATCTCGCGCTTTGCCGTTTCGACCGCCTGTTCGACCTTGTCATCGTAACGCGTGCTGCGACCGGCTTTGCGTATGTACTTGCCGAGAATGTCGCCGGTGTGCTCGAGGGAAAGCTCACGCTCCTTGATGATTTCCTCGTCATTGACCAACCGTGCCAACGCACCCGAGGAAGACAAAATCACCAGATTTTTGCGCAAATAATCATTGTTCCGGTGTGTTGCAGCTGGATCGTCAGCAAATATGCCCGTGCCTGTACCGGAGAACTGATGCCCAACCTGTGAGCGCCAATGAAAATAACGCTCGGTGGCATGGTCGTAAGCGGCCATCAATGCGGGCGTTTCTTTCAGATAGCCTTTGCTGGCAAAGATTTCCGGCACGGATTTACCGCAAATATCCCGCTCCAGAATTTGCAGGGTCACCGAGGCGATTTTCGCCATGGTATTGGCCTTCAGTTCAATCAGGATGCGACCGGTTTCCTCCTCTCCTGGCGGCGTGAAGTCAATGCGGGCCACCAGGTACGCAATGGGTTTCCCCGACAGGTTAGCCTGGAACAGCCAGCCACGAATTGCATCTTGCACCAGATATTCTGCGATGGCAGGCACCAATCGCTCCAGATCACCTTTGCCGAAACGTGCCCATTCGTCACTCATGACATTTTGCAAAGTGGCAATCTGCGCAGCGCGACCCTGCATGTGCGCGCCGGCTGATTCATAGAGCTCGCGTAAAAACCCCAGCTGCGAAGAAGAAAGATGCAGAAAGGGTATCTCAGCCTTGTTGCCAAAACGCAATTGATCCTGCAATGGAGCGAGGTCCGGGAAGGCATCCACCATGGCGTCAACGTATACGCGATCGATTTGAAGTTTCATCGTGATGGCTCATGCGGGAGAGGTCAACAGGCATTCGAGCAAACCTCGTACCAACGCATAAGCCATTGTAAAGCCAGAACAAAACTACGCACCGACAGGTAGCGTGTCGCTACATTGTCAAGAAGCAGACAAGCGTGCCGTTCCCGCCTCAACATTCACCATCTGCTCGCTTTCCGCTATACCAAACCGGTTGGCTCGCCGGAAGGTGGCAAAGTCGTTGAACCGCACACCCTGCTCGCGCATCAAGGGATACATGCGATGCGCTGTCATCTGGCGAATATAAAAAGTATCCCGCACTACAAAATGATGAATGGCATGGGTGGCACCGAAGTTGAAGCAAAACAAATGCAAGGGCGCCAACCACCAACGATTCCAGACCTGCGTTTGCTGGATCACATTATTTGCCTCGACATCGCCATAGTAATGCATGTTGGAACTGACAAAGTGAAGGCAGAACACCCGCAGCACATTGGGCATCAATAGCACCACGGCCAGAAAATCCACTGTGCTTTCCAGCATCAACTGCGTCTCAGACAACACGGGGGCATATCCCACCGCAGTTGCACTCCATTTGAACAGATGCCAAACCACCCAACCGTGCCAAAGCGCATAATGGATCACGCCCAGCGGAAAATAGGCGAACAGATTCTGCAAAATCAGCTGTTTTCTCTCCTGCCGGGATAACGGCTCCTGTGAGCGTACATAATCTCGCGTCATGCGCAGGGTATCCAGTGGCCGCAGGAATATGGCGAGCATATGATCGCCAAGCATCAAAAGACGCTTGAAACTCCAGGGAACGCCATTGGTGATACCACGTTCTTCGAGATCGGCAGCGCTGCCCGACACTTTGTGATGATGTAAATGCAGACTGCGGCGGGTCCAGGGGCTGATCGTGCTGGGACGAAACAGCCACACCCCCGCCATCATCAAGTGATGCATGAAAGGATTTTTGCGGTAATACATGTAATGGATCAGGTCGTGTTCCAGCTCATGCAAAATGGACATCCAGAACGCGGCGATGACAATCGCAACCCACGCCGGCAGGCTGCCCGCACCATACGCAAAGGCATTGAGCACGATGGCAATACAGCTGAACACAAAAATCGCAAAGCCGATGCGATCCTGATGCTGAATGAGCCAGGGATGACGAGCCCGAAACTCGTCGCCGATCTTGAGCATGGCGCGCTGCAAAACCTTGGAAGGCAAATGCTCTTCACGCGCAACGCGGTGGGTGACAGTCGTCATAAGGGTCGCTCCGTTGACAAGGGAGGCTTCACGATACTGGTCTGCCAGAAAGACTGCGCTACTGAACACGCCAGCAATTGAACACTTGGCGCCAACCTGCAGGGGCTTGACATTATATTACCCTAGAGTAACATCTTGGCATCACCACCCACGGGCACTCTGTCATGCAAACCCCGACCACCACCCTCGGCTACCTGCGCCCCCTGCTTCGTGTCATGCAGGAAAAAGGCATCAATCTCGATACCTTGCAAATTCCCCGGCATTCCTTGAACGAGTCTTCTACCGATGGCCGCTTGCGCATTCCGGTGGATGTTTCAAGAGCGTTGATCGAACAGGCCACACAGCTTTGCCCCGACAAGCCGCTGTGGAAATCCATGATCCGACACACGCGCTATCACGACCTGGGTGGCCTGGGCTTGAGCCTGGAAGCCGGAGGCAATCTTCTCGATGTATTGCAGCGCATCGCCTATTTTCACTCGCTGGTAAGTGACGCACTCACCTTGCGCATTAATGTCCATCACGACCATTGTCGGCTATTACTGGCTGCCTCTGCCCCGAATACGCCGCATCGGCAATCACTGTTGTATGTGATTGGCTTGTTGGTGCAATACTGCCGTTCCCGCAGCGATAATCGTTTAGTACCACAGCGCATCGGTTTACCGACCTTGACGACCGAGGAAGGCGCAATGCTTGGCGAGTATTGTGCGTGCAAGGTCGAGGAATCTGCCGTTGCTTTTGTGGAATTTCGCGCTCTTGACCTGCAGGCGCCCCTGAGTGACAGCGATACCGAATTGGCGCACTCGCTCGACACCGTGCTGCAAGGCCGGCTTGATGTAAAGAAGCACACCTATGCAAACGTACTGACGCAATGGCTGCGCATGAACATGGGCGAAACCATGCCACGACTTACTCTCGCCGCCAATGCATTGCACATGTCAGAAAGAAGTTTGCAAAGGCGCCTGCATGATGAAGGCCTATCCTGGACGATGCTGGTAAAAACCACACGACAGCAAATGATGGAAACCATTTTGCCCTCGCCAGATATTCCCATTACCGAAGTGGCTTTAACGCTCGGCTACACCCATGCCACGTCATTTTCGCGCGCATTTCGTAAACAATATGGAGTAGCACCGAGCGACTACCGCAAGCACCGGATGAATCCTGCAAGCTCCCTTGACCCGGCATAACGCCCCGAGGCAGCCGCATTGATCTTTGCTGTGTGAACAACGTGCTATTTTACGATTGGCAAGGTACTCAGCTTCATGCTGACCAGATGCAAGGTCGCATCAATCATGTCGTTGATCGCACGAGCCGCTTCGTCGCGGCTTTTGTCCGGATGATGCAACCACCACTGAGCTACTGCCTCGCCTGCGCCCAGTAACGCGTGCGCATAGGGTTCAACGATATCACGAGCCGTTTTTCCGTCAGCACCGACAGGCCTGAATTTGGCAAGGGTATAGACAGCCGCCTGCATGATCTGCTGCCGATACCCTGCAATGGCGTCCATGGATTTCATGCCGCTGGGCGGTTGCGAAAACACCATGCGCCAACTGGCACCATAGCGTTCGACAAATTCGAGAAAGATCTGCAACGACATTTTCAAGCGGCGCGTCGGATCGCTTTCCTTTCCGATCTCGAGAAACGCCGTCACCAGATGATTGCCCGCGCGATGGATCATCGCCGAATAAAGGCCTTCCTTCGATTCGAAATACGAATACACCATGGGTTTCGTCACCCCGCAGGCTTGCGCGACATCATCCATCGACGTGGCCTCAAATCCCTTTTCACCGAACAGTCGCGCTGCCGCTTCAAGCATTTGCAATTCACGCTCAGCGCGCGGAATACGGCGGGTTTTGCCACGCGAGGCAGTGTCTGTCACGGGTTTCAATGCGGTCATGCTGAATTCTCTTGAATCATTCTGTGGGTCGATGGATTGACATTATATTACTTTCGAGTAATATCCGCCAGAACATGCTACCGACGAGTAACATCCTGCGCATGCCGCTGGCACCATCCGCCGGCGAGAGCGCATCCCTCGGGGCCATCGCCAGTATATCCAATTCTGCGCAAGCTTGAGGCATGCCGGTCTGCGCCAACGACAACAAGAAGGAGCGACACGATGAAACCGGAAGTACTCGCAGATTTCCGCACGGTACAGGCGCTCGCCTACACCTGCGCGCAAACCGTGGCAGCAGAAATACAACCCGGCATGACCGAGCGCCAGGTCGCCGCACGCATGAAATCCTGGCTGCAGGATCACGGTGTCAAAGACTGGTTTCACCAGCCGTTTGCCTGGTTTGGCGATCGCACCGCATTCCGTGGTTTCGGCGGCTTTCACCCCGCATTTTATCCGTCAGGACGCCGTATCGAAGCCAACATGCCGTTTATTCTGGATTGCGCGCCAGTGCTGAACGGTTGCGTTGCCGATATCGGTTATTCCGGCAGTCTTGGCGAAAATCTGATTCTCGAACAACTGCAGGATGACCTCATGGCGCATCGCGAACTGATCGTGGCACAAATAAAAGCCCGTCATTCCATGGCATCCGTCAGCCAGGCGGTTGATCGACTGTGCGCCAAACAAGGTGTGGAACCGCGACACAAGGCGTACCCGTTCTCGGTGCTTGCGCACAAGGTCGACACCATCAACGAAAAGGAATTCGCCCTGAATATCGGCCGGTTTGGACTCCGCAGCTTGCGTGGACTGTTACAGCAAATGCGCACCGGTCGCCGCGAAGGTTGGTCACCCTTGTGGAATAGCAGTCGCCGTTCCAACCATGCACCGGGTATCGGCTTGTGGGCCGTCGAGCCGCATCTTGGATTTCGCGATGTCGGCGCCAAATTCGAGGAGCTGCTGGTCATTACCGAACACGATGCCTTCTGGCTCGATGATGATCTTCCACATGTCAGGCGTTGGCAGCAACGCCTGGCCATAGCGGCCCCCACCACTGCCAGCATGCCAGCGCTTGCAGAGCAGGTGTGCTCATGAATGCCTTTACACTGCAATCGCAACAAGGCAATTTCATACTGACTGACGACGGGCAAACACTGGCGGTGCAGTTTGCCGGCAATCCAGCCAATGACACCATCATCCTGGTCCATGGTTATCCCGACACCCATGCGGTCTGGGCGGGAGTCGTTGCTGATCTCGCGCAGGATTTCCATGTCGTAACGTTTGATGCACGTGGCGCAGGTCAATCTACCCGCCCACTCTCGCGCAATGACTTCAGACTCGAATGCTTTTCTGCGGATCTCAAGGCCATCATCGACACGGTCAGCCCAAACCGGCCTGTTCATCTGGTGGGTCATGACTGGGGATCGATTCACACCTGGGAATCCGTCACCGATCCCTCGCTGAAGGGGCGAATAGCCTCCTTCACCTCCATTTCCGGCCCTTGCCTGGATCACATGGGCCACTGGTTGCGCGAGAAAATTCGCCAGCCCTCATGGGACGGCAGTAAAGCATTGCTCAAGCAGGCGGTGCGCTCCTGGTACATATTCCTGTTTCATCTGCCTGCCATCGGCTGGTTATGGATGCTGGGGCTTGGGCGTTTGTGGCCATGGCTGTTACGTCTCAACGAAGGCATTCATGTGGCCCCCACACTCACACAGGCACGCGACGGTGCAACAGGCGTGAACATGTACCGTGCCAACATGCTGCGCAGGCTGTTCTGGCCACGAGAGCGCCATGCACAGGCGCCGGTACAACTGTTGATTCCGACGCACGACCACTTCGTCGGCCGCGATATCTTCAGCGATATGAAACGTTGGGTCCCGGATTTGTGGGTGCGTCAGATAGAAGCTGCGCATTGGCTACCGCTGAAATCGCCGCAGAAAGTCGCCATTGCAGTCAGAGAATTCATCGCCAGCAATGCAAAATCAGATAGCGAAACCTGCAATGACAGAAAGGACGCGAGTCATATCGCATCGCGTTATGCCTGCCACACCGGCGTGCGCATGGACAGCGGTCGACTGGTGGTCATCACCGGTGCAGGCAGTGGTATCGGGCGAGCGACCGCGCTTGCCTACGCCGAACGCGGCGCCACCGTTGTCGCCGCCGACATCGATCGCGCCGCAGCCGAGCGCACCGCGGTACTCGGCCATCTGCTAAAGAGCCAGATATTTCCCTACCAGGTGGATGTCGGTGACAGCACCGCCATGGAAGCGTTTGCGCAATGGGTCGCAACCACCGTCGGCACACCGGACATTGTGATCAACAATGCCGGCATTGGCATGGCCGGCGGCATTCTCGATACCTCAACCCGTGACTGGACACGCATTCTTGGCGTTAATGTCTGGGGCGTTATTCATGGTTCGCGTTTATTCGCCCGCCAGATGATAGACGCAGGGAACGGTGGACATATTGTCAATATTGCGTCTGCCGCCGCGTTTTCACCCTCACGAACCTTCCCCGCCTACGCCACCACCAAGGCCGCCGCGCATATGCTTACCGAATGCATGCGCGCCGAGCTTGCCGGATACGGCATTGGCGTCAGTGCGGTCTATCCCGGTTTTGTCGACACCGGTATAGCCACCTCGACGCATTATGTCGGTGTCAGCGAGGAAGAGCAGCAACGCCGCCGCCACAAAGCCGCCCAGCTTTACCAATGGCGCGGTTTTGGCGCCGAGCGCGTGGCGACCGCCATCGTGGGCGCTGTCGACCATGATCGCGCGCAAGTGCTGGTCGGCATCGAAGCCAAAGGCGCTCACTGGCTCGGACGCATTTCTCCCGCGCTGCGACGCCGCATCGCCCGTATCGATTTCTCACCCGCGTGACGCCTCGCAAGCGCACACACCCTGTCACTGAACATGTTACCGCATCCTGTCACAGCAACGAGGCCACCTCATGAAGGAAGATAACGCCAAGCCTGTACTGCCCGCCCGGCAGGTAAAATTTGATTGGCAAGACACGGCACCGGTATGGGTTCCGGATGACCCGTTCACGTCGCATTTCATCAACGTTCTGCATTTGCTGCTTCCCGAAGGGGAATTGTGGTTTTGCCGCGTGTACAACAAGGCCTTGCCCGGGGTTGAAACGCCGCAGTTACGGGAACAGGTGCGCGGTTTCATTCGTCAGGAAGCCATTCATTCACGCTCGCATTCCGGTGTGCTTGAACACTTTTACACGGCACACGGCGTCGATACCGAACCGTTCACGCGCAAGGTACGCTGGCTATTCACGCAACTGCTGGGTGACCATCCACTGGGCATTCGCAGCGAATGGGCCTGGCTGGTGCGGGCCTGGCTGATTTTTCGATTGGGCGTCATTGCTGCCATCGAACACTACACCTGCATCATCGGCAAATGGATTCTCGAATCGAGAGGACTCGATGAGGCAGGCGCTGATCCCGTGATGATGGATCTTCTGCGTTGGCATGGGGCGGAAGAAGTCGAGCACCGGTCTGTCGCCCACGATTTGTTTGTGTCGGTAGGGGGCGGCTACCTGCAACGCCAGTTCCTGATGCTGTTGGTTGGCCCCATTCTGCTGGCGTTATGGTTGTGGGGCACACGCTATTTTCTCAATCGCTGCAGCGAACCGGGCCAACGTTTCCGTCTTCTGCGGGAATGGCGACGCGCCGCCGCACAAGACCGGCTTCCCAGCCTCGGCATGCTGGTGGAGGCGGCTTCACGCTATTTGCGCCGCGACTTCCACCCCGAACACGAGGCCGAAAGTCACATCGCAGATGACTATCTGGCCATTTCTCCCGCAGCGCAAGCAGCAGCGATTCGCCGCTGACCTTGCCACAAAGATTGTCGACAACAGACCATCCGTTGTCGCAGAAAGAACTTCAAACCCCAGCATCATCACAACAAGAACGAGGTGTCACATGATCAGAAAAATCGCCATCAGCAGTATGCTCGCCAGCAGCCTGTTGCTTCAGGGGTGTATTTCATTCAACAGCCTGGCCGATGCGAAGAACGCCCGTGGCTCGGGCTCCACGAAACAGTATTCGGCCAGCAAGGCGCAGGTATGGCAGCAGACCCTGGGCGTTATCGAAGCCTCGGATCTCAGTCTCGTAAATGAAGATTACAGCAAGGGGCTGATTCTGGCCCAGCAACCGATTTCCCCGCTCAGCATGACCGCCGGGCAGCATGTTGCCGTGTTTGTATCGGAGACCGGACAACAGACACAAGTGGAAGTCGTAGCCAGAAAAGCCGTCGGATCAATCGAATTCGTTTCGCGTGATTGGGACGACTACATTCTCGAACAGCTCGACGAACGCATCAAATAACTGCCATTATTTAAGCAAGAGAGAGCGTTACAGCAAGAAAGATTGTTACAGCAAGAGACATCGATCGCCTGCGCGTGTGCGCAGGCGGGCAACGCCAGCCCGGAGCGCGCATGCAGACCATTTTTGATTTCCTGACACTGAAGTTTTTCGTCACACCTTACATCATGGTTCTGCTGTACTGGCTGGGAGCGTTTGTCGTCCCGGTGCTGGCAAGTCTGTTCACGGCCTGGCTTGTCTCCTGGATCAGAAGCCACGAGGCGGGCGCCAGCGGGATCGACAGCGTGAACGGCTGGCTCAACCGGATGCCCTACGCGCGATCACTGAAAATGGTCGCAGGCAGTGTGTTCGTAGTAACGTTTCTTCTGCTGGAACTGGTATGGCGCATGCTGTTCGAATTTCTCATCGCACTTTTCAATATTCATGATGCCCTGTTGACCATCGCCAACAAAGCCTGAGGCCCCTATGAAATCCGTATTCCTGCCAGCCATCCTGCTGCTGCTTACCCCCGTCGCGCTTGCCTACAACGACGACGTTATCGTAGAACGCTGGAAGCCTATCGTCACCTTTGCCGGGAATGGCCAGCCGACAGTGGCGATCGACAAGCTGCGAGGCATCAATGAAATTCAATCATTGATGGTTGACCATAGCAGTTTCGACCCGCCATCACAGAAATTCATTGGCGAGCTTTGGGAGTCCATCGAAGATTTCAATTTGCAACGCTTTTATCGCATTCTGCCGGAGCAGCGTGGTGATTGGCGGGAACTGCATGTGGTGGGGCGTCGGCAGGGCAGCGAATACTTTTATGTGGATGCTTCCCGTCAGGAAGCAGAAAACATCGAACGTGTCGATACCCTGGGGGATTCAAGCCTGCTCGTGCGCGCCAAACAGATTTCCCTGCCGGAAAAGGGGCAAACCCATTTCTTGATGGGCGCCGACTGGCAGCTTGGTTGGGGCTCTTATTCGTGGCAGTCGTTTCGCTCTACGGTCAATGAATCCATCGGTATTCTTTCACTGCCAGACACGACATTGCCGGCAGCACAAACGGCCGACTCCGAACGTTTCCACAAGTTTGCACGCAGCCTGAGCGCCACGCTGGGCGATGAAGACATAGCCATCATTGCGCCCCTATGGGCAGCGTTTCCAAGCTTGTGGGAACAGTTTTCCCGACTGGGTCGAGTCGACAATGTGCTGGTCGACAAAAGCATGAGCATTTACGGTCTGGATCCTGCCAAGGATACAATCAAGGATGTCGACGTTGTCATTTCCCTGGACCCGGAAAAAATCGCTGTTCTTTACCCTGCCATTGCATCCTATATCGAGCGCGTGGATGATCTGTTGACTGTTACACTGGATCTGCATTCCCCCGACGGCCGGTTGATGAAGATCGGACTGGACACAACCGGGCTGAAATTACATGTTTCGATGCTGGTCAATGGCGACGGACTGGTGCCCGTGGAAAACGATCGCCCCAAACCGGAAAAAACGCTCTACTTTCGCGATCAGGAAATTGCCTTGATGGCCGTCGTCAATGCAACGGTAGACATGCTGGGCGTGACGACTGACATCAGCAACATACGATCCAATTTGCTCTATCGACCCTTTGGTGATGGATTGCGCATCGATCTCAACATGAACACCTTGCCCGCGGTAGCCGTCAAAGGGCGCGCATTGGGTTTTATTCCCACCGGATTGATCGATGCCCTGATTCCCGCCAATATCGATGCCATCGTGCTTGAATTCATGGAGGTCGCCGTCAAGGGCAATGATGGCAAAGGCATCGAAGCCTCGTTGACCTTGCAGAACACCCCCAGCTGGGGCGTTACCCGATTGGCGCTTGCTGGTCAGATTGAAGCACTCGACAGTCTGCTCGCGCGCATCGGGGTTGCGATTGTCAACCAGCGCATGATTCCGTCAGAAGCGCAGGGCAAGGAACTGATTGCGCTGGCAAAATCGTCACGACAGGCGTTTGACCAGGATCTGGCCCGCTACGAAAAAATCATTTCCACACAACAATTGGCACTTGCCCCCAGCCACCAAGGCTATTGAAAGGTCACCAAGGCTATTATTTGCCGACAGGGCTATCGTTTGGTCAACAGCAATGTTGACCAAACATGCCACTGAATATCCGCATTAGCTATCGACGGCGATGGTGACAGCAGAATCTCCCAGTGCCACCCAAAAGCGCGCAACATAGTCAGTAAAGTCATCGAGTGACAAATCGATTCCACCATTCACCCAGGCGAGAATGCTTTCGATCGTGCCACCCACCAGTAACGCCGAGCCCAATTTTGCCAGTGCATGATGCTTTGGCGTCAGGTCGACATGAGGCTGACGTGGGTGGTGATAAGCAACGCCAAAACTTGACAGCGTCTGTGCCAGTTGCGCAATGACCTGATCCCTGTGCAGTTTGGCACGAGGATTATCACTTATTTTGCCAAACAACACCTTCGCCCTGCAGGCATCCTCAACCAGCCATGCAATACAGGCCTTGAGCACATGGCGTGCCAGCGCGGGCGTGTCCATGCCCAGCTGTTGTGCTTCGGCAACCGAATGCCAACCAACACCCAGCAGCGCCTGGGTCAAATCATCCACCACGGCGTTTTCAACCGCGTCCAGACTCTGAAAACTTTCATAAAAATAGCGCTTGTTGAGTTCCACATCGCGACACAATTGCGCAATGGAACAATCACGCCAGAGGTCAGTGGCCATCAGGGCAAACGCTCTGTCGAGCAGCAGGCGTCGACGGGCCTTGATCCGGCTTTCAGCGGATTCTCCTAAAAACGGTCTCACGGGCTGAGACATGACAACACCCCATTGGCTCTGACTGGCGCGAGAGTATCGATTTGAAGGATGGCTTGCAACCCGGGCTTGACTACGCAGTCAACGAACTCGTATTCTTGGTACAGATCAGTACCAAGAATACGAGCCTGGCACGTTAGCCACCCAGAAGGAGATAGCCCATGAGCGCCGCGCAACCTGTTGCTACACCGAACGAAATACTATCCACCGCCGCTCGCCCCGAATCAGACGCGGAGCGGCTTCAGCGAATTCACAAACTCTGCGCCAACAACCCGGCTCAAGCCAAACAGATCGCGTGGGACTGGTTGCGCGAGCTGCAAAAGCCCTCGGAACACTATCGCTTGTCGTGGTTATTTGCCCAAGGAGCAGCCCCCGATGCGCCCGATGGTGATTGTGAAGGCATCGTCATGAATCTGTACGGCGCACCCTGGCTCACTGCCATGGACCGACTGGTGCGACTGGGGCAATTGCTAGGGGGTATCGGCTGGACCGGAAAGACTTTCCGTCGCGACGGAACCGGGTACAACCGCCTGACGGCCAGCGCGCGCATCGCCGCACTGCTTGTCATGCCACGTTACGCGTTCACACGTATCAATGGTGAGCTGACAGGCTTTCACTTCTTCCACGCCATCGAACCTTCGCCTCTCGCTCCGCATGCGCCGGTGCGCGCAATCAAATACGATGCGCCGGTACACGCCAACCCACTGGTATTGCCGCGCACGCGGGATGAACTGGTCGAGATTGTTCCCAACATTTATCTGGGGCGCGCCCTGGTAAGAAACGCACATGACTGGCGCGTGGTTGGCTATTTTGGTTTGCGATTTCCACCAGGAGGCAAATGAAATGGCCATTTCCCTCAAGAATGCCGTTACATGTGTAACGGGCGGCGGCAGGGGCATTGGAGCAGCAACCGCCAGAGCCCTCGCCGCCAAAGGCGCGATGGTGGTCATCGGTGATGTCGATCTGGCCGTTGCAACGGATGTCGCCCGAAGCATCGGTGCCAATGCCCTGGCGGTCAAACTCGATGTGGCTGATCCCGTGTCGTTTTCTGCCTTCATCGAAGCGGCCAAACAATTTGGCCCCATTGATCTTCTGGTGAATAACGCCGGGATTCAGCGTACAGGTCCTTTTGTCGAACAGACACTGGAAAGCCAGCATCGCGAAATCGCCATCAATTTGGGTGGTGTCATTACCGGCATGCGCCTGGTGCTGCCGGATATGCTGGCCCGCAATCGTGGCCATATCGTCAACATTTCGTCAATGGCGGGCAAAATGAGCGTACCGGGTGCAGCCGTTTATACCGCCAGCAAATTCGGCGTCGCCAGTCTGTCGCGCGCCGTGCGGTCAGAAATCGCCGGCTCGAAAGTGACATTAACCACCATTCTGCCATCTGCGGTGCAAACTGAACTGACGGCGGGGCTGGATATTCGGGGAGTTCCCAAGTGCAGTCCCGAGATGGTGGCAAAGGAGATCGTCGCGTCCTGCAAGCATGGCCATGACGAAGTCACGTTACCCCGCTGGCTGGCGCCGATTGGCGCAGTAGAACACGTATTGCCCGAGCGTATCGGTGAATTTGTCAAACGGCTTGCCGGTGCCCAAAAGCGCATTTCGGTGGTCAACGAAATTACGCGGGCGTATCAGGAACGAACATCGCGTTCCTGATAAACCAATTCATCCGTGGAAAACAGGTCGCAAACCATTTTTATTACCGGCGCGTCGGGCTTGATGCCCGCCGCGTGAATATTGCACTACCCTGCACCCCCGGTTCCTCTGATATTCTTCGCCCCATTCTAAGGGTGGCAATAAATATATCGGTGGAACATGGCATTTGATAAACGCATAAGAAAAATCTGTGCACCAACAAGCTTGGCAATCGCGCTATTGATCAATGGTGGTTGCCATGAGGATACCCGCCCACCCGATGCCGTCGCTGTTCCGCCGCCAGACGACCCGACACCCGCCACGGAAGCCCGCGTGCTGGCGTCAAGTCGCAACGGGGACATCGCATCGCTGGACATTGATACCCCTTGGCAGGTTCGCACGACTATTTCTCTCAAGGAAACGGTCAACAGCGTGAGATGCCGCGCCGACATGTGTGCTGTCGTGCATCCTGATCCAGTCAATGCCATCACTCTGATCCATCCAGGCAGCCTTGACGTTATTGAGGAAATCCATCTGGAACCTGGCAGCGACCCTCGGGATGTCGCTTTCACTGACGATCAGACGCTGGTCATCAGTTTGTACCAGCGTGACTACCTGATTGAACATAACATACGTGACAACAGCGAGCGTCAGATTGATCTTTCCACCCTCGCCGATCGTGATGGAATACCCGAAAGCAACATGGTGGCCAACTGTGGAAAGCAGGTTTACGTGCAACTGCAGCGTCTCGATCAGGAAACCACTTTACCGGGCGAATTACCGCCGGTTGTTGCCATTGTCGACACCTGGAAAGACGATCATCTTCAATACATCGAACTCTCTCAAACGCCGGCCCTGGACATGACGGTTGATTGTGAAAAACGTGAGCTCGTCGTGTCGGAACCCAAACCCATTATCGCCGGAGGCGGAGATGTGGAAGTTATCAATCTGCATGACGCCTCGATAAAAACGGCGTTACCCGAAGGCGAATTTGCCAATGGCGGCATGTTACGACTGACGGAATCGCTCTACTGGCTCAACCAGCATACTGACATGGGCACCGGGCCCTCCTCTCATCTGGTGCTGGTCGGCGGCCAGGTCGATGAAGCCTATAATGTATTCGCTACGGAAAACGTGGATAATTTCGTCTACGACAGCAAAACCCACTGGCTTTTCTACCCGAACCCCTGCTCCACGCTGGAACCCGATAGCTGCGATAACGGTGTGCATGTGTTTCACGGCTTGACGGGGCTGTCACAGGGGGACAGCATTGATCCGGGGTTTGCTCCGATTGAAGTAGTTATTTCCCGGTAGTGAGCGTATCGGCCCACTGCCGGTCAACACAGAGAGAGTGTTCTGCCTTGTCAGGTTCCTGAGGCAGAACACTTACATTTTCAGCAACTCGCTGACATACAGCACATGTAGACGATCCAGTTCCAGCCCGCTCAACTCGACCGTTTTCCGGTTGGGCGCAGGCAAGGTAATGACCACTTTTTCGATCTTGTCAGCATCGCTCAAACCGAAATGCAGCTGTGCCGGGTTACGCGACACAAAGTTGTTTTCGAATCGTACTTCGCGCCGCTGCACGCCCTTGCCGGTATGCACCGCCACTTGGGTACCCAACGCTTCGGTATTGCCGGGGAGGCCGATAAGCCGCAAGGACACCCAGTGATTAGAAGTGGTATCTTCATTGCGGAACAACACCGGGCTGCCTTCAAGAGGCGCGACTGCGATATCAATATCGCCATCCTGTTGATAGTCAAAACAGCTGACGCCCCGTCCATTCAGCGGCTGATCGAGCCCGTAACGGGCTGTTTGATCCACGAATCCGCCCTTTCCGTCATTGATCAACAAGGTCGGTCGTGCTGATGCGTAGCGAGCATTTTCCTGAAAGAAATGCCCGGATGCCTGTTGCTGGGCTTCGGTTTCATAACGTGCCGTCTGCAGGGGTTCGCCATAACCGCTGACATAAAAGAGATCCAACGCACCATCATTGTTGAAATCCGCCGTGCAAGCCCCCCAGGACCATTCCACCTCTTTGTTGACCAGGGTGCCTTGGGCGAATTTGCCTTCGCCCTCATTCAGATAAAGTCGGTGGCCGCGCGTCAATCCGGGCAAGGTCCGATCGACGATACTGGTCACGAACCAGTCAGGTGTGCCGTTATTGTCAAAATCACCAATGGCCGCACCCATGCCGTTGGAATCATCGATGACCGACTTGTCAGTAATGTTTTCCAGACGACCGGACGTGTTCTTCAACACCTGGCTGCGGAAAAAATCGGACGCCAGCAACATGTCTTCGCTGCCGTCACCATCGATATCCACCAAATTGGGCGTAAACGTCAAATCGGATTGACCGATGTCCATGCGGCTGTGCCGCTTAATGTACTCGTCACCCCCGACGTGATTCTCGTTCTGCAACAGCGTAATGAAACCGCCTTCTGACGAGAGGTTGCCGGCCTGATCACCAAACCAGATATGCGGTTGCTTGAACGAGCTGAAACTGCGCCACATGCCAAACACAACGTCGAGACTGCCATCGGCGTTGATATCACCCGTCGACGCGTTGATCACCGGCCCGGTCAAAGCCACGAGATTGGAGACATCATCACTGCGGTGCTGGAAATCGAACACGAACGCCGCAGGCGTCTTGCCATAGGTACCGACAAACATGTCGTAGCGATAATCACCGTCGAGGTCCAGAATCAGCGAATTGACGCCATTGGGCTGCTTTGTGTAAGGCAAGGAAGCGCGTTCAAAACGGCCGTCTTCTTGCTGACGGTAGAAAAGCAAACCGTTTTCGCCCGCATCGAACACCATGTCATCCAGACAGTCATAGTCCACATCGGTGGCAGACACACTGGCGTAATTGACGACATCCACGAGCCAGCCTTTGTTGATCAGGCCAATCGCGCGAGTATGATCAAGCCCAACATCGAGCGCGTGCCGAGTGAAACCCTCACGTGAATTACCGGCAACGGGACGTTTGGTCGCCGATCGTTTGCAATCAAGCTTGGGAGCCTCCACCGCAACCGCTTTGCGTACCGAGTAGGCTGATGCATCGTCACGGATCACAACCGGCGCACGCGGCGATTTCACAATCTCCGGCACCATCTTTTCAGTACAGCTCTTATCGTTCAGACAGTCATCGCTCAAGCTGCGGAGAAACGCCGCGAGATCGGTAATTTGTGTTTCGCTCAGTGTCTCGGGCAACAGGGGCTTGGCGGCACTCTTGTCGAAGTCTGCCGCTATTTCTGTCGTCACCGCCTTGTAATCGAATTGATCAATGAGAATCTGCTTCGCCGGTTTCACCGCATCGTGCGCGGTTTGTTTCATGCGAATCGCGTTTTCCAAGGTATCAGCAACGCCATTGTGGAAATAGGGGCCGGTCAACGCCACGTTGAGCAAAATGGGAACACGGAAACTGAAGCGCTCGGCGGTGCGATCAACGTTGTATCGCCCCAGATCCCAGCCGTTATCGTTGGCACCCCGACCACTGGGAGGAATATTGATATTGTAAAATTTCTCGCTGGAAAACGTGTTGCCTGAATGGCAGCTGACACAGCCCACACCGCCCTGCTCTTTCGACGTCAGAAAGGCAATGGCACCGCGTTTTTGCTCAACCGTCAACGATTTGTCATCGCCCTTGGCATAACGCTGGAAAGGCGATTGGGTAAAGATCAGCGTTGCCTCAAACGCTCCCAGCGCCTGTGTCAGATGCGTGAGCGTGATGGTTTCATTGCACGGTTTGACGCCATAGACCTTCGCAAAGGCTTTGCACCAGCGCTCCTGACTTTGCAGAAAATTCAGAATGCCCTGTTCTACTTCGTGCCCGTTACGATTGCGAACACTTGCGCCCTTCATTTCGAAGCCAGCGTTCAGCGGCAAACGGGCCTGGGTTTGCAACAGGTTTTCCTGCACATAATTGCTGGGGTTGTGCTGCGCAGGAAAAACGCCCTCGACCACTTTCTTCTTGCCGGCATGATCGGGGTCATCCTGATACTGCACCCGACCATCCCAGAACAGGTTTTGCCTGAACAAGGCGGCATTGAACACTGTCGGTGTATTGCGCGGAATCAACCCTTGCAAATCCACTTCTGGGTTGATCTTGCGCACCGCATCAATGCGTTCCTGCCCGATATGCGTCGAATCGCTACCGCCGATACCGACAGGAAGCGGGATGCCATCTGCGCCGGCCAGGGTCGGATGATGACAACTCGCACAGGAAATATTGCCATCGACACTCAAGTCGGGACTGAAAAACATTTGTTGGCCTAGATCGGCCAGCATCTTCGACGCAGGCTGGGAATCCGCCACAAAAGGCTGATCGAGCCCATGTATTTGAATCAACTTGCGCAACTGTTGATCAAGCTCACGCTCGGAGGAGCATCCCGCGAGTATTAGCGCCAGCGACAAAAAACAAAAAAATCGGCTTGATTTCATGGCTCGATGCTCCCTTCTGAGTCACTGTCGAGCGCATGCAGTTTTTTGACTTCATTGACAATAATGTCCGTGCGACAGGGCACGCGAAATTCGTCGAGGGGAATCGCATCGCACAATTTCATGTTGCCGGTAGATACGGCAAAATTCTGACTGATGCGGCCATGACACTTACTTTGTTCGCCAGGATCCTTGATCTGGTTACACGCCTCCGGATCGAAGGTCGGTACGTCTGGCTTGAGCTTGCCGGCCCCGATCTCCTGAACAATGCGCTCGATACAGGCATCCACGGGAGCCTTTTCCCCCAGTTGCGCACAATGCTGTTCCGCCAGGGGGCGCACCGCCTCGGCAGCCGCGACTGACGCAGGGGTCTGGGCGGAGGCTGGTGTTTGCACTGAGGCCTGCGTATGCAATGGAGCCTGCGGTTGCGCTGCGCCGGGCGTTGGCACAGCCGCTTGCAACGGGGGCGCCGGGGTTTGCAAAGGGGATGGAGGCACAGGGACTGCGGCCTGGCCAGGGACAGGTTCAAGGTGGCTGTAGTAATAAGCACCGCCGCCCGCCAATGCGAGCAGGACAACGGCAAAAACAAAGTGTCTTGGGGTCAGCATGGTCGTTTCTTCACAGCCCTGATGAAGGCATTAATTATTATTGTTGGGGGTTCTGATCGTTTTCGCGCCAAGTCTACACCATATACCCGCCCGGTGATGACTCCTATATCCGTCTTGAGACACGTGGCGCAAGTGAGGAAGAACGATCCATCACCCTGTCAACGCGCAAACACGCAAACCATTTTGTAGTATTTTCCCTACACCCTTCCTTCGCCGCTGCATTCTGTCATGCGACGAGCACTATCTCCTGTGGCTTGCGCTATTGCCTGCGCCTCTTACTATAAATTGCACGCCTGCAAACAAGAATCCTTTCTCGAAAAACCACGCACAGAATGCGATTGATCGGGCCATGAACGCAGTAATGATTATTTTTTGCTCGACCGAAAAACAATCGCGCATCAGTGACTTGTTAAGCCGCTGAAATATTGACCCAAATTCCATGTTGAACACCCACTAATGCGCTGAAACATTCGATTTCGCCAGACGAGTGGTGATTTCCGTCTACACTGAAGTTCAAAGCATCCTCGTCGGACAGCGTGAACGCGTTATTGAACCCAGGGCAGTCGCATGACAGCGAACTTGAGCCAGACAGAAACAGCAATCCTGAAGCATGACTTGCTGGCATCCGTCACGCTTGCATACGGCAGATTCATTGACGGAACTGCCACTACAGATCTCTTTGCGGACCTGCTGGAGCGCATATTGCGCGTGACCGGCAGTGAATTCGGCTTTATTGCCGAAGTCGTCAAGCCCGCCCCTTCGGCAGGGGAACTGCGCCCCCTCGCTTGTAGCCCAATCGACTGGGCGAGTCTGGGCACCGCAGTCTCATCGGGCACAGTAGTCTCCTCGGCCACCCAGCTACGCCCTGCAACGGCGGCCTTCCCCCGCATTCCTGCCCCCATGAGCACGCTCGAGCTCCCCATTCACCGGGACGATCGCGTAGTAGGCATGCTTTGCCTGCTCAACCGGCCCGGCGGTTACCCTGCGGTTATGACCGAACTGCTCGATGCGGTTACCGCCGGCTGTGCCAAACTCTTCGACGCCATTGCCCGGGAAGGCCGCCGTCAGACCCGCGACGTCATCCTGAAACGCTCCAACAGCTTCCTGTCGGCCCTGCTCAGCAATATTCCCTCCGGCATTCTGGTGGAAGATGCTGACGGCGCTATTTTCGCCATCAATCAGGTGTACTGCGATCTGTTCGGCAAACAACAGCTGGCGCTCATGCTGGAAGGCGAACCTTGCGCCGGCGAATTTGAAGAGAACAAGGAGCAGTATGAAGATGGAAACGCCTTTATTGAGTGGCGCAGCAAATGTTTGCAAAGTGGCGTCGGCGTTTCCGGGCAGGAATTCAGGCTGAGCAATGATCGGGTTTTTCAGCAGTCTTACGTGCCGATTTATATTGAGGACGAGAATGGCACGGTGTACGTCAACCACTTCTGGATCTTCAATGACGTCACGCCCCTGCACCACGCCATTGCAGTCGCGCAAGAGGCCGCGCGCGTCAAGAGCGAATTTCTCGCCACCATGAGCCACGAGATCCGCACGCCCATGAACGGCGTGCTCGGCATGCTCTATATGTTGAGCAAAACGCCATTGGATTCAAAACAACAGCGGTTTCTGGACACGGCGACAGGGTCAGGTGAGCTGTTGTTGAAAATCATCAATGACATTCTGGATTTTTCCAAGCTTGAGGTAGGCAAACTGGAATTGGAAAATATTCCCTTTGACCTTGTTACCCTGCTGGAAGACTCCGTGTCCCTGATGGCCAAAATTGCGCAGGAAAAAAATCTGGAGCTGATCTGTTCCTTGAGCCGCGATTTGCCCCGCACCGTTGTTGGTGATCCAATCCGCCTGCGGCAAATCCTGACCAACCTGATAGGAAACGCAATCAAGTTCACCGAAGTCGGGGATGTCGTTGTGTACGTCGCGCCGCAGGAAAACAACCACATTTTATTTGGTGTTCGCGACACTGGCATCGGCATTTCTGAAGAACATCAACACCGGCTGTTCCAGGCGTTTTCACAAATGGACAGCTCACATACCCGCAAATACGGCGGCACCGGTCTCGGACTGGCGATCAGTCAGCAGCTGGTCAAGGCCATGGGCGGGGAAATCCGTGCTGCCAGCGCCATTGGCACCGGCAGCGATTTCAGTTTCGACATTGTACTGCCCACGCCCGAAGCGGAACGTATCGTTGCGCATGACATTCCTACCTTGCTGTCGAAAAAGCGCGTGCTGATCGTGGGCAATTACGCGGTCAGTCGTCGGGTCGTTCATCAGGTGCTACAAAGCTGGCATGTGCAGGACATCGTTGAGGCAGGCAGTGACGAAGCCATACAAACGCTGCAACAGGCGACCGATGCCGAGGCTCCCTTCGATTTTCTGGTATTTGACTTGCAGTTTGAAAATCACTACGCCATCTCCCTGGCTGACACCATCCGGTATTTGTTCGGCCCGCAGGGTCTCAAGATCATCGTTATAACGTCTGCCGAGCGTACCGCCCTGGCAGCTGTTGCCGATGTCTGCCTCGCCAAACCGTTGCGGCGCTCTGAACTGTTCAATGCCTTGCAAGGCCTGCTGGGCATGGATGAGGATACGCCACAGCAAGCCCAGGAAGATTATCGGTGGGATTTTTCCGGCAAGCGATTGCTGGTGGTCGATGACAACCTGATCAACCAGGATGTCGCCAGGGAAATCCTGTGCGACACAGGCTTTGAGGTCGACATACGAGACAACGGGCTTTCCGCCATACAGGCAGTGCAGGACAAGGAATACGACGCCGTCTTGATGGACATCCAGATGCCGGTCATGGATGGCATGCAGGCCACCCGGAAAATCCGCGGACTGGGAGGCAAATTCTCGGCGCTGCCGATTTTTGCCATGACAGCAAACGCCTTGAGCGAGGACATCCTCAAAAGCCTGGAAGCAGGCATGAACGGCCACCTGAGCAAACCGTTCAAACCGGTGGTCGTCTTCCGCTTGTTGGCGGAATTCCTCAACGTCAAACCCCACAAACCCCGCCTGCCCCTGGATGATGCGTTATCAGTGCCGGGTTCCGTAACAGGTGACCGTGCCACAGCAAAAGCCGACTGTGCGACTGTAAAAACCGACTGTGCCACTGCAAAAGCCGACTGTGCGACTGCAAAAACCGATGGCAGCGCAGCAGACAACGCAAGCACTCCCCTTCCGCAGCAGCTACCCGGGCTCGATCTCGTCGACGGCCTGTCCCGTGTGCGTGGTAACGAGAAGCTGTACTGGCGGTTGTTGAAGAGCTTCCGCCAGCAACATGACAATACCTTGCAGACACTCGAGTCTTTCGTCGCACAACGCCAATGGTCAGACGCCATGCACCTTGCCCACAGCGTCAAGGGAACGAGTGGCAATTTGGGCGCGGCGCAACTCTATGGGGTCGCCGCGACGCTGGAAAATGCCTGCAAGCAGGAAGATGTCGTGGGTGCCGCGTCCTCACTGGAAGCGCTCAAGGATATTCTTGCCGAAGTGCTGAACAGCATTGACTCACTCACGACGCCCGAAAGCGAGCCGGCAACATCCCCTCTTTCCAGCCAGGACAGCAATGCCGGGCTATCTGATGTGGTCACACAAATGCTGCAGGCATTGGAAAACGACCTGGGCGAAGCGGAACAATGCCTGCAACGCATGCAAACGCGGGTGCAAGGCGACGCGCAGCGTGAATGGCTGCGCCACATCGAAAATGCACTCAACCGATTTGATACTGACCAGGTGGAAAGCTTGCTACGCAACATTCCACCCTCTACCTGAACCCTGACGATTGGACGCCGACATGACAGACGAAAAAAGACGCATATTGGTGGTAGATGATTCTCCGGACGACATCCAGATTCTCATGGAGAACCTGAAACCGTATTACGCCATGCTTGCTGCCACCAACGGCGAGAAAGCGCTGACGCTGGCAAGAAAATCGCCCCAACCCGATGTCATTTTACTGGACGTATCGATGCCGGGCATGAATGGCTATGAGGTTTGTCGCGCGCTTCAGCAAGATGCCGACACGGCGCATATCTCGGTCATTTTTGTGTCGGCCCACGATACGACGGAAGAAAAACTTGCCGGTTATGAGGCAGGCGGCACCGATTATCTCATCAAGCCGGTTCACCCCGAAGAACTGCTGCAAAAAGTCAGGGTCGCGATCAGAAACAAGGACGCCGCACTGGATGCCGAGAAGGGGCGCAAACATGCGTTCAGCGCAGCCATGACGGCGCTGACCAGTGCAGGCGAACAAGGTGTCGTGCTGGAATTCATGCGCAAGAGCTTTGCCGCCAATACCAGCCTGGAATTGGGCCGTTTGATCGTGGACGCCTGCGACAATCTTGGGATCAGCGTCAGCATTCAGCTGCGGACGCATCATTCCTGCACGAACGTTGGTTCCGTCGAACCCGTGCCTCCGCTGGAACAGGAATTGCTGGAACGACTGAAGGATTCGGGACGCCTGCTCGAAAGTGGCAGGCGCCTGTTTGCCAATTTCGGTGCCATTTCCTGCCTGATCCGCCTGATGCCAGCCGATGAAGAAAAAGCCGGGCGCATACGCGATCACATTTGCATGTTGCTGGAGGGCGCCGAAGCCCGCATACATGCGATCGAAGCCAACGAAGAATTATCACGCTTGATCGCCGATTGCCAAAACGCCCTCAAGGAAATACAGAGCCTGAATGCCGAACAGAAGGAAAAAGGCCTGCACATCATGGACGAAGTGAGAAAGGCACTGGAAGCGTCGTTTGAGACCCACACCTTTACCGATTATCAGGAGAGCCTGATTCTCGATGTGGTGTATGAGGGTGCCTCCAAAACCGTCGAAAATCTGGAATACGGCCTACGTATCGATGAACAGATGCAGGTGATTGTTGACCGGCTGGCGTTTTTTACCAAGCACATGGATGGTTCGCCTTAAACAGAATAACGTCTGTACCAGGCTGCTATCACGACGTTGAGCACCGGTCTTTTCAAGCGAATTATGGAAAAGACCGGTACTACCCCTGATTCAAATCCACCCCAGCCACGCGCCAAACACCAGCATGCATAGCGCGTCAAAGCCCAAGATCCCGCCCACCACCGCCACTTGCCGCCGACGCGAGTTCATGTCGTACACCCAATAACACACCACGTAAAAAGGCATATACCCGAACAGGAAGATCAGCCACGGCGCATCACGGTTCCACCACGGCCATTCCCAGCGCAAGGCACCGATGCTGTTCAGCACCATTTCGACACATACCGACAAAATCGACATGACAATGGCAAAAAACCAGCGATTATTGATACCCAGAATTTTCATTGTCGGATCTTGCGGAATTGCCATGGTGGCCACGATGCCCGAGATGGCAAACATGAAGCAGATTTCGATATTGAGACCGATAAAAATCAGATACGCGGAATCACCCGGCGCACTCCAGCAAGGCGCAAATTGGGTAAAGTGAAATATCAGGCCATTCCAGATTTCGTTGAAAAAATCCATGCCCCAGAACGCGAGGGCAGCCAGGACGCGCGACCAGTTGCCTTTGTCAATTTCGTAAAAATAGGTATAGAGAACAATCAGCAGGAACGGGATCACATACCACGAGAAGTGGCTCGGATCACGCACCAGTGCCATGGCATCAAGGGCGGATTGGGCTGGCATGGGGATGACTCACTCGGAGGATGGATGAAGCTCCCGACTCGGGAGGTGACGATACCCAGTATAGGGATGCAGCACGCCTCGCCCGTATTGAATCACAGCCATTTTATTGTGAATGCCGGCCAAATGCCTTACAGCAGATCGTCGCGCCATGCCCCGGGCGTTACCCCGTGCCAATGCCTGAAGGCAGCTGTAAAGGCACTCTGATCGGCATAACCCAGCAACAAGGCGATATCGAGAAGGCTCAAGGTGGCATCCCGCAGGTACAGACTGGCAAGACGAACCCGTACTTCGGTGAGCAACTGCTGGAACGAGGTATGTTCATCGGCCAACCGGCGGCGCAAGGTTCTCTCGCTCATGGCGAAGGTCTGCGCCGCATGCGACAACGTTGCCTGCTGCTGCGGCAGTTGGGTCTGCAGCCATTGCACCAGCCGTTGGCGCAAAGAGCCCGACACGGCCAACTGCGCCAGCAGCGCGTCAGCTTTTTCCCGCATCATGCGATTGAAATCATGATCCACCTGGGCAATCGGTGTTTGCAGCAACACGGCATCAAAAACGATCGCATTAAGTGGCGAAGAAAACGCCGGCTCACTGCCAAACAAGCGGATATGTGACTGCACGTTGGCGGGACGCGGGTGTGCAAAACACACCTTGCACGGAATAATGCCTGATACCCCGGTGACCCATTGGGCAAAGCAAAACCACCCCGCCACAATGGCCTCGTGTAAGGGGCGTACCGCCAGCACGGGATGCTTGGCCCGCCAGCTCAAGGTCGCAACGCCAGCTTCCAGCGTCAGGCTCGTGGTACCGACATCGAGCACCAGATCTTCATAACGCGCAATCAGGGCGGCGGCCTCACCCAGCGTGGCACAACTCATGGCGGCGTAACCGAGCGCACTGAAAGTACCCGGGCGCGACTGTTCCGCCATACGCAAACCGATATCCTCCCCACCTGGCTGGCTCGCCATGTCGGTCAGCATCGCCAGAAAACGCGAGGCAGGCACACGGGCATCGCTACTGTCCTGCAGTGGAGACATCCCTCCCCTCAACGAGGGCCTGACACCGCCCTGCACGCCTGACACTGTAGCGGTGGCCAGCAAGGTATTGACGTAGGCACCGGAAACGCTGAACGCCTCAAGATCGGGGGCAGGCTTGTCGGCATTCACAGAAAGGCACCCTGGATAACTGATTGATAAAAAAGGCCTGCGCGTTTCCGCAGCAATGACGTTATAGAATAGCCTCAACCAATGCCTGCAACAATTGTCATCAAAACCCTACAGCCGTCTAAAATGATGACACGGGGAGCCTTGGATTTCTGATAACTCGATAAACAATGAAAGCACTTGTCGTGGAGAGTTCAGCAGCCGTACGTGCGATGCTGAGCCAATTGCTAAACCAGTTGGACGTCACCGTATTTGCCACGGCGAGCGCGGTGGAAGCCCGTTTGCTTGCGCAGAACCAGGAATATGATCTGGCCTGCATCAGCATGCGCTTGTCAGATACCAGTGGCACGCGATTGGCGCGCGAACTTCGCAACCACAACAACCTGAGCCCCATCGTGATGTTCACGGCGACGGAAGACGATCACGAGCTGTCAGAGGCACTCAAGGCTGGCGTTAGCCGTGTATTCAACAAACAGGATCTCAACGGCTTTGCCGAGCACATTCGCGAGCTGGTGTATCAATTCAATATTCGACGCCAGTGTGGGCGCGTTCTTTACATTGATCATGACCGGGCTTATGCGCTGAATCTGAAGGATGCGCTGAAGCAAGGAGGGCAAAAGGTTTTTCACGTAGACACGCTCGAAGAGGCCATTCCTCCATACCACAACCAAACGTTTGACGTGTTGCTGATCAATGCTGAAAGTCTGCCAGTGGCCCAGATACTTCCCTTCATTGCCACCATTCGTGCGGGAACCGATGCCAAGGCGCATGTGCCCATCATGGTGCTTGCGCATCGTGACGAGGTGACATCACGACTGGCATTGCTGAAGGCCGGCGCCAACGACCTGATCAGCACCCAGTCGGCGCGAGAGGAGCTGATCGCCCGACTGATGAACATGATCAAGCTGCAGCAACTGATTACCCGTGTGACCAGCCAGCAGCAACGTCTGCAGGAAATCGCCATGACGGACCAACTTACCGGGCTGTATAACCGTCACTTCCTGTTTGACTACGGACCGAGAGTGATCGCCGAAGCCCGACGCCACACGCAGCCCCTGTCATTGATCGTTGCAGATCTCGACAAATTCAAAACCATCAACGACACCCACGGACATGCCATGGGTGACCTGGTACTGCGTGAAAGTGGGCAATGCCTGAAAAAGCTGTGTCGCACCGAAGACATCCCCGCCCGATTTGGCGGCGAGGAATTCGTGATTGTCCTGACCCGCTGCACACAGGAAGATGCCATGAAAAAAGCGGAAGCCATGCGGGTCGCACTGACGGATCTCAAACCGGCGGGGCTAATGGTTTCAGCAAGTTTTGGTGTCTGTGAATATGATCCCGCCAGGCATTTTGTGTTCGCGGATCTGTTTGCCTGTGCTGATGCCGGTGCTTACAAGGCCAAGCAAAATGGCCGGAATCGCGTGGAAATGGGCCATAACGGCCCATCTCAGGCATAAACTACGATCCCTGCTCAAGGCTTAGTCATCACATACGCTGCAACAGCCCTTCCAGCGCCCGTGAAATATCCACCAGGGATTTACACTGTGCATCCACTCGCTGCGATTGCACCGACACGTCATCCGAGAGCGTGTTGATTTCCTGCATGCTCGCACTCACGCTGGTCGATACGGTCGCCTGTTCTTCGGCAGCTGCGGCGGTTTGCAACGACATGTCCTGCACCTGACTGACCTGGTAGGCAATCTGTTGTATGGTTTCGCCCGCCCTGCGCACCAGATCCACGGCGTTATTGACGGTGGCGTGCCCCGTATCGATGGACTGCACCGCCTTGCCCGTATTCTCGCGCAGGGTGACAATGATTTCATTGATACGCACGGTGGATTCCTGCGTGCGGGTGGCGAGATTGCGCACCTCATCGGCCACCACCGCAAATCCACGGCCAGATTCCCCGGCACGCGCGGCTTCAATCGCGGCGTTCAAGGCCAGCAAATTGGTTTGGTCTGCGATCGATTTGATATCGGCCGTCATGCCCTGGATCTGTTCCGAATCGGCCGCCAGCCCCTCGATCACGGCTTTTGCCGAGGCAATCTGACCCGAGAGATTCTGGATACTGCTGACGGTTTGCTGTACCAGCATGCTGCCATTCTGTATCTGCCCCCCCACGGTCTTGATGGCATCCGACGTGGACAGATTGCTGCGGGAGACGTCTGCCACCGAATGCGACATTTCTTCCATGGCGGCGGCCACCTGATGCACGTGTTGTCGCTGCTCATCAATTTTTTCGGCAGAATCCGCAGCGATTGACTGGGTCAGATGGGCGCTACGCAAAATTTTGCTCGACGCATTCTTCACGGAATGATGCAAGGCGCGCGTGCGCGCCTCGTTGAAAATATTCACCAACGTAATACGCCCGGTATCAGACACCTGACCGGTGTAAATATACTGCGTGATCGGGCAATCAATCGTTGCGCGCGCCTCGGCAAACACCGGTGCCCAATGTTTTTTGCGGGCAATGAAGGCGCTCGCCGCAACCACCACGCCAGCCACAACAAATGACAATATATGTGGCGCCGCCACACCCAGACTCAGGCCAACGATCCAGGGGACAATCAGCGAGAGCAGAATCGTCAACATCGAATGCACGGAAAGGCGTTCGCGCCAGTAATATGCTGAAGAAACCGGGGACTGTTCCTTGTTGATGCGGTCATACACTTCGCGGGCGCGCGCGACGCGCTCAGCAGTCGGAACACCTCGCACCGACTCATAGCCGACGATCTCGGCGCCTTCCTTCAACGGCGTGACATAAGCGTCGACCCAATAATAGCTGCCATCTTTCGCGCGATTCTTGACGATACCCATGAAGGATTTGCCGGCGTTCAGCGTATCCCACATCAATTTGAACACCGCTTGCGGCATGTCCGGATGACGCACGATATTGTGGGCCTGCCCGAGCAATTCTTCCGGTTGAAAACCGGCGACTTCGCAAAAGTAGTCATTAACATCGGTGATCACACCTTTGGGTGTGGTAGCAGAAACGATGAAGCGGTCATGACGTAGGTGGATTTCATGCTCTTTAACCGGGAAATTCTTGCGCATAGGCGGGCTTCACATTTTCCTTACCAGGAAAACCGGAGTTATTGGACATTGCTTGAATTATAGTCGCCTTTTGACGTTGTAAAGGAATTCTTACGGCGTATACACAACTCCCGGAATTGTACAGGGCGTACAATTCCGATGAGACTCGCGGAACGCGTTGAGCACCGGTAACGCCGTGCTCAGCGGCCGGATTCAAGCAGGGACTCAGCCACCCGCTTCAGGATGCGCAACGACTCGGCGGATTCCCGGTTGATGCGCCGGCGCAGGATCAACAGATTCGCCAGTCGCATCAGCAGACCGGGAAATTGATAGTCGAGGGTGCGCACAAACAGGGTGCCTGTTCGGGCAGGCTTGCATTCGTAGGTCAGCAACAACTGCAACGCGTGGGTGCCAGTCGCCCTCGCCCGCCAGCGCTGCCCCGGCACGTAGTCCAGTACTTCCCAGCACAGATGCCCGTTACGTCCACCGGCAAGAATGTCTTCCTCAAACACGGCGCCTGCCGGCAAGGGGCCGTCGGGCCCGTACACCCGCAGCGAGGACGGATGCCATTCCGGCCAACGTCCTGCCGAGCACGCGTAAGCCAGCACCGCGTCGGGCGTGCCGGCGATCTCCACCTCATGCTGCATGATGGTCATTGTTTTCCTCGCGACTCGGTTTCCCAGTAAAACGTACCGTACAGCCAATCCATGAGTGGAAAGACCAGATTGAAATTATGCGTCTGCATCAGCTCACGCCGGTGGTGCAGGGCATGCAGGTGCCGCATGTGACGTATCCACGGCAAACGCGCCAGGAAATGTTCCGGCGGCAGATGTTCGCAAGAATGGAAAAATTCATAGGTCAGGTACCCAAGCACCATGCCGAAGGCAAACAATGCCGCGAAATCCTCATTGATGAAGCGCAACACGCCCCAGGCAGGTAACGCCAGCCCTGCAGTGTAGATCACCACCAGCCACGCCGGAAACAGGATCACCCGCCAATCCCGTGCCTGCTCGAATGGCATTTGCGTGTCCACGAAGAAACTGTGGTGGTCACCCGTATGACGCTTATAGAACAGCGCTCCCAGGCGGCGTTTCACGTGCCCGAACTGGCGATGCACCTGGTATTCGCCCCAGTTGAAAAACAACAGGCTCAAAGGCAGGGCCAACCATTCCAGCCCCTCGATATCAGTGATGCGCGTCCCGAAAAACACCAGCCAGATCAAGGCATAGAATGCCACGAAACTGCCGTGCAACCACGGGTTGTACCAGCGACTGATGCCGGCACGATAGCGCGACCGAAAGTCCTGCGGATCAAATGTCATGGCCAGGGCCCTCCAAGGATTGACCCCAGTGTAGGCGCACGCCCATTATTAATGAAATGGATATTTTTGAAGAGCATTATTCATGAACCTGAATTTGCGACAAATCGATCTCAACCTCTTGCTGGTGTTCGATGCGCTCATGCAGGAACAAAACCTCTCGCGCGCGGCCGAGCGCCTGCACATGAGCCAACCGGCCGTGAGCAATGCCCTGAGCCGATTGCGCCTGCAACTCAATGAACCGCTGTTCGTGCGCACCGCACGAGGAATGTCGCCCACACCACGCGCGCACGCACTGCATGCGTCGGTCAAACAAGGTCTGCAATGGCTGCAGCAAGGCATCAATCCCCACGAAAGTTTTGATCCGGCGGCGGCACAGCAGGTCTTCACACTGGCCATGAATGACTATGCGCAATCCGGACTGTTGCCACCCCTGCTCACCCACCTGCAACGCGTGGCCCCCCATGTGACCCTGATGGTGGAAAACGACGATGCCTCGCACCTGCCCGTCCGTTTGGCGACCGGACTGATCGACCTGGCAGTGGATTATCTCTATTTCGATGACCCTGAACTCTGCTACCAGCCCCTGCAGGAAGAAACCCTGGCCGTGATCGGGTGCCTGCACCATCCGGCGTTCGAGAACGGGCTGACGCTGGAGCGCTATCAGGCCAGCCGGCATGTGTCGATTCCGCCGCGTGCCGGGCGCGGCTCACCGCTCGAAATCGTGCTGGGCTCGGCGCGCGTGCAGCGACAGGTACAGCTCTATGTCCCCCACTACATCACGATTCCTTCGATCGTGGCCCATTCCGACCTGCTGGGTACAGTGCCACAGCGTCTGGCCGATTATTTCGCTGCCCTTTTCCCCTTGTCAGTGGCACCTTTACCCATTCCCATGCCACCGGTGCAGGTGAGCCTGATCTGGCACCGCCAGCAAAACCTAACGCCAGGGTTGAGCTGGCTGCGCGAGCAAATCACGGCGCTGGTGAGTGGCGAGTCAGCCAGTAGGTGAGTTTTTCCTGCAGCAGCAGGCGATCGACCGGTTTGGGAACAAAATCATCCATCCCGACAGCCTGGCAGCGTTCCTGATGCTCCACCATGACATCCGCCGTGACCGCAATAATAGGGGTATGGCGTTGCGAACCCGTTTCCCGCCGACGGATCTGACGGGTAGCCTCGAACCCATCCATCACGGGCATGTGACAATCCATGAGGATGACATCAGGCGGTGCCTTGTCATAAAGCGCCAGCGCTTCTTCGCCGTTATTGGCCAACAAGGGATCGAGATAACCCAGCTTTTTCAGCAATCCCTTGATCACCATCTGATTGATGGCGTTATCTTCAACAATCATCAGCACAGGCATTATCAATGGAGCGGATTCGGGTGCGTCCATCATGGATGAATCCGGCACCGGTTCACGATCTCCGTGTTTTTTATGCGGGTCCTGCGGCTGTACGGGCGCGACAACGACCGAGGCAAGCTGCGCAGAGGGTACCGAGTCTGGCACGTCCAGCGGGATATGCAGAAAGAACCGGGTGCCCTGTTTCATGGCGCTGACATAATCCAGCGTACCACCCAGTACCTCGGTGGCCTTTTTGCTGATGGCCAGCCCCAACCCCATGCCATCGTACCTGCGACTGGTCTCGCTGTCGGCCTGCTCAAATGAATTGAAGATTTTTTCGCGGAATGACGCAGGAATGCCCGGCCCGCTGTCCTCGACACAGAAACACAGCATTGCGCCGTGTGCGGTGGGTTCACGGATCACGCTCAGGCTGACATGCCCCTGCTCGGTAAACTTGATGGCATTACTGAGCAGATTGACCAGCACTTGTCGCAAGCGTGCAGCATCCACGGTGATGTTGTCCGGCAATTGCGGATCGACCGAATAGCGCAGTTCGAGGTGTTTCTCGTGCGCGCTGCGCACAAAGAACGCCATGACCTCATTGACGAACGGCTGCAGCGCCAGCGATCTCGGTTGGAGCTTGACATCCCCCGCTTCAAGTTTCGAAAAGTCGAGAATATCGTTGATCACGGCGACCAGGGATTTCGCGGAGCGCGAAATGGTATCCACATATTGGCGTTGCTCTGGATTGAGGGGGGTTCCACCCAGCAGTTCCGTCAACCCGATAACGCCGTTCATGGGGGTTCTGACCTCATGACTCATGTGGGCCAGAAATTGCGATTTGGCCTGCACGCGCGCATTCGACAGGTGTAACTGCTGCAGGGCAGACTCGCGCTCGTTCCGCATCAGATTGATGCGATCCGCGAGCGCAAAGGACATGAGAATAACTTCGATGATCTGGCCGTATTTGAGCGCCCCTTCGAAATTCAAGGAATCGTAAAGCCAACCGTTGACAGCAAATACCGTGATAAAGGCGCTGGCAAAGGTCGCGCCCCACGCCAGCAGGAACAGCCTCGCCAGCACCATGCCACGACGCCACACCACGACGGCCGCCAGAATGGTCACCAACAAAGTCGACAAGCCCATGATTTCTGTCAGCAATATCCAGAAGCGGTCGTAAAACATCAGGGAGATGGGCAGCAGGAGCAGATTGATGACAGTAAACACTCGCAGGATCAGATACCAGCGACGGGAATAACGAGCTATCTCGAGAAAACGCACGGTGAAAAGCAACTCGACAATCAGGGTGCCATACAGACAGATGACGAAAATCCGCTGTTTCAACCAATAAGCATCTGCCATCCAGTTATAATGCCAGCCTTCCATGGCGAGCATGAACCCGCACATGAACATGCTGGCCAGACTGTAATAAAGATAACTGCGGTCACGAAAGCTCACGAACAAAAAGAAGTTGTACGCCACCATGGCCAAGACAACGCCCAGATAAAGCACCGACGCCACCACATCATCCAGATGCTGCTGATAAAAGCTTTCTATCGTGTGCAGATACACGGGCAGTGCCATCGTGGAAATGGATTCTGCCCGCAGCAGGAATCCGCGCTTTTCCCCGGGATCACGCGCAATCCGGAACAGCGGCTGATGATGGGGCGGAGATTGATGCTCCACCGGATGCAGACGACCGATGGTCGGGCGATGTTGCAGGATGGCCTTGTCGACCGGGTTCACCTCATACAAGTCGACACGGTCCAGCGTGGCACGGGCCAACTCCAGATAAAACTCGCGTGTGGTCGTGGTGTCGTTTTCAAGCTCCGTGTAAATCCAGTAAGCAGAGGCCGAAAATCCGGGGGCCAGCGGTGAGTGCGCCACGCGATCAAAGCCTTCGGGATAGGCACGCAGAACGGCATCTGCAGGCATTGTTGCGGACGTATCGGTGAAATAGGCGATGGAATGCAGCTCGACACTACCGGCCGCAAGCACAGAGATCGGTACGGACGTGCGCGGCAAAACCTCATACGGTGCATGGGCGAACGCACGCACGGCCGTGAGCGAGCACAGTAAAAGCATCAAAAGTACGCGTAATGCTCCCTGCGGGAGTACTTGCATTGTCGGCTACCTGCAAACGGCTGTCATGCCCGCAGCCTGAGCGCGGACCCGCTTTCAGTATGGTTCATCCGTGAGCAAATGCTTGTTAGCGCGACCAGCGCCACCTTCGCCCGCCCGACAGACACCCCCGGACGCCCGCGTCCCACCCCACGCCCGGCACCCCTTGGCTTGTCGCCACCCCGGGAAGGTGGTACTAATACTCCGAACTTGGCACTTTGGTACAAATAACAGGGCGTCGCAGATAGCGGCACACCACCAATAGCGGCACACCATCAATAACAACAAGCCTGCCCCCGGCCGGCCCAACACAAGGGATTTGCAATGATTTCAGCCATCTCGCCCGCCCGCCCACGGCTGAGCGGTATTTCACTGGCCCTCGTTCTGGGGCTTTCCACGGCACTGTCCGGCTGTGGTTGGGAAAACTTCGCCAAGACCGAGAAGGTCCTTCCCGAAGTCATGGCGGCGCCGCGCGATGCCCGCGAGCTCGTCGCGCACGTGAAGCAAGCCACCGAGCAGCACAAGACCATTCGCATGACTGGTTCGGGGCATTCCCATTCCGATGTCGCCGTCAGCGAGGAATACCTGCTGACCCCGAAAAAGCTCAGCCAGCCCCTCGCCCTCGACCGCGCGCGCTTGAAAAACCCCGAGGATCCCCTGATGGTGCGCGTGCAGAGCGGCATGCGTATTCGTGAACTGAACAAATATCTGGACGGACTCGACCTCGCCCTGCAAAACCTCGGCGGCTACGACGGCCAGACCATCGCCGGCGTGGCCATGACCGCCACGCACGGTTCCGGGCTCGCCTATGGCCCGATCGCCTCGCAGATCATCAGCCTGCAAATGGTGGGAGAAGGCGGCGTGGTGTACCAGATTGAACCCAGCCAAGGCATCACCAACCCGGACAACTTTCCGGGAACGCTGGAAGAAGCCCCGGAAATACCGGTGACGCTGATACAGGACGACGACATCTTCAATGCCGCCACGGTCAGTGTCGGATCGCTCGGAATCGTGTATTCCGTTACCCTGCGCACCGATCACAAATTCTGGCTGCGCGAAGTGCGCACCTTTGCCAAATGGAACGACATCAAGGCCCCGGGCGGCTTTCTGGATCGCGTCCTCCATGGGCAACCGATTGATGACGGCGAGATTCAACCAGATTATTACGAAATCCAGTACAACCCCTACCCCATTGGCGGCGATCAATCGGTGCTGATCACCAAGCGTTACAAGAGCTACACGCCACTCGTAACGGTCGGTGAACGTGGCCAGGCGGGAACCGAAGCCCTGTCGGGCCTGATCACGCTGGTCGAAAAACCGCTGGCCTGGCTGTTGAATCATTACCCGCAACTGGCGCCTTTGCTCATCGAACAAGCCCTGCACTCGCAGGAAGACCCTGGCTACAACAACATCAGCTACAAGATTTTCAACATCGGCATCGTCAATTACACCGAAGCCATGGCCATTGAAGTGGGTGTCGATTTGCAGCAAACCGTCGACGCCGTGGAACGCGCCTTTGCCATTGCTGATGAATTTCGTCAGCAAGGTATTGTGCATAGTGCACCGGCATCTATCCGCTTCGTCAAGGCCGCCGATGCCATGATCGCGATGCAACAAGGCCGCCCCACCATGATGCTGGAAATCATCATCGTGCAAGGCGTCAACGGCTACATGGATCTGTTGCGCACCTACGAACAGAAACTGATGGAAGAATTCGGCGCTCGCCCCCACTGGGGCCTCGATGTCAAAGTCATGCAAGGTGAAACCTGGCCTCCACAAATTTACCCACGCTGGGAAGAGTGGAAACAGATTTACCGCCAATTCAATTCACAAGGCACCTTTGACGGGCGCTTTACCGATCGTCTGGAAATTTCGATGAGACAGGCACAACCATGAACACAATGAATCTCAAGGGGCGCTGGGTGCTGGTCACCGGCGCGTCTTCCGGCTTGGGAAAGGCCATGGCGGAACAATTGGCACGCGATTATCAGGCCAATCTGGTGCTGGTCGCCCGTCGCCTGGATCG
>JBPOHS010000218.1:0-5618 GCA_052035295.1 Pseudomonadota bacterium
GCCTCAACAGCCTTCAATTCTGCATCGATCTCATGAAGCTTGCGAGGCGGAACGTACTTGTAGAAGAAACGATTGAAGTTGATTTCGAAACCAACCCGACCAATACCTTTGTCCTTGTCATCGACGAAGGTGTCGTCGATCCAGGCGTCAGGCATGTGCGGGAGTACCTCGTTAGCGAAATATTCGTCAACGCTTTCGAGTAGAGGTACGTTCTCGTAGTCGGATAGTTCCGGATCTTCTACAAGCTGACCCTTGGCATCATAGACAGGATCGCCTTCCGGATCTTTCTTACCAAAGGCTGTCGCGAGCGCCTTGATAAATGCCTTGCTAACCTTGCCAACTTTTGGTTTCTTTGTGGCCACCTCAGAGACAAACTCCTCTGCCCAAGCGAACGGCTGTACCGTTCCCATAAGCGGCTTCAGTGCAGCAAGCCAGATTTTCTGCTGCTCTGGCTCAAGCTTCTCCCATGCTTTGTCCTGCTTAAGTATTGCCAGGCTATCGGCGTTGATTTCAAGCTGCATACGCAAGGGGCGAAGCACCTTGATCCTGCGGTACCCAAAGGCGCGGTAATCAAGCATCTTGCTCAGAGGCCCGTTCTCAGCAGCCGCATAAACATCGGCGATTTGCCGCCGTTGCTCCTCACCAATCATTCGGCGCTTGTTACCCTCGTTCTTAATCGACACCCAGAGACTGGTGGCGTCGATAAGCTGGACTTTGCCTTTCCGGTTTGCGGGCTTCTTGTTCGAAAGAATCCATAAGTAAGTGCCTATACCGGTGCGGAAGAAAATCTGTTCCGGAAGCGCCACGATGGCCTCTACCAGGTCATTGCTTAGCAGCCATCGACGTATCTCCGACTCGCCGGAACCGGCGCCACCATTGAACAGGGGAGACCCAGACAAGACGATTGCCGCACGCCCTCCGCCTTTTTCTGGTCGCTCCAGCTTGTGTGCCATATGCAACAAGAAGAGCATTGAGCCGTCATTTATTCTCGGCAGCCCCGCGCCAAATCGTCCGGCCATACCCTTTTTGTGCTCGGCCTCAACAGCCTTTTGGTCCTTTTCCCACTTCTTGCCAAAGGGTGGATTTGATATGCCGTAATGGAAACGCTCATCCGCAAGCAGGTCGTTTGAAAGCGTGCTTCCAAGCTTGATGTTCTTTGACAAATCCCTTCCAGGCTCATTGGGAAGTCTGCGCAAAAGCATGCTTGCGAGTGCAACGGCATGAGTCTCAGGCTCAAGCTCTTGACCATAAGGGATCAATACCGGAGGGATCTTGAAACGATTGCCAAATTCCTCAGCATGACTCATGGCATCACCCAAAAATCCTGCGGTTCCACAGGTTGGGTCGTGCATGGTTCTGATGAGTCCTGGATTCGCCTCAAAGAGTTCATCATCAGGATCAAGAAGCAATGTCGTCGCGAGATGGACGACATCTCTGGGGGTCATGAAGTCTTCGGCACCTTCATTGACCTCAGCACCAAAGCGACGGATCAGGTGCTCGTAAATATTGCTCATCGCCCTGTCTGGGACAACGTTGGGATGCAGGTCAATCCCCGCAAAATTCTTGCATATTTTGTAGAGCAGCTGGGCTTTATCTAGCCGAATTATCGTGTTTGAAAAATCAAACTGTTCAAAAATAATTCTGGCGTTATCGGAGAAGTGAGCGATGTAATCTTGGAGGTTTTGGCGAGTCTTAGTGCTGCCAAGGTTTTCCAATGAGTACTCTGACGTGTTGTAAAAGGGGTATTTGGCCTTTTGACGCAAAATCATATCAAGATCTAGGTCAGACTTCTTGTGCGTCTTGTTGGCCTTCAAAACAGCCTCTCGCGTGGGCTCTAGTACGCACTCCAATCGCCTAAGCAGCGTGAATGGCAGGATAATCTTGCCAAAATCCGTGTGCTTGAAGTCACCCCATAAATCTTCTGCGTTCTTCCAAATGAAATCTGCAAAGGATGCCGCCGAACCTGCCAATTCTGCCATCATATTCTCCAACCATGTTTTGCACAAAAGAGCATAACATGCCGGAAGGCACAGTCAACCACGTTTTGCACAGAACAGGTCATTTTCAGGGGTGAAAGGGTTGGGTCAGGCCAACCTCAGAATGCACATAGCCCAAAAAAATAGCCGGTAATTTTCTATGGTTAATGCGTGCGGTGAATGCGTGCGGTGAATGTGGAGCAAACGTTGCGCTAGGTCAATCGACACCTATCCGGTGAAACGACTACACTTAGGCCGGGAAGCAAGATCATGCAATGCGTCAATGTTCATGGTATTGGGGAGCCCCGCACAGGCATTGAATTTGGACAACTAAGGCTAACATGCAAGAGCTTTTGAACACCAGTACGTTGAACTTGACCAGCCTGATTGATGCTGCGCCTGTGGGCGTTATGCTTTGTGATAAACAAGGTACGATCTGTTTTGTTAATAAAGCGATCGAAAATATTTTTGGTTATACCAGCGACGCGCTTGCCGGTAAAAAAGTTGAGGTGTTGCTGCCTGCTGGCATGCGTGACCAGCACGAACTATTGAGATCGCAGTTCTTTGACGGAAAAAAGTCGAGGTTGATTGGTAAGGGGGTACCGCTTGCGGCGGTGCACGCCTTGGGGCATGCGTTGCAAGTTGAAATCGGTATTACAACGCTTGACGCGCTTGATCAGACGTATGCAATCGCTTTTGTTATCGACGTATCGGCCAGGCATCGCGAAGATAGGCGAATACGCTATCTCATGGAAAGCATGCCTTTTGGTCTGCTGCTGATCGATGAAAACGGCGCCATCCAGATGACCAACGAGGAGTTCAATCGAATATTTGGTTATACGGCAGATGAACTCATCGGAATGAAAGTGGAGGTGCTGATACCAGAGCGGCTACGCTTGAGTCACGTGAGTTTTCGCGATGCTTTCTCTAAAGTCCCACAGTCCAGAAAAATGGGTTCCGGCCGTGAACTGCTTGCGATTCGAAAAAATGGTCTGGAATTTCCTGCTGAGATTGCGCTGACACCGCTCAACGACGACGGTAAAAAGCGGGTGTTGGTTGCCTTGTCGGATGTCTCGGTGAGAAAGCAAATGGAAAATACGCTTCGCCGGCAAAGCTTGTTTGACAGCCTTACATCGCTTCCGAATCGGAACCTGTTTTTTGATCGGTTGGAGCAGGCGTGCATCAAGTATGCGAGACAGCGCGTAGGGTTTGCTGTGCTCATGATCGATCTCAATCGTTTCAAGGAAGTCAACGACACGTTGGGCCATCCTGTGGGCGATATCGTGCTACGTGATGTCAGCCAGCGACTGGCCATGATAATGCGGAAGTCGGACAGCATTGCCCGTTTGGGCGGCGATGAATTTGCGGCCTTGCTGCACGATATCGAGAAAGAGGAAGATGCTGTCCGGTTGGCTGAAAAATTGGTGGATGCGGTCAGAAAGCCTGTCATGGTAGGGACGCACGCGTTGACCATAGGGATTTCTATCGGCATTGCCCTGTGTCCGAAGCATGGCGTAGACCAGACTTCTTTGATCGCGCATGCGGATCATGCGATGTACCAGGCAAAACGCGGACTTCATTCTATTGCGGTAGACGGGGGCAATGCGAGGGAAGTGCTTGCACCACCGCAAGCAGTGACCACCGAAATTGAGCTCGCATTGCAGCGAAAGGAGCTGCAGTTCTATTATCAGCCAAAAATTGATTTGACTAATGGTGAATTGGTTGGTGTAGAAGCACTGATACGTTGGTTGCGCCCTAATGGTGAGGTGATCAGTCCGATCGAATTCATGCCTGCGGTCGAGGACTCCGGGATGCTTGAGCATTTTACCCTCGCTACACTGGATATGGCGCTTGCCCAGTTGCGTTCGTTTCTCGAGATGGGGCATGAAATCGGCGTCGCCGTGAATATTTCGGCGCGCATGCTTGGACATGATCAGCTAGAGGATCGTATCATTGCGTCATTAAAGCGCTATTCTGTTCCCCCAGGGCTGCTCACCCTTGAGATTACAGAGACTGCGTTGGTCGTGAATCCAGTCAAGGCGCGTCGCGCGATTGATTTGCTTGAACAGTACGGCGTGCAGTTTTCCATTGACGATTTCGGGGCGGGTTTCACTTCTTTCAAGTATCTAAAATCCTTCCGGATAGCAGAAATCAAAATTGACCAGGAATTTGTAACGGCCATAGAGAAGGGTTCATTTGATGCGAATCTCGTCCAAAGCATTGCCGGTTTCTGCAAGGGGCTCAATATTCGTCTCGTCGCGGAAGGTATCGAAAGTGAATCCGATTTTTTGATTTTGCAGCAATTGGGTTGTCAGTTTGGACAGGGCTACCATATCGCCAGGCCCATGCCGGTGGACGATTTTCTGGCATGGATGCACAACAGACATCGGAACATGGGTCAGCCGGATGGCGGGTAAGTTATAAAATTCAGCCAGCCCCCTCTGGTCTTCGATTCTCGCCCAATTTTGCAGCGCGCAGCAGAATACCCTTATGGCCTCCAATTTTATTGCTGATAGTGGCGACATCTATCCTGACACAGGGGGCTCGTGCACCGGCAACGACCAGAGCAGGTGCCCTGGCGTTGCCGGTGTGCGGCGGCTTCAAAGAAATACGCGTTTCATTCCAACGGGCTGGCCACGGAAATGCGACTGATCACTGGCTCGCCTGACAGGCTGACTGTAACGCGGCAAGTGCGGTAGGCAGATTTGCTGGTTGTTCCTGCAAGCCGCTGATGGCGCTTTCCAGCCACTGTGTCAATGCGTTACCTTCATCTGCCGTTACGCCGGAACCTGGCAAGGCTTGCAGCGCTTGCTGAGCCAGCATGATGCTTTGCTGTTGATTGGCTGCTGCCGCATCTGCCGGGAACGACTGTTGCTGCTGATTCTGCAAACGGGTGGCAGCCGCACAACTGGCATCACGCACCAGCAGTTCTGTGTTTTTGGCGCGGTATTGACCCACGCCACCAAGCAGTGTCGTGGTTTTGCCAGTGACGGCCAATGCCAGCGCATGCCGGAACGGGGAATGCCCCAGATAGATGGCGCCATCTTCATTCGACGACATTACCGATACGGTTTCTTCCAGCCCTTGCGCAGCATAGCGCACCTTGCCCGTGTCGCGATCCAGCAGTGCAACGCCCATGGAAAGTGGCAACAGTTGGCCTTTCACTGCGTAACCAGCGCCCACATGTATCATCACGCCGTTGGCACCGACACCCGCAAGGTTCAGGTTGCCGCTGGTTTGCCCGACTTTGGTGTTGAACATATCCATCGTGGCCTTCCATACCTGACGGCCTTGTGCTCCGTCATCGATCAACTTGATCACGCTCATGCCGGTGGCCGCGTAAATCTCACGATTATCCTGCGACACTGCGAGAGAGCCGACGACCTGGCTGCCGACGTCCAGCGACCACACGGTTTGGCACTGGGTATCGATGGCCAATACCGAGTTATAGCTGTCACCAATGTAAACGCGCTGCCCATCGGCTCTCAGCGTGGGTGACGATGCAGAACCACCAGCAAAATAAGCGTGACATTTTTCCTGCCACTGATAGGAGTCGTTGCCAGAAGGAGTCAGGGTGTAGGCATACAGTGCACCGTATCCGGCAATGCCATCCTCTGTTCCGTCTGCGTTATCAGGGGCGGT
>JBPOHS010000174.1:0-4284 GCA_052035295.1 Pseudomonadota bacterium
GCCGGTTGCAGATTCCCCAACAGCTCGATCAGGTAATTGTTCTCCGTGTAGCGGTACGCCAGCTGCACGAATTCAAAGGTCGCCTCATGGAAGCCGCGTATATCACCACGTTCGAGCATGCCCATCATGTCTTGCGAGAGCCCGGCGAAGGCCTGCAGGTCATCGCCCTGCCACTTCTGGCTGAGGTCTCGCAACAGCAAGCCCAACAAATAAAAATACAGTTCGAAAATGTTCTTCACGTGCGCAGCCGTGAGTTGCGCGACCACCGCTCCCTTGCGTGGCATGATTTCGATCAGATAGCGACGCTCCAGAATCAAATAGGCCTCGCGCACTGATCCACGACTCACGTTGAGTTCACTGGCGATGCGCAACTCCTGGATGCGGTCACCGGCCTTCAACTCGCCGCTGACGATCTGGTTGCCGATATGGCGCGCAATCTGCTCGGAAAGGCTGTCATTGGCCCGAAAATCGTTCATGTCCGCTCCTCGCTATCAATCAAACCCCTTTCGGGTGCCCTGCGCGCTCGATCGCTTCCTGCGCCTCAGGGGGCATGTAATTTTCGTCGTGCTTGGCAAGCACTTCGTTAGCGGTCACGGCACCGCTCTCATCGAGCATTCCCTTGACAACGATGCCTTTTCCTTCACGGAACAAATCCGGAAGAATGCCTTCATGTTTGACAACAACAGTGCCCTTGTTATCCGTCACCTGGAATTCCACCAGCAAACCATCGCCACGCTTCAGGCTGCCGGGCACCACCAGCCCCCCCACGGAAATGCGCTGGTGGAGGGGTGCTTTTCCGGCCACCACATCAGAAGGGGTCACGAACAGGTCAATACTATAGCGCATGGCGTACACGCCGAAACCAACGGCGAGGGAAACACCGGCGACAAGGGCAAGAATGATGATCAGGCGGCGTTTGCGTTTCGGGTTCACGGGGTCTCGTCCTCTTGGTTCTGGCGACCATACGCGGAATCAAGCGCGTCCTGCTGAAGCGCCTCCTGCTCAAGAAGCTCGTGGCGACGCTGCTTCTGCCGTATGGTCTTGAGTGCATGTTTGCGTTGGCGAGTGATGGCGATCAGGTTCACGACCACCACCAGCACGGTCAGGCCGTAAGCAGACCATACATAAGGGCCATGAGTTCCCATGGCGAGGAAATCGGCAAAGGTTTCGAAATACATCAGTCTTTCACCAGTTGTTTGACCCAGTGGCTACGGTACTCGCGCAGCAGCACCTCGTTACGCGCCGCCAGCATGATCAAAATCGCGAACAGGAAGTAGAAACCGCCGATACAGGTCAACAGCGGGTAGAGCATTTCCGGCGCCAGACTGCTGCCGGTCATTTTGATACTGGAAGGCTGGTGCAAGGTATTCCACCAGTTCACCGAGTAGCGGATGATGGGCAGATTCACCAGACCGACAATGGACAACACCGCGGTCGCGCGCGCCGCCGTGTCCGGATGCTCGATCGCGGCCCGCAGCGCCATCACGCCCACATACAGGAAAAACAATACGAGCATCGAGGTCAGTCGCGCATCCCACTCCCACCAGGTACCCCAGGTCGGCTTGCCCCAGATTGAGCCGGTCACCAGACAAAGAAAGGTAAACGACGCGCCGATTGGCGCAGCCACCTGGGCGACGACATCGGCCATTTTCATGCGCCAGACCAGGGTAACGATGCCGGCGATGGCCATCAATGCATAACCGGCCATGGCAATGCCGGCGGCCGGCACATGGATGTAAATGATGCGATAACTATTGCCCTGATAGTAATCGGGCGGTGCGAACGCCAAGCCCCAGATCAGGCCGGGCACCAGCATCAACACGACACCCGCCCAGCACCAGGGCAGTATCCTGCCCGTCAGGTCGAAGAAGTATTTCGGTGATCCGAATTTATGGAAGGTGGTGTTGATCCACTGCCAGAGTCCCACAGCTTACCCCTTGATACTGATATTGAGCCCTGCGCCAATGGCGAAGGGCGCGAGTGTAATGGCCAGCACGAACATCGCCGCCAGATAGGAAAGGTGCCCGAAGATCACACCACCGGCGGTCGCTGTTTCGACCGCGCCGACCGCAAAAATCAGCACCGGCACGTACAGCGGCAAGGCGATCAAGGCCACCAGCATGCTGCCCCGGCGCAACCCCACGGTGAGGGCGGCGCCGATGGCGCTGATCAGGCTGAGCACCGGGGTTCCCAGTGCCAGGGTGCCCATCAACACTCCGATTGCCTTTCCATCAAGATGCAGCATGATGCCCAACACCGGCGCAAACAGCAAAAGGGGAAGTGCCGCAATCAGCCAGTGCGCCACGACCTTGGCAATGACGAACACGAAGGTCGACTGGGGACTGGCCAGAAGCACTTCCAGGGTGCCGTCTTCAAAATCCTGTCGGAACAGGCTGTCGGTTGCCAGCAAGGTGGACAGCAGGGCCGCGATCCACAGCACGCCAGGCGCGGTCTTGGCGAGCAATTTGGCGTCGGGGCCGATTCCCACGGGGAACAGGCTCACCACCATGAAGAAAAAGAACACCGGATATACCAAATCACTGCGCTGCCGCGAGGCCAGCAGCAGGTCACGACGCAACAGGGCACCCAGGCCCTGTGTCAAGGGCGGCAGAGAGCCCGCCGCCGGCAAGGGAGGCAGCTGATTGCGCTTCATGGTCATGCTTCGTTTGATGGTCATGACAGTCGCCATTGCCCCCCATGGCCCTGCCCCAGCAGTAAACGACGATGATGGATGGCTGGCAACTGCATGTCATGGTGGGTGACCACCAGCGCGGCACCGCCGCGACTGATGTGATCGTCGAGCAGACCTTCAAGTACACTCACCCCCTGCTTGTCGATCGCCGAGAAAGGTTCATCAAGCACCCACAAGGTGGCGGGTTCGATAAACAGACGGGCCAGGGCGATGCGGCGCTTCTGACCGGCCGACAGGCTTTGCGCTGGCTGATGCTCGAAACCGGCCAACCCGACCGCATCAAGACTGACGGCAATGCGTTCATCGAGGGCGTCGAGACTGACACCGCGCACCGAGGCAATCCAGCGCAGGTTTTCAGTGGGCGACAGCGGGAGCTTGATGCCGGTTTGGTGGCCGAGAATCAGTGTCTCGGCGTAGAAGGCGTCGCGATCGGACGCCAACGGCTGGTCGCGCCACAGCACCTCTCCCTCAAAATGCTGGTGAAAGCCGGTAACGCTGCGCATCAGGGTCGTTTTGCCGGCACCGTTGGGGCCTTCGATCTGTAACAGTTCACCTGCCTGTACGCTGAAATTCAGCTGTGCAAACAGCACGCGTTCCTCACGCTCGCAAAAGAGTTGTCGGGCTTGCAACAGGGCTGTCGGCACGCGGTAACCTGAAAAAGGATGAAAGTGAAGGCGCGAGGCAGGCGATTATAAACGCCGGACCCCGATTATAAAAACCCCGAAACCTTAACGGAGTCTTGGGAATACCATCTCGGGCACTCCACCGCTCGTAATTAACAGAGGATCTTCTGCCTGCTTCTGTTAGGATGACAAAAACTCACTGGTTCTCTCCTTTCCATGGATCTACTGCATTTTCTGGTACTCGTTGTTGCCGGCATTCTGGCCGGCTTTATCAATACCATCGCCGGGGGTGGCTCGATTCTCACCCTGCCTGCCCTCATGCTGCTGGGCATGCCTGCCGATATCGCCAACGCCACCAACCGGGTGGGCGTGTTCCTGCAGTCGGTGGCCGCCATGCATGGCTTTCGTCAGCATGGTTTTCTGGAATGGCGCCATCTTTGGCCGATTCTCATTCCCACGGTGGCAGGCTCGCTGATCGGATCGCTGGTGGCATCGTATCTCTCCCCTGATTTGCTGAAACCGCTGCTGTTGGGGACCATGATCACCATGATGGCAGTCATCTTGCTTCGCCCCCAGTTGCTGGCGGATGGCAGCAGCGCTCCCTATACACTCCGACAGCGGCCTTCCGGGGGCTTTTGGTTGTTTGTGGCAGGGTTGTATGGCGGGTTTGTGCAGGCCGGGGTGGGGTTCATCCTGATTGCAGCGCTGGCCGGTTCGCTGCGCTATGACCTGGTGCGCGCCAACGCGCTCAAGATGACCTGCACGGCGGTTTTCGGCATCGTCTCGCTGGTGGTGTTCATCAGTCGGGGGCAGGTCGACTGGGTGCCCGGTTTGATCATGGGGGTGGCCACGATAGTAGGCGTGCGCCTGAGTGTTCGCTATGCCATCAATGCCAGCCATTCGACGCTGAAAGCCTGGCTGCTGGGAATGGCGTTGGTGGTGTGTGTGGCAGCGTTGTTCAAGTCCTGA
>JBPOHS010000084.1:0-35499 GCA_052035295.1 Pseudomonadota bacterium
ACGGTTTCTTTCACTCAAGCAATCTTCCGTAGTTTTATGAACGTTCCAGGTACTGCTGAATATTCTGAACGTGGAGCACATGGGTGCAGCGTGGCGACACCCCAGCAAACAATGCTTGCGGTTATTCTTTGCTCAAATTGGCAATAGCTTCCCATCGGTCAAAAATCATGTTTTCGCGTTCGCTGCTGCCGAGAGCAGCCGATTGCACGTTGTAGGCAAAATCCGGGTGGGCCAACAAGGCTTTAAATTGTGTAGCGATATAACGCGAAAGTTCAGGTGCTGACAGACTGATCTCGTGCAACAGAGTGTCGCGCCCGTCCACGAGATTTAATAGGTCTTCGACATCGCGGCTAGCCAGCGGGTCGTTATTGCCGCGCCCTTGATAGGCTTCAAGTTTGGTGGCGACAAAGTGCACGGGCGTGACCAGTCGAATCGTGGCCCCCGTGCTCAATGTAAAAGGTTGTGCCGATGCGAGCGCATCACGATACCAACGGTTGGTAAATCCGAGAATGGCAGCATCATCAGGCATGAAATCCACAATCAGATCGCTTTGGCCTGGTTGCCGCAAGCGCAGACGACAGCTCACATCATCCAGTGGCGATTCAAAAAAACCACGCGGGTGCAGCTGGTTGAGCATGGCATGCCACCCGCCGTAACCCAGCACATGCACGATAAGATCCACGTCTTCGGTGTAGCGTACGCCTTCGCGGGTGACTTCATCAGTAATTAATAACGCTGTAGTGCAGCCGCCTACAAAAGCGACTTGGGCCAACAGCTCAGCTCCCAACGCGTCGGCGACGGTTTGCAGCATTATCTCCTGGTAACGGGCATCCCCTGCCATCAGTTTGTTCTCCGCAGATATTGCTCCAGCATTTTCTTGGCGACGCCCGCCTCTCGCTCCTGCCCGATACGAATGGCGTCGACGAGCGCAAGCATAGCGTAAAGCTCTGCGTCTTTACGTACCGCAAGTGGCACTGTCTTGAATAACGGTGCGACTGTCTGGCCTTGCTGTTTGCCGTGGGCATCCTCCCAAACACAAATAAATTCGCCGGCGGACAACAGCTTGCCCGCAAGCACGGGGGCAGCATGCGCGGTGGGTATGCCTCGCACAATGGCGCCCGGGCGAGCGGGGAATACATATTTGAGCCCGTACACGATAAACTCATAAAGCGCCTTGGTATTGGCGCGTGGGAGGTAGGTCTTGCGCTCGAGCTTGGCAAGCCCCACCTCGATGCAGCGTTTGAGGGCCCCGCTGACTTCGGATTTGCTGATGCCAGTCGAGTCTTCAAGTGCACGCATACTGAACCATTCGCCGGGGTCGAACCGTGACGGCTCCGAATCGACCTCTGACTGCCATCCCCGCCAATCATCGGGGATCGACAGCAGGAGCCGGCTGGGGGCCTGGGCCGATAGATCGAGTTGCTTGTGCTCCAGCGAGACAAGCTTTAGTAGTAACAATATGTCTTGACTCTTCATGGCGAACGCGATCTATCTGTCCCCTGTCCTAAAACAAAGGACAGGTTACCCATAACGAACAAGAAAAGTCAACCCTGCCCCCGCTTCATAATTTATCTTGAGGTTTTCGTTCCAGCGCCGCCTGGTAATAACGGGGGGAGCGGCCAGAACCATCATCATAGTACGGCATCTCGACGGTCTGACGCGCTTGCTCAGTGGCGAGGCCCTTGTACTCGCAATACCAGGCCCATAGCTGTTGCGGGCTGGGGAAGGCATTAAGCCCCACCTGCTGCTCAAGCTTGCCTGATTGCTCCGTGGCGTCGTGCATCAGGAAGGCATCGCCATTGGAGCTGAATACAAACGGTACGCCCAAGGCTTCGGCGTAGCCGAGGGCCTGCTGCATGCCGGCGCCGACACCATGGGTGTTGTCTTTGGCTTCGATAACGGCGATGGGGATGTTGGGCTTGTAGTAGAGGATGTAATCGGCGCGTTTCTGCTCGCCTCTCGCGTGTATCTTGCCGCGAACGATGATACGCCCCTTGGTGAAGGAGACTTCCTCTCGGATCTGGGTGTGCAAATCCCAACCGGCCGCAGTGATGGCGGGCGTTATGAACTTGGAGCAGATATCACGCTCGGTAAGCTTTTTCTTATCAATGGTCATCGTTTGATGATGCCTGGCGCGGAGGGGGCAATGGTGCCCCGATCATAACATTTCCAACCCGGCTCGTTGATCACCAGGACAGGTCAACTGCGGGCATCATCGCTTGATAATCCGGCAGAGGAAATACCAGAACCCCAAAAATAAAAAAGCCCGGACATTGTCCGGGCTAAACCACTTGGCTCAAAACACTACAAAGACTGCTTCTGCTGAAAAGCACCTCAATCTCAAATCGGTCGGCTACCGTAATTTGATTCAGGTTTGCGCGGCGGGTCGGCACGCACATTCGAGTCAACAACGCTGACCTGGCCACCGCTGGTGAGGAAGCGCTTCATGTCTTCTTCCAGTTGGCGACGTGCAGCATCCTTCGAGGAGACAGTACGATCCAGTCCATCATCGATCGCATGGAACGGAATCATCTCGGGTTCAGTGCTGTCAAAATCAAATTCTTCCGTGTCGAACTCAGACATTTCGTTCATCCTCACTACAAGTTCATCATTGTTGGGTAAGGATAAAAATAGTCAGATTTTGATCAATTTCTAACAAAAGTTGGTTTCTTTTTATGGTAATTATTTTTAAGAACTGGCGGATTAATGAACAAATGCTTAACAAGCAGACAAATTGGAATGAGAGACCATTGGCTTATACCTAACCAAACACATTTTGTATATTTTTTAATCAATCCGCCATGCTGGGCGCCTACTCAGGGTAACGCTGCCCCGGGTTGAACCTCCCCGACCGAGGTATGCGCCAAGGTGCCCACCCCGCCATAAATTGCCATATAGAGTTGTGCGCTCGCCGTCCAATCGAAGCACACCCCCATCGCGTTGCGCTGGATGGCCTGCCATTGCTTCTGCTTGCCGAAATAATCGAGGGCTCGACGCACGCAGGTCGCCAAATCGCTATCGGCGTCACCTTGATAGACAAAGCCCGTGGCGGTTCCATTGGCGAGGGTGACGGCATCGGTATCCACCACCGTATCGGCAAGCCCGCCGGTGGCACGCACGATGGGCAAGGTACCGTAGCGCAAACTGTACATCTGGTTCAGGCCGCAGGGTTCATAGCGGGAAGGCATGATGAAGAGATCGGCCCCCGCCTCGATCCGGTGCGCCAGGGTCTCGTCATAACCGATCGTGACCGCGATCTGCTGAGGATGTTGTGTCGCCAGCGCTTGTAATCGCTGCTCAAGCGCGCGGTCACCCGCGCCCAGAATCGCCCATTGCACTTTGGTGCCCGCCGCCAGGAAGGCTTCCATGACGGCAATCACCCAATCCACGCCCTTCTGATGCACCAGTCGGCTTACCATCCCGATGACCGGCGTCGACTTGGCGGGCTTCAAGCCCAGGCTGCGCTGCAGCGCTTCCTTGTTCCGGCTTTTTTGCGCGAGCGAATCCGCCGAGTAACGACAGGGAATCAACAGATCACTGGCGGGGTTCCAGACTTCGTAATCCGCGCCATTGAGAATGCCGGTGAGTTTGTGCCGGTGATATTGCAGCAGCCCCGACATGCCGCAGGCCATTGGCTCCTGAAGGATTTCGCGCGCATAGGTGGGGCTGACCGTGGTCACGGCATCGGCAAACACGATTCCTGCTTTCAAAAACGAAAAATTGCCATAGAACTCGACCTTGTCGTAAGACCACCATGACGGCGGCAATTGCAGGGCGTCAAAAGCATCCCGCCCGAAAACACCCTGATACGCCAAGTTGTGAATGGTGAACACTGTTCGCACCGGCAGGCGCTCATGCGCGATCAATGCCGGGATCAATCCCGTCTGCCAATCGTTGCAGTGCACCACGTCAAAACGCTGCGGGAAGGATGACCGCCCCGCCGCCACGGCCGCCACGACACGACAAAACAAACCAAAGCGCAGCGGATTATCGGGCCAGTCGTGTCCTTTTGGATCGACATAGGGTCCACCGGCGCGATCAAAGCATTCGGGAGCGTCGACCAGCAGCAGACGCGCGCCGGATCCTGGCAGTACATGTTCGAGCAGCACGATGTCCGGCGGCAGAAAAGCATCTTGCAGCGTATAGCTGGCACTTGGCGAAGGCAGCTTTTCCCGCACACTGAGGAACGCCGGTAACATTAGCGTTACATTGGCGTCACATTGCTGCAACGCATTCACCAGCGCGCCAGACACATCCGCCAGCCCACCGGTTTTAACCAGGGGAAACACTTCGCTCGTTATGAATAAAACGTTCATATGAAGATTCAAAGATCCGATTGATCAATACCCAACTTGCAGGCATGATGAACTCAAGAGATCGATATAACAATAAAAAAACCTGTCACATCTGTCCTCGCGATGGAGGCAATATGTCGAACCCGCTGAACCTTCCCATTTGGCAACAGTTGCAGGCGTTACAGAAACAGATCGCCGCCCGTACACTTTCAGATCTGTTTGATGCTGACGACCAACGGTTTCAAGGTTTTTCATTGAGCCACGGCAATCTATTTCTGGATTATTCCAAGAATTTCGTCAATGACGAGGTCATGAACGCCCTGTTCGAACTGGCCCGCCATCAGCAACTTGCGGATACCGTCAAGCGGGTACGCAGCGGTCAGGCGTTGACACCCGGGTTGCCTGCCATTCCCTACACGGCTTTGCGCGACCGATCCTTTTTGCCACTGTGTATCGACGGTCGTGACATTTCGTCCGAAATCCGCAATGCCCTGTTCGCCATGCGCAGATTGTGTGAAAGCGTGCAGTCCCGTCACTGGCGTGGATACAATGGCAAACCCATCACTGATGTTGTAACGCTGGGTGTTGGCGGCTCGGGCAATGGTGCCGAAATGGTTTGCCGCGCTCTGGCGCCGTATCAGAATTCATCGATCAAATCCCACTTCGTCGCGAATGCCGATCACCAGGCGTTCAAGGACAAGCTCAGCCAGCTGCATCCGGACACCACGCTGTTCATCATATCCAGCAAAAGTCTGGCGACTCATGAAACCTTGCAAAATGCGCAGCTGGCCAAACACTGGCTGCTGGCCAGTGCCGGTAGCCAGGAAGCCCTGAAGTGCCATTTTGTTGCCATTACCGCCAATTCGGCCGAGGCGGAACGCTTCGGGCTGCCTGCCGAAAACATTTTGCCTGTCTGGGATTGGTTGCCCGGCCGTTACAGTTTATGGACCACGGCAGGTTTGCCCATTGCCCTGGCCATCGGCATGGATCGCTTTGAGCAACTGCTCGATGGCGCCCATCAGATGGACCAACATTTTGCTGATGCTCCGTTGCCACAAAATCTGCCCTCTATCATCGCGCTGCTGGGCATCTGGTACACCAATTTTTGGGAATTCGAATCGCGCGCGATTTTGCCTTACAGCGAACTGCTGGAATTCCTGCCCGGCTACCTGCAACACAACCTGATGGAAACGTGCGGCAAGTCTGTGGATTTGCAGGGAAAACCCGTGAATTATTCCACCAGCCCGATTATTTGGGGTTCGGCGGGCACCAAGAATCAGCACACGTATTTTCAATTGCTGCATCAAGGAACCCAGATCGTACCGACCGAATTCATCGTGGTCGCGACAGACACCCTGCAAAGCAAGGAAAGCGCCAGTGCATTCTTTCATTTTCTGGCGCAATCCGAGACCTTGATGCTGGGCAACCTGCCTGCCGCCGTCAATGAAAGTGGCAACGACAATGACAACGCAATCAACAACGAGAAAGACAACGAGCAACGATTGCCGGGCAACAGACCTTCGACCTGCTTATTGCTGAAAGATCTCTCGCCCTTTTCGCTGGGGCAGCTGCTCGCCCTGTATGAGCATGTGAGCCTGACACAAAGCATTCTCTGGAATATCAATCCGTTTTCCCATTGGGGCACGGAAATGGGCAAGCGCTATTCGGCTGCCCTCAATAACGCCAGCCCGGAGCAAATCGCCAGCGAGCAACATGACGGTTCCACACTGGGATTGCTGGCCAGGTTTCATGAGTGGCGCGAAAGCCAGCATCAAACCAGTGCGCCCGCCCCCTCACAGGAGGAAAGCACCTACAGCGTTTTCTGATCGGGCAAGGTCTTCTGATCGGGCAAGGTGTTCTGATCGGGCAATGTTTTTTGCAACACAATGCCCCCCAGCGGCGGCAATGTCAGGGAAATACTGTGCCCACGCCCCATGGTGGCAACAGGCTCGGAATCGATCCGGGTGCCGTTCGATACATTGCTGCCACCATAATAAAAGGAATCCGAATTGAGGACCTCCGCATAACGCCCAGCATCCGGAACGCCAATGCGATAGTGCTCCCTGACCACCGGCGTGTAATTCAACACCACCAGCAAAACGCCATGGTCGCTCTTGCGCAAATAACTGATCACCGATTGGCCGTGATCATGACAGTCCATCCATTCGAAGCCGCGCCCGTCGAATTCCCATTGATATAACGCCGGCCATTGGCGGTACAAGCGATTCAAATCTCGCACCAGGGCCTGAAGGCCTTTCTGAAAGCCATGCGACAACAGCTGCCAGTGCAAACCGGTATCGTGATTCCATTCCAGGCCCTGGCCGAACTCGCCCCCCATGAACAACAGTTTTTTACCGGGGTGCGTGAACATGTAGGTAAACAACAGTCTCACGTTGGCAAATTTCTGCCAGGCGTCGCCGGGCATTTTTTCCACCAGTGAACGCTTGCCATGCACGACTTCATCATGAGAAAGCGGCAGCACAAAATTTTCCGAAAAGGCATATAGCAAACTGAAGGTCAGCTTGTCGTGATGGTATTGGCGATATACCGGATCGGTAGACATGTAGTGGAGTGTGTCATTCATCCAGCCCATGTTCCATTTCATGCTGAACCCCAGCCCACCGACATACACGGGGCGGGATACCTGCGGCCAGGCCGTGGATTCCTCGGCGATCATCAAGGCACCGGGAAAGGCACGATGCACGGTCTCGTTCACCCGCCGGATGAAATGGATCGCCTCCAGGTTTTCATTGCCACCGAATTCATTGGGTGTCCATTCCCCCGCCTCACGGGAATAATCCAGATAAAGCATCGAGGCAACGGCATCAACCCGCAAACCGTCGATGTGGAATTCCTGCAGCCAGAACCAGGCACTGGAATAGAGAAAATTCCGCACCTCATTACGCCCGTAATTGAATATCAGCGTCCCCCAATCCTTGTGCTCTCCCCGCTGCGGGTCTTCATGTTCGTACAGCGGCGTACCGTCAAAACGCGCGAGGCCATGCGCGTCCTTGGGAAAATGTGCCGGCACCCAATCCAGCAGAACGCCGATGCCCTGCTGGTGACAACAATCCACAAAATATTTGAAATCATCGACACTGCCAAAGCGACTACTGGGGGCAAAATAACCCGTCACCTGATATCCCCATGAACCGTCAAAAGGATGCTCGGTGACCGGCAACAATTCGATGTGAGTGAAGCCCATGTCTTTCACGTAGGGCACCAACTGCTGCGCCAGCTCACGGTATGTCAGGTAATCGCCGTTTTCATGACGGCGCCATGAGCCCAGATGAACTTCATAAATCGACAGTGGTTGATGCAGCCAGTCATGCTGCGTCCGACGCTGCATCCAGTCGTTATCTTGCCAGGCAAACAACTCGCGTTCGCTGATGATCGATGCCGTTTCAGGACGAAACTGACAGTAACGAGCAAAGGGATCGGCCTTCAACAGAATTTGCCCACTGTCACGCTGACGCAATTCGAATTTGTACAGCGAACCCGGGGGTACGCCTGGAATAAATATTTCCCACACACCCGACTGCCCACGGTTACGCATGGCGTGCACGCGACCATCCCAGGCATTGAAATCGCCAACAACGCTGACACGCTCGGCATTGGGTGCCCAAACCGCAAACAGGACGCCGTCTACCGTGTCGACCTGCCAAGGCTTGGCGCCCAACCACTCGAAAGCAGTAAAACATTCACCGAGGTGAAAGCGGTGCAACCAATCGTCGCTCAACTGGGGCAGGAAGCTGTAGGGATCGACAAACGCGTGTTCTTGCCCCGCACTCTCGGCCACGATGCAGGGGTGCACGCCCCAATCACCACGATCACCTTCTACCGTGAACACATCCGTGCCCGGAATACGCTCCAATCCAGTGCGCCCCGTTGCAGTCCTGACCCAAATTTTATCAGCGCCCGGCCTCAACACGGAAAGCCGCCAGCGTTTGCCGCCACAGGGGTGAACTCCCAAAACGACGAACGGATCGTGATGGCGCCCGCCCATGATCCGCTGAAATTCCGCAAGGGGCATTGAACTCTGCTGCAACAATTTTGTCATTGAATCAAAAATCTCATGCAAATCAGGGAGAACGGTCAACGAGAAAACGCCTGTTCCGGAATGAGAATGCAGCTTGTGCTCGCTGAACGCAAGCATGCATTGATGACATGACAAACATTCATGAGATGGAAAATATTGGTCACGCACCGATCGTTGGCGTCAAACCTTGACAGGAAACAAGGATACCTGTCGCGGAACTGATTTGGATCAATTTGTGCATCGTTTCATAAAGAACACAATGTTTTTCGTAGCATAAATGTCATTACGCTGTGCGAGATTTACAGGACGTCGATGGCCCATCGAAATGAACATTGGATTCCAGGGAACGCTTACAGGTACGATAAATTATGCCCATTGATTACAATCCCACCTATCTCAAGAATACCTTGGCGCTCATCCTGGCGGGTGGCAGTGGAAGCCGACTGAAGTCCCTGACACGCTGGCATTCGAAACCCGCGGTACCGTTTGGCGGCAAATACCGTACCATTGATTTCCCGTTATCGAATTGCATCAATTCAGGCATTCGCCGCATCAGCATTCTTACCCAGTACAAATCCCACTCGCTAAACACGCATATTCAAAAGGGCTGGAATTTTCTGCGGCCTGAGCTGGGCGAATTCATTGAATTGCTGCCAGCGCAGCAGCGGGTCAAGGATTCCTGGTATCTCGGCACGGCCGATGCCGTCTATCAGAACATCGACATCATCGAAGCCATTGATCCCGAATACATTCTTGTGCTGGCGGGCGATCATATCTACAAGATGAATTACGCCTCGATGATTGAACATCATATTCACACGGGCGCCGACATGACGGTAGGCTGCATTGAAGTGCCCGTCGCGGACGCACGGGAGTTCGGCGTCATGTCGATCGATGCCACGCACCGCGTCGTGAAATTCAACGAAAAACCCAAGCACCCCGACGTCATGCCGGGGCGCCCGGGCATCAGTCTGGCCTCCATGGGCATTTATGTGTTTTCACGCGACTTCCTCTACAAAATGCTGAAACATGATGCGCGCGACAACGCCAGCCACCACGACTTCGGAAAAAACATCATTCCCTATGCGGTCGCCCATCACAATGTCAGCGCTTATCGGTTTGTGGACGGCGAGGAAAACAGCTTGGCCTACTGGCGTGACGTGGGAACCGTGGACAGCTATTACGATGCCAACATGGAATTGCTGGCAGTAACGCCGCCCCTCAATCTTTATGATCAGTCCTGGCCCATCTGGACTTACCAGGAACAGTTGCCACCCGCGAAGTTCGTTTTCGATGATGATGGGCGTCGCGGCATGGCGGTGGATTCGCTGGTGTCTGCAGGATGCATCGTGTCCGGCAGCAATGTTCGTCACACGCTGCTGTCGAACAACGTTCGCGTGCACAGTTACTGCGAAATCGAAGATGCCGTCATTCTGCCCAACGTCGAGATTGGCAGACACTGTCAGCTGCGCAAAGTGATCATCGATCGCAATTGCCGCATTCCGCCCGGCACGGTTATCGGCTACGATGAAAAAGAGGATGCCCGCCGGTTTCACGTGTCAGCCAACGGCATCGTACTAGTATCGCCGGAAATGTTGGGGCAAACACTCTCTCATGTCGCATGAGTCTGAAACAGGCAATCCTTCACCCATCAACGTGGTACTGTGCTGGCATATGCACCAGCCACAATACCAGGACCAGTTCAGCCGCGACTTTCATTTGCCGTGGACATACCTGCACGCCATCAAGGATTACGTCGACATGGCGGCGGTGGTCGAGCAAGTGCCGCAGAGTCGGGTCGTTGTCAATTTCACGCCCGTGCTACTCGACCAGATCGTTGACTACATCCAACAGTTCGCGCGTTATTTTCATCATGGCGAGCCCTTCTGCGATGCCGTACTCCGGGCACTGGCGGCACCAGCGATCGGTCCGACCGATGCCGTGCGTTCCGCCATCGTACGCCAATGTGTTCGCGCCAACGAGAACAGGCTGATCAACCGCTTCGATGCTTATGGCGATCTGGTGCAGCTGGCACGTCAGGCTTTGAACCGACCGCAGTATCTCGCCTACCTGGATGAGCAGTTTTTCTTCGATCTGCTGGTGTGGTATCACCTGGTCTGGATGGGTGAAACGGTGCGCATGGAAAACGACACCGTACAACGCCTGATGCGCAAGGCGCGCGGTTACACGCTGTCAGACCGCCGCGAACTGCTCAGTGTGATCGACATGCTGATGCGCACGATTGTGCCGCGCTATCGTCATCTGGCGGAAAGTGGCCAGGTTGAACTAAGTGTAACCCCCGACAAGCACCCTATTCTGCCGCTGCTGCTGGATTTCAAATCGACGCGTGAAGCAATGCCAGGCGCCCCGTTGCCACAAACGCCAGCCTACCCGGGGGGCAAGGCGCGCGCGCAAACCCATTTGCAGAACGGCCTGGCGATTTTCAGACAACATTTCGGTTTTCGCCCGGTCGGATGCTGGCCCTCAGAGGGCGCGTTAAGCGAAGAGACCCTGCATTTGCTGCAGGAGGCCGGGTTTCAGTGGACCGCCAGTGGTGGTGGCGTGCTGAGCAACAGTATAAATGCCAATGGCATGCCTGGTACCTGCATTCACCATCCGTTCCGTTTTGACGACACAGGAATCACCTGTTTTTTTCGGGATGACAACCTCTCCGATCTCATCGGCTTCACCTATTCCGGCTGGAATGAACACGATGCGGTGAACAATCTGATTCATCATATCGAGAATATCCGCAGTGCCTGCAATTTCCGGTCGGAAACCATCGTGCCCATCATTCTCGACGGCGAGAATTGCTGGGAATATTATGCGCAAAACGGCTATGGGTTCCTCAAGGCGCTCTATACGCGCCTGGCGCAACACCCGGATATACGCATGACTACCTTCCGGGACTATTTGAAAACCCGCCCGGAACCAACGGTCATTCCGCAACTGGTGGCAGGTAGCTGGGTTTACGGTACGTTTTCAACCTGGATGGGTGATGCGGCGAAAAACCGCGCCTGGGATCTGCTCTGCCAGGCCAAGATCGTTTTCGATCGGGTCATGGCCGAAGGCCGGCTGACACCCGAAGTGGCGCAACGGGCGCAGGAACAACTCGCGGTCTGCGAGGGTTCCGACTGGTTCTGGTGGTTCGGTGATTACAACCCGGCGGAATCCGTCTCGGATTTTGATCTCCTTTATCGAACGCATCTGAAAAATCTGTACCGCTTTTTGGGCGAGCCATTCCCGACTGACCTGGATAACGTCATCAGTCAGGGTGGCGGCAATCCTGAAAACGACGGTGTGATGCGGCGTGGCCAGGGCTGATCATGGATAATCCGGTCAAAACCCGTCGCGCGGGTGTCATTCTGCACCCTACCTCACTCCCTGGCCGGCAACGACATGGCAGCCTGGGCACTGAGGCTGTCCGTTGGATCGACTGGTTGGCAGAGGCGGGCTTTTGTATCTGGCAAGTATTGCCACTCACGCCCGTCGCCGATGGCTCACCGTATAACAGTTACTCGGCGTTTGCCGGTAATCCCGCACTGATCGACATTGCTTGGCTGCAACAGGACGGTTTTCCTGCACCACAGGGGCTGGAATCCGGTTCCCCGGAATTCGTAATGCAAGCCCTCGCCCAACTACAACCGTGGTTTGAGCAGGAAGCACCCGCGCGACTGAAGCAAGACTACGCGGAATTCTGTAATGCCTCCCAACACTGGCTGGAAGATTTCTGCCTGTTTTCCGCGATCAAGGAACAATATCCTGCGGCCTGGATAACGTGGCCAGAAGCGCTGCGAGATCGCCATGCATCAGCACTGGATACCTTTCGTACTGCGCAGAAAAAACGCATTTCCCTTCATCGCCTGGCGCAATTCCTGTTCGCGCGACAATGGCAAGCGTTAAAGACGACAGCAAATCGACAAAATATCGTGCTGTTCGGCGACATTCCGATTTTTGTCGCTCACGACAGTGTTGATGTGTGGTGTCATCGTGATTTGTTCAAGCTGGAAGCGGACGGCAATACGCGGGTGGTCGCCGGCGTTCCACCGGATTATTTTTCTGCCACCGGCCAGCGCTGGGGCAACCCCCTGTACGACTGGGGGCGGCATCGGGATGACGATTTCGCCTGGTGGCAGCAGCGCATTAATCACGCGTTACGTTTATACGACGCCATCCGGATCGATCACTTTCGCGGTTTTGTGGCCAGCTGGGAAATTCCTGCCAGCGAAGCAACCGCCATCAATGGTCGCTGGGTAGATGCGCCGGGGGACGCGCTTTTCGAGCAATTGCAAAAGCAATTTGGCAAGCTGCCCCTGATCGCGGAAGATTTGGGCATCATCACTGATGAGGTCATTGCCCTGCGTCAGAAATACGAACTGCCGGGCATGAAAATTCTGCAATTCGCTTTCGACAGCGAGGGTTCTAACCCCTATTTGCCGCATAATCACACGTTGGACAGCGTGGCATACACGGGCACCCATGACAACAACACCACGCTTGGCTGGTATAACGAATTGCCTGAGGGCATACAGGAACGCATTGCCAACTACTATGCGCGTCCACAGCTGGCAATGCCCTGGCCACTGATACACAGCGCGCTGGCGTCACCCGCCCGCTGGGCTATTATCCCCTTGCAGGATTTGCTGGCCTTGGACGCGATGCATCGCATGAACACGCCCGGCACCACCGACGGCAATTGGCAGTGGCGTTTCGAGTTGCCGGCTTTATCTCGGGAGCTCGCCCTGCGGCTGCGGGAATTGAACACACTCTATTACCGGTTGGCCCCCTGAGTTGCCAACCGGCTTCCCTTCCAACAGCAATTGCGACTCACAGCCAGATCATGAATCCGCTTTCAAACCGCTGCCCCAATGAAGACAGGTAAGGATAGGCACGCAGCATGTAACGCTGATTGCCAGGCTGCGTGAGCATGACGCCGAGCGAATAAATCGCTTCGTTGTGTTCATTTCGCTCCAGATAGGTCAACGGGTAACATGAGTGCCGCTGGAAGCTTCCCTCTTTGTCCTGCACACCGACCAGACAATCAACAACGACGTCGGAAGGCTCCAACCCGTTGAGGTTGACGGCTATCTTCACCTGGAAGGTATCATCCCGGAAAATCTGTTTAATTGGCGTATCCATCCGGCGCATCGCAACGCTTGGCCAACACTGGCGCACCTTGAATTTCCAGGCCGCCAGTTCCTTTGCCAGCCGATAGCTATCGGCTGCAAGTTGGCGCCCGTGCTGAATGGCGGGCGAATAAAATCCCTGGACATAATCCATGACCATTCGCTGGGCATTGAACGCAGGGATCAGGGATTGCATGGCATTTTTGCTCTTCTCGATCCACTCGACCGAGAAACCATGGCCATTGCGATGATAATAGAGGGGAATGACTTCGTGTTCGAGCACATCCATCAGTTCATTGGCCTCCTCGCGATCGCGAAAATCCGGCGAGAACTGTGAGCCATGGGGAGTGATTGCCCAACCATTCTCGCCGTTATAACCTTCATCCCACCAGCCGTCGAGCACACTCAAGTTGAGTACACCATTGATACCTGCTTTCTGACCCGAAGTGCCGCTTGCTTCCAGTGGATAGGCCGGGTTGTTTAGCCAGACATCGACACCGGTCACCAATTTTCGCGCCAGTGACATGTCATAGTCTTCAAGCAAAACGATGCGCCCCTCAAACAGGGGATCGCGGGAATATCGATGAATCTGGCGAATGAACTCCTGCCCCGGCTGATCGCTGGGATGCGCCTTGCCGGCGAAAATCAGCACCACCGGTCTTTCCGGATCGTTGAGCAAACGCGCCAGCCGCTGTGGGTCAGCGAAAATCAGGGTGGCACGCTTGTAAGTAGCGAATCGACGCGCAAAGCCCAGGGTCAGAATATCAGTCTTGCGTGGTTTGATATTGTGGGTGAGCCGGCGAATCTGTGACTCACTGACGCCATTGCGGCGCATTTGTTGCGCGCTTCGGTCAAGAACAGATTCCAGCATCTTGGCTTTGAGCGATTGCCGCACGCTCCAGAAACTATGATTGGGAATATCCCGGATCTGGTTCCAGAATTCGGGGTGCAGCAACTCGTTGCGCCAACCACCACCGAACTGCAGGTCAAACAGGTTGGCCCACTCACTGGCCAGAAAGGTTGGCACATGCACGCCATTGGTAACGAAACGGATGGGGTTTTCCTTGGGTTCGATCTGTGGCCAGATGTAACGCTCCATTTCAGAGGCCACCCGGCCATGAATACGGCTGACCCCGTTATGAAAGCGCGAACCACGCAAGGCCAGGGCGGTCATGTTGAACCCGTGTTCCGCGACAGGGCTCGCCCCCAGCGCCAGAAACTCGCCCATGCTGATTTTCAGTTCGCCCACGTATTCTGAAAAATAGTGTTCGATGAGCCGATGATCGAAGATGTCGTGGCCTGCAGGTACCGGTGTGTGCGTTGTAAACACCGTATTCGAGGCAACAGCTTCAAGCGCCGCGTTGAAGTCATGCCCCTGCTTCACCAGTTCGCGACAACGCTCCAGCACCTGAAAAGCAGCGTGGCCTTCGTTGATATGAAACACGGTAGGAGCAAATCCCATCGCACGCTTGGCACGTATTCCCCCAATGCCCAGCACCATTTCCTGCAAAAGCCGGTTGGTTTTGTCACCGCCGTACAATTGATAAGTGATGCGACGATCTTCTTCGCGGTTGGTTTCCAGGTCGCTGTCGAGCAGATAGAGGTCAATATGTCCCACTCTGGCAATCCAGACGTTCAGACAAATCGAACGCCCCGGCACCTCGACGGACACCTGCACCGGATTGCCACTCGCGTCCAGCGCACGCCTGACCGGAAGATCCGCGAAAATCGACGTGCTGTTCTGTGCGATCTGATTACCATTGCTGTCAATCTGCTGATTGAAATAGCCTTGCCGATACAGAATGCCCACCGCAACGAAGGGCAACCCCATGTCACTGGCAGCCTTGCAGTGATCCCCGGCCAGAATCCCAAGCCCTCCCGAATAAATCGGCACCGATTCGTGCAAACCGAACTCGGCACACGAATAGGAAATCAAATCCCTCTGGGGATCGGGTAAAACACTGGGTTTACGGAGCAGTCTGTTTTTCAGATACGCATCGTAGGTGGAAATGACTTTGACATATTCCTGCATGTACGCCGGGTCTTCGGCGGCCTGTTCGAGCTTGCGCTGATCGATACGTCGCAAAAAAAGCTTGGGGTTATGCCCCGTCGACTGCCAAAGCTCCCGATCCATGCGAAAAAAGAGCCCCCGCACTTGTCGATCCCAGCTATACAAGAGATTGTTGGCGAGCTCTTCCAGCCGTGAAAGGGATTCAGGAATGCGCGGCTGTACTTCAATACTGAAACAGGTTCCGACCATGACGGCGTTCCTTTGACAATGGGAGGGGTGGGGGCACCAAAGGATCTAGCCAAACTATTGTTGCTATCTATTCGCCGATTTTCAACCGAATCTAACGATTCGTGTCGTGCCAAGGGTGAGATTAATCGAGGTTTTTACGATTGTGCGCAATCATTTTGAAATAAATTGCAGATAAGGCGGGTTAGCATAGCAATCAGATTTACTTGCTGTCGCTTCGCTCGGTCGATGATGCCCATGACAAGCAACTCAAAGGCGTGGATAACGGCGCGACCGCTTTACTACCTTGCGCGTTATTCACTACCACGGAATCGTTCTGCCGTGTTCCTGCTGACGCAAGGGAGTCAACCCGCACTACAATAGTTGCTGGATTTTCCGGGTAATGCTCTTTCCTGGATACGAGGGAAAATTGCGTATAGCGCCATTTTTCCATCACACTGCAATATCTCAAGGAGGTCAGCGCCGTTCTGGATCCTTCTGTGACGATGGCTACCACCGGCCAAGGGGCCGTTTCCTGAATGCCACCACGGGAACCTCCGACAAGCGGATGCTGACGGCACTGGGTGAGGATGCCGATCGCATGGAACCGGGTACCGCGATGCCGGCCCCCTGCTTGACCTGCTGGGATGGCTCGGCATCATGGAACCCTTTGGGGGTGCCATCGTTAATAACCATCTTGATTCAGACTATTACCGCGCAGCGATCCTGCATCTACTGCAAGGGCAATCGGCAGCAAGCTTTGCCCCGGGAATCGCGACCCGCTGGCCACATACGGTGCGTGTGACAAAAGTACACACGTACCGTTTTCACCTGGCCCCGGTACTTCAGGTAGAATCCGGCTGAAATAAGGGACTACTCATGGAGACTGATGACCGGGCACTCAGGTACCTCAACGCATCCGCCAGCGCACAAAGAAAAACCGCCGGCGGGAAGCCACTGGTCATTGAGGAAGCTCGCCCGAATGCTGGTCGTCCCAAAGTGGGTCACCCCAAAGTACCAATCGGCAAGCAACTGCTGACGCAGGTGGCGTCACGCATCTTTGCTGAAAGTGGATTTTGCGCTACCGGTCTCGATGCCATAGCGACGGCTGACACGATCCCCCTTGCCCGACAGCCACTCAGTATAGACGTTTCTACAGCGCTGGCGTCGCTCACAGATGCTGTCGTTGTACATAGATCAGGAACAAGAACAATGAATTCACGCGCCAAACATTTTGACTTGCCGATGTCACGCATGACACTTGCGTCCGCGCTGCTGTTCTCAGCCATGCTCGCTGGTTGTGGCGGCAGCGCCCAGCAAGCTGCGGACACCGCGCCGCCAGCACAACAACAAAGCCGCGAGGCCGACACCGACAGCGAGTCGCGGGCGATCACCGTACAATTTGCTGAAACGATTCCGGACGCGCCCCGTCGCCAGATACTCGCACACTTGCGCGCCCTGGGTTGGCAGGTGGATGAATCCGATGATCAGAACACCGTTTTGCCGGAGGTTCCGGTCGTCTGGCTGATCGGGCAGACACCCGTAACGTCCAACCTGCTTGGCGATCTGCCCGACACGGTTGCCGAGGAAGGTTTCAACATCAGTACTCACCAGATCGATGGTCGTACCGTCTACGCGGCGCGCGGACGCGACGGCGGCGATACCGACCTGACCCGCGAAGGCCCCCGCATGGGCGACCTGTACGCGGCCTATGAATTGCTGGAACGGTTCGGCATGCGCTTTCTGCATCCGCTTGAACCCACGGTCGGCAACACACCGACGTCTCTCCCGACCATCGAATTTAACGACGCACCTCACTGGCCGATTCGTGCCTGGCACTTGCATACCCAGCACCCGCTCGAACTCACCCATGTACTGAATGGCTGGGGTCCCAATGGCCCCGAAGATGAAGCGGGCTGGCAGACATTGTTGCCGGAATGGGAGCGTTTTCTGGAATGGGCCGTCGCCAACAAGCAGAATCGCGTCTCATGGTTCCTGTTACGCGCGCAATCCTGGCAGAGCTTTGCCGACAGCCCCGAGCGGCAGGCGCGTCTGAAAACCCTGATCGACATGGCGCATGAATGGGGTATCGCGGCGGGCATCGATGCGCCGCTGGCGTTCAAACAGCAACACGCCTGGACCATGATACGCAACACGGGCAATGAAACCGCGCAGATCGAAAGCGCAATCGATTGGCTGGCACAAACCGATGCCGATTTTCTCGAGATCGAGATGGGGTTCAGCGAGTTCACTCACCCCAAGCCGGAACAAATGCTGTCATGGATGAACGACGCGGCGGACTATGCCAAGGCACAGTACGAGACGCCGGTCTACGTCAAGGTACATTGCTCCCAGGATCAGGTAGCCAAAGGATTTGCCGATCCGGAAAGCGGTGAACCACTCAACTTCAATTTCCTGCCCTATTATGCAACGCCCAACCTGGGGGTCATGCCGCATACCGTGCAGTATTACGATCTGCAGGGTCCGGTGTACACCTACGGTAACAACGATTTCCTTTACATGCGCAATTACATGCAGCTCGAAGCGGGGCGGCGTGAAGTGCTGTATTACCCGGAAACCGCCTACTGGGTGAATTTCGATATCGATGTGCCCCTGTTCCTGCCGTTATATGCTGCCACTCGCCTGAGTGATCTGCGCCTGATCGATGCCGATGAACGCGCGGGTCGCATGGGGCGCGGCGAATACGCCGGATCACGCATTCAGGGACAGGTGAATTTCTCCAGCGGGTGGGAATGGGGCTATTGGCTCAACGATGTCGTGACCGCACGTGCTGTCTGGAATCCGCAATCCAGCACAAACGATGACGATGTGGCGCTGGCGACCGCCTTACAACCCTTTACTTCCCTGTTGGGCGAAGCCGATCAGGAGGCCAACGCTCTGCTGCGGCGCTGGATCAGCCAGAATCGGGCCCTGCTTTGGTTGGGGCAGACGGGAGACACGCCGCCAGAGCGTGCCGTCGCCCGCAATGCCCAAGCGTATTTGCAAGGGTGGGATACCTGGAGCGAAGTTGCCAAGCGTCTGGGTAGCGGCGAAACCCAACCGCGCCAGATGGGTATGCTCGACATGCTCAATCCATTGCTGCCCAAGAGCCAGCGCGTCCCCTACCGCACCGAACTACGTCCACTCCTGGCCGTCACCGCCAGTGAACTGCAGGCCACTCACGCGGCCTTCGCGGCACTCGCCCCCCGAATTGCTCCTGCAGGCATGCCGTTATACGACGAACTGCGTGATGCCATGGAAATCACTGCGCTGCGGGCCGAGCAGGTGCGCGCCCTGTATGAAACCGTGGCTCACCAGAGCATTCTGGTCCTCGACAACAAGCGCAGCGAAGCGAACCTGGCGCTCAATCAGGCACGCAAGGCACTGGATCGCGCCACCGACATCGTTGCCCAACGCGAAGCCCACTATCGCGCCGACCCGCAGCGCATTGCGGCTTGGGCCTACAACCCGACGGCGTACAACTACGGTTACCTGTGGACCGTGCATTCCCTGTATTTCTGGTGGCGCGACGAAGGCAAGGCGGTCGATCGGCCCTGGAGCCCGGGCTATCTGAATTTCAAGGATCCTGTCGATATCGCCAACGGCGAAGGCGTCTGGAAGGAAAGCGTTTTCAATATCACGCAGTTCCGCGACTGGATTAGCCAGTTTCCGGTGTTTCGTGAAATGCTGTATGAACCTGTCGGTGGCCCCACCATTCCGCAGCCCGGGCTTCGTCAGCGTCCATCCTGGTACACACCGCTGGAGTAAAACCCGGCGCGTACAGGGTAACGCCTTGATTTTACGGACAGCAATAAGCAGGAGAACCGTCATTACAAATTGATGCAAAAACAGGCTTCTCAATAGGATGGCACTTGCGCAGAATTGGTTTACCCAAAATCTCGCCTGTGCCACCGATTATCAAGCCATGTCGTCTTTCAGAATTTTAGTGACCCTGTTGTTTGCAACGCTGATCAGTGCATGTCGCGTTGATGTCGTTGTTACCGGAAACGGCGCCGGCGAAGTCGTGTCGACTGACCAACGCCTGAAATGCGGCAATCTTGCACAGGCATGCTCCGCTGCCTATGTCCCTGGAAAACGGGTCACACTGGTCGCCACACCCACCGCCAACTCGCGTTTTTCCGGCTGGTCGGGCGCCTGTAGCGGCGAAGCGGACACCTGCGAGCTCACCACTGAGACCGTCAAGGAAGCCTTTGCCCATTTTGAAACCCTGCTGCCCGACGACCTCGCCTGCGGCACGGCTGGCGCCAAGGCAGAATGCCTCTCGCCTACCCGTTCGCCGGAATATTACGTCGAGCAAAGCATCAAATACTTCCTCACGATGGAATCCTCCGTCGGCATTACCGTGCAACCGAATTACAGTTTGATGGTGGCCAGATGGGAATGGCGTCCCTGGTTACTGTTGACTGGCTTGGGCAACGCCAATCTGGTGATGACCGATATCCTGTTGAAACTGCACCCTACCCGTTATAAGTCCATTGATTGTCGGGCGTTTCCCACACAACCGTATGGGCGCTGCCATGTCGTTTTTGATTACAGCGGAGAGCTTTGCCCGATCTATGAAGAGTTCACGTTCAACGATCAGGGTGAAATGACGTTTATCGAAGCGTGGAGCGACTACCCGACGCTGATCCCCATGCAGGACGCCACGGATACGTGGGCAGAAGGAGACCATGTCAAACGACTGGCGACGCGCGTGCCCGGCTTGGGCAATGCCACCGGGCTCATTGATTTTCGCTCACCGGCCATGCAGCAAGCCGTCGGTGAAGACGCCGATGTGGCGGATTTTGCAAGACGTGCTTCCCGCCCACATACCGAGTGGTTCCGCGAACTGGCCACACACTCGCGGGCCGTTGCCGAGGGATGCAAGCCGCCACGCAAATAAGCGCAGTGCTTCACGCCTTGACGAACCTCATGACAGCAAATTTGGCGGAAACCCGGCCCGTTTGAGCTTTTCATCATGGGCCGAAATCAATCGCGCACATTGCTCAGCACCCATGGAATGAATGCAGCTCACCTCGATCTTGTATTTCATCATCAGCAGCGCTTGTAATTCCTGTTGATGCGCTTTGTCGACGTTCGCCGATTGCGGACACGCGTCGAACTGCCCCTTGATGAGATGTATCAATACATCCTCGCGGGACAGATCGGCGCCACACAGTAACGCCAATCGTCCGATGCGTTTGTCAAGCGCCGCGAGCTCCTCGTCATAGTGATCCAGACCACTCATATACCGACCAATCCTTCGAACCTGTCAAAAAGTTTACTGCCGGGCCCAGCGCCCTCAGCGTCGTGTGGTCTCATCAATGCGTTTGATACCCATGGTTTGCAAAATCCATTTTTCGAAAAAGGGTTCGGAAATACCCATTTTCATCTTGGTGATGAAATATTTTTCAAAACCGATCTTGGCCCAATGCACCCACTTGCCCTTCTTATACCACATGACATTCCGCGGGGGAATTTGGGGCACAGCGATGAATGCGGCGCCTGTTCCACCCATGTCGGCCAGACAGAATGCAGACAGGCTGCCTTCTTCGGTGGGCTCCTCACCCTTGAGTTCTGCCTTGATATTGTGCACAACCGCCGTCATCATCGACTCGATCATGTAGCCTGTCTTGGGAGCGCCAGTGGGCACCGGCGTTACTTCAACTGGCGGCACGGCAACGCACACACCGGCAGAGTAGATCGACGGGAATTTCGGGCTGCGCTGATGTTTATCCGTGATGACAAAACCCCGAGGATTACAAAGCCCTTCGACTTCAGCGACGGCTTTTACTCCTTTGAATGCGGGCAACATCATGGCATGCACGAAGGGAACCTCATGCTGCCGGTGCACGTCACCTTTGTCGTTAACCTCGTCGACAAACATTTTGCCAGACTCCACCCGGGTCGTCTTGGCGTTGCTGATCCACTTGATATCCCGCTCGCGCAGCTCTGACTCCATCATTGATTTGGAATCACCGACCCCACCCAGGCCCAGATGGCCAATGTAAGGTTCACTGGTCACGAAGGTCATGGGAACCTTGTGCCGAATCTTGGCATCGCGAAGCGCCTTGTCGAGAATGAACGCATATTCGTACGCCGGGCCAAAACAGCTTGCACCTGGAAAAGCGCCGATAATCACCGGCCCCGGATTCTTGCAGAGCGCCTGGAAATCCTCGTACGCCTTCTCTGCGTGATCCAGCGTGCATACGGACTGCGTGAAGCCTTCCGGCCCGGCCCCCGGAATTTCTTCAAAGGCGAGGCGCGGTCCGGTGGCGATGACAAGATAATCGTAAGCAATGTTGGTTGCATCGCTGAGGGTCAACAATTTCGACGCTGGATCAATACGATCCACTCGCTTGGCAATAAAGGCAATTTTTTTGCGCTTGAGATAGGGCTCAATGCCAAAACTGGTCTCGGGGCGTTTGCGCCACCCGACCGCGACCCAGGGATTGGAGGGAACAAATTGAAATGTATCCCGTTCGTTGATGACGGTCACCTGATGTGCTTTACCCAGCGCCTCCTTCATTTCATAAGCGCCGGCCAAACCTCCCAGTCCGGCCCCCAGAATCACGATGTGTGCCATGGTGGAACCCTCTCTGTGCGTGGTGGTAGGAATCTGACTGCATACTATAGGGGGTATAGAGCATAAAAGAGGGCGCTGTCAAGAAGACGTGTCAACCGATTCGACATCCACGAGCTCCGCCCGTGCAAGATGCGGGCGGAAGAAACAAATCAACCGCAACTTTGATAGTGCGCAAACATGGTACTCACAGCCTTCATCCAACACACAAAAAGAACCGGGGCGCATCCTCACGCGTGTACGCGTAGCATCACAAGAAATATCACCCTCCCCTTCAATACAATAAAACATACGCTCACTCGGCGAGGAATCGAACCGGGCCAAAACATCCGGATGAATCCAGAGCTCGTGAATCGAAACCCCTTTCGCGTCCCGATCACTCAAGAATCTATAGCTGGACCATCCCTCATCATGATGCGCCAGTGAGCTCACTGCGATTTCGCTGAAATGCCGGATCAACATGAAAAATACTCAGATGAAAAATAGTCTTCAGGGAGAAGTCGCTCTGAATGAACGTCAACGGTAGCTGCCAAAAAAGGGCTCCAACGGCTCCTGCAGCAACTGATCACGAAATTTGTACAGTATCGGGTGGAGTACCTCACCCAACAGCTCTGCCCACTCCAGTGGATAGCCCGACACCTTTCCGTCTGGCAAAATGACGTGCATTTGATCCTGAGGATGCTGGGCCGGATGCAGTTTCAACTGCTCAATCTTCTGATCCAGAAGCGCATTGGTCTGGTCAAACCACGCCTGTGTCAGGGGCGTTCTGCGTTTGAATATAAAGGCACCCAATCCGATCAGCTGGCTGTAATTTGCGCGCAGCACATCACCAACTGCGTTTTTCAAATGAGGAATTCCATGCGGCACTTCCTGATATCCCAACACCAACTTGCTGGAAGACCGCAGCTGTTCAAAGTACTGTGACCAGCGCTTGGTGGTAATCTTGATATCCGTATAGCCACCACCGTAGTGATGCATGAAGTAGCAACGCAAATAGTCAGATTTGTGCGTGGAGCTCAAGTAGTCGTAGGCGGGATGCAGTGGCGAATCTGGATGCACCCACTCGGACAGTGTTTGCTTGGTAACGTACGCCACGGGGCACCCAATATTGCTGAACAATGACCACAGTGAGCGAATACGATTTTCTGACATGACCTCATCCCCAGTCCAAAAGCAGAAAACCGTATTGGCATCAACGGCATCGAACTGACGCAAAAACAGGTTATCCATCACATCCATTCCGATTAAAAGTAATGAGGCGAGAGACTGAGCCCGACTTTTTTCATCAACTCGGTCCGCAATTCCTTTGTCGTGATGCTTGGGGCTGGATGACGCCTATAAACATAGAGGTAGTCCAAAATCACATGCGCGTTATTGGCGTCCTCACTTTCCCCTCGTCTGTCGGTTGTCTCGGAATCAGCCTCGTAAATAATCGACCCAAAAAACGGGATGTGCACAGGCATTACTCTCGAAAAAACATTCAGCATGAATTCCCAATCCTCGTATGCACGCATGTGAGGGTCGAAATGCAACCCTTTCAGAACGTTGCGAGGGAATGCCAAGCAAGACATATGGATCTGGTTCTTTACAAAGATTTCTTCCGTGATCTGATCCTTCAGATCCAGGAACAATGTATCGAGAGGCACGCCACCCTCGGGAGACCTTCGCTCAGTAATGACAGTAGCATTGAAATATATCGGTACATTCTGTTTATACGCGTCACAGGCAAATACCGCCTGTAGACAACCGGGCGCCCAGGCATCGTCATCGTCAAGAAAAAGCACGTAGTTTCCCTTGGCAATTTTCAGCCCGAAATTTCGGCTTCCCGCGGGCCCCCGTTCACCGCTGCGCCGGATATATGTATCACCCGCCTCCAACATGTCCAGACAAACATCTTCCGTGGCCGCATCTGCCACATCCGAAACAACGACAACCTCGCAGCTTCCATCAAATACTTGATTTTTGATAGAAGACAGGGCCCTGCGCAATTGACCTGCACGCAGATGCGTAGGCACGATAACTGTAAAATCTGGAACTGACACCATGCAAACACCACCGCTCGAATGTTTGGCCACTCTCTAATTCTCTCAATCAAACTGCCAGCGACAAATCGCCATCAGGTAACGAGAATCTGTTTTCTGTGTGCGACATGCTCAGGGCGCGGTCTTGTGCCGCCAAACGGAACGTGCAAATGGTTTTCGACGCTGTTGTACACGAAAAACAAATTGGAACGCGGATAAGGACTCATGTTATTGGCAGAGCCATGGAGCAGGTTGCAGTCGAACAGGAGCACGCTTCCTGCCGCTGCCTTGATGGATTGCACACCGCCATTGAGCGCTGCGAGCGTCGCAATAACTTCGTTGGATGGAACCCCCACCGTCTGCTTGCGCAAGGAGGTCAGGTAGTTCTCATCGGGAGTCAAACCAGAACAGGCAACGTATTGCAGGTGAGAACCTGGAATGACCATCAAGGGGCCATTGAACTCGTTATTGTCGTCAAGCATGATCAGACAGGATAACGCTCGCATTTGGGGCATCCCATCCTCACAGTGCCACGTCTCAAAATCCGAATGCCAGGCAAAGGATTCCCCATCAAACCGGTCTTTGAAATTGACACGCGCCTGATGAACATAGGCTTTTCCGCCCAGCAGGTATTCCACCCAAGGAATAATCTGCCGGTGACGCATGAGTTGACGTGAGACGCGATCGTCCAGATGTGGAGCAAAAATGGAGCGTACCACACTGGACTTTGGTTCCCTGACAATGCGAGGATCCGACTGCTCCAGCATGAGTTCACGCATACTGGAAAAATGTGTACGCAAATTTCCGATTTCCGCATCATCGAGAAGGTTCTCGAACAAAAGAAAGCCGTCTCGAGCGAAGCGACTCGCAAGACAAGGATCAATGGCGGACGGTACGCTCCCTTCGTGCCAGATCACAGGATCCTTGCGTGCCAGCAGAAATGTTTCGCATATCGAGCGGGAAGGATAGAGATCAGCCAGCATTGACATCTTCCTCCAGATCCATTCGCGCATAAGCCCCTGTCGCATCATGTACTTCATTACCGCGCAACGGCGGATTAAAAACGCAGATCAACCGCAACGCGGTAAATGCCCGAAGCACGTGTGCATCATGCTGGTCGAGCGCATACATGACACCAGGCCGGATAACATGCTTTTCCCCCGTCGCCAGAAGTTCAATCTGGCCCTCCCCCTCAATACAGTACACAGCCTCAAGATGATGCTTGTAGCAAATGGATGTCGCCGTATCGCCGTGTATCCAGGTCTCGTGGAACGAGAACCCCATGTTGTCATTCCGGGTCAGAAAACGGTAGCTGGTCCAGTTGTCAGCCTTTACGGAACGCTGGCTGCGAGCTATTTGATCAAAACTTTTTATTATCATGGCTTTTTCCTTAGTGGCTCAGCACGACATTAACAATGGACTGCTCGATAATTTCCAGCCCAGCCTCAAGGTCCTGCATTTCAATCGTCAGAGGCGGAAGTAGTTTGAGTACTTCTCCACGGGGACCACAGGTTTCTATAATCAAACCCGCATCGAAACACCGTCGGCTCACCTTCTCGGAAATGCTGTCATTTTCAAACGCCAAACCTGCAATCATCCCCTTGGTGCGCAGCGATTTGATCATTCGGGAGCGTGATTGAATCGCCCGCAGTTTCTCCGCCATGGCCTTACCCTTCTGCTGTACGGCTCTGGAAAATTCCTCATTTTTCCAAAAATGAATCAGCGCAGATGTCGCCGTGACGAATGCGGCATTATGCCCCCTGAAGGTGCCGTTATGACCTCCGGGCTTCCAGACATCGATCTCTGGCCGAATCAAAACCAGGGACATGGGTAACCCGAACCCCGACAAGGACTTTGAAAGTGTGATGATATCCGGAGTAATGCCTGAATTCTCGAAGCTGAAAAAACTTCCCGTTCGTCCGCAACCCACCTGGATATCGTCGACGATCAGCAATATTTCATGCTGTTTGCATAACGCCTGCAACTCGCGCAACCAAATATCAGAAGCCAGATTGACGCCACCTTCGCCCTGCACTGTCTCCAGCAAAACAGCCGCAGGTAATTCAAAGCCACTGGATGGATCCTCCAACAGCTGACGAAAATAGGCGATGGAATCCAGCCCAGGCATGTATCCGTCGTACGGGAGAAATATCGCATTGCCCAAGGGCACGCCCGCCGCCTGACGAAATTTTTGGTTCCCGGTTGTCGCCAGCGCCCCGAGACTCACACCATGAAAAGCATTGGTAAAACAGGCTACCTGGGTACGCCCGGTATATTGGCGAGCCAACTTGAGCGCTGCCTCAACAGCGTTGGTACCTGTAGGTCCGGTAAACTGGAGCTTGTACTGCATGTATCGGGGGCGAAGGATAATTTCATCAAATGTTTCGATGAAGCGGCGCTTTGCCAGCGTCCCCATATCCAGCCCATGAATAATGCCGTTGTCCTGCAAATATGAGATTAAAGCTGTTTTCAGGGGCTCAGGGTTATGGCCGTAATTCAGCGTCCCTGCGCCAGAGAAAAAATCGAGGTATTCCTTGCCGTCTTCATCCATCAGCCAACTACCGCTGGCGTTGGAAAAGACCGTTGGGAAACTGCGAATGTATCCTCGCACGGACGATTCAAGCTGCTCGAAAGTACGTAGCGGCATCAGACTGCCCTCTCTCTTATCGTGGTCGTTGCCGGCACACATTCACGCACAAGCGGGCCGATACGAAAGAGGTTTTCAGGCGCATGCAAAGGGTCATCAAACATGCTGTTGCCGAAAAGTTGCTCTACCTTGCATGATGCGTGATATTGACGCGCCAAGTTCAGGAACAATCTTTCGGAAGCATCATTACCCGGAGACACTGTCGTCTCCAACCGGACTACTTTTCGGCATGCGGGCCTGCCCAGAATTTCGTTGACCATCCTGCTACCCAATCCTTTCCCGCGATATTCCGCAGCGACAGCAATCTGCCACACAAACAATGTATCCGGGCGACCCGGGGGCTGATAGGCAGAGACATATCCTGCAAGCGATGCGCCTGCTTCGACAATGACACACGTATCCTGAAGGTGGATCGATTGCAGCAGGTATGCGTAGCAGGAATTTACATCCAGCGGGGGACAGCGGGAAATGAGATTGCGGATGGAGGAAGCATCTTTGACGCATGGCGATCGAAATCGAAATGCAAACGGCTTATTACTACGATGAGATATGTTCACTATGGCCTCACTTTTGGTTTTGGTTGAGTGATACCGCTAAACGGCACACGAAAGGTTTGTTTCGCTCCTCCTTTTTTAATTTCTACTGAAATGATTTGTACTCAAACGTTTTTAAAGTGTCGCAGCCATGCTGCAATGTGTCAAGGCAAAAGGGAATGTACAGGCGTTGAGTAAAAAAGCTGTGGCGAGGGCGTGGTCACGCCCCTCGCCACAGTAGGAGAACCGGAAAAAGAACTAACGTTTGATTGCTGGCCGACGACACTAACGCTCCAGCTCGTCGTCAAATCCTGAGAGATCGGCGCCCTCCGCAGGTTCGTTCGAAATTGGAGCGACGTCCAGAATGGCTGAAGCGTCAATAGACCCCGCCCCCATAAGCTCAACTACACGCTCCATCGCAAGCGCCAGGGTCGACTGCTCAAGCTCGTTGAGGTTTCGAAACTTCTCCAACAATCGATGCTGCAATGGAAACGGGGCACGACTGGCTGCGTCCTGACCTTTGTTCGTGACCGAGATCAACACTTGCCTTCTGTCTTGATGGCTGCGAACACGCTGGATAAGCCCTTTGGATTCCAGACGGTCCACAATGCCGACCGCGGTGCTCGCGCTGAGATCGATGGACTGACTGAGCGCTTTCAGCGTCAGCGGCCCGTTCTCTGCGATATTCAGCAATGCCACCAACTGCGGTGTCGTGAAATCCTGATTTTGCTGCAACAGCTTGGAGTGCATATCAACGGCACGAATGATGCGCCGGATGGCTCTCATCATGCGTAAATCAAATTCAGGACGTGCAGGCGCCATAATTCTATTTGTAATTATTTGAGCAAGAATGATTTCAAGTGTTGCCTCTACAGCCCTGCTTGTCAAGGCACCCACCAGCCGATAAAAAGATGAATATTCTTCAACTACGTTGCGCAATCACGGCCGACGTGGCACAATCCTGACAATTATTGAATATAATTCACTTTTAGCGGAGTTTACCATGGAGGCCCCCTTCCGACGCATGCCAAAAGCCCTGCCCTTCTTTCTGGCCATCAGTTTGCTTGCTGGTTGCGACATGCAACGCATTGTCCGGGTGACCAAAGCCGCCGATTTCTTTGACGAAGATGAGATCGCCGGAAACTTTCAGCAGATGCACGACATATTCCCATCAAAGACGGTCGCACGCGCGCCATCACCCAGTGCATTGGTGCAAGGCGCACCCTTGTCGTTACCCGAGACCATCGCCGTCGATGATGCGTTCATGAATACGCAATATTTTCTCGACTATACCGGCACCACCGGTTTGCTGGTCATGAAAGACGACAAGATCGTATTCGAACAGTACTACCGTGGGCACAACGCCAATCAAGTTCATGTCTCATGGTCTGTTGCCAAATCCATGATTTCAGCACTGATCGGCATAGCCATCGCAGAGGGCCACATCCAGAGCGTTATGGATCCTGTCGATCGCTACGCGCCCGAACTAAAAGGGACCGGTTATGAAGGCGTAAGACTGAAAGACGTGCTGCAGATGTCTTCGGGCATAAAATTCAGTGAAGCCTATGACGATGACAATGCCGATGTGGTCAAGCTCGCGAAAATCGCCGCGTTGGGCGGGTCTTTCAACGGCTACGCCAAACAGCTGAAGCGCGAGGTCGAACCTGGCACACGCAATCATTATGCAAGTTATGACACGCAGGTGCTGGCCATGGTGATTCAGGGCGCCACCAACACTTCGCTCACCGACTACATGACGCGCAAACTCTGGCAACCCCTGGGCACCGAACACGACGCCTATTGGGTCACAGACGACGAAGGCATGGAGATGGCGTTTGGCGGGTTCAACGCCTCGCTCCGGGATTATGCGCGCTTCGGACAACTCTACCTGCACAACGGCGAATGGAACGGCCAGACATTGGTGCCCGAGCCATGGGTGAAGGAATCCCTGCAAATGGACGGTGCTCATCTACAGGCAGGCAATCGTCAGCGCGAATCATTTCTGGGCTACGGTTATCAATGGTGGATTCCCGATAACGCCGAACGTGAGTACATGGCCATTGGCGTTTACAACCAGTTCATTTACATCTCGCCCAAGGATCACCTCGTGATCGTCAAGAACTCAGCCAATCACCATTACGTCACGGACTTCGACGATTTTGTCACGACGTATACCCACCTTGCCTTGTTCCGTGGTATTGCCGAGCATCTCCGCAATCGCTCACCCCATGAGATCGCCCCATGAGATCATCGCTATTGCGCCTGCTGTCTGGATTTTTCCTTGCCCAGGGTGTTGCTGCGTCAGCACAGGCGGCCGAATTTCCGGAGCGCCTGCTGAACAAGGTTAAACCTGTCGCCGAAGCCCGCGTGACAGAACCTGCGCGCGCACTGCATCAATCCTTGTTCATCGCGGATCTTCACGCCGATGCGCTGCTCTGGGACCGTGACCTGCTGCAACGCAGTAGCACCGGCCATGTCGATCTGCCGCGCCTGAACGAGGGCAATGTCGCGTTGCAGGTATTTGCCGTGGTGAGCAAAATCCCTATTGGCATCAATATTCATTCCAACTCATCTCGCACCGATGAACTCGCGATGCTGATGATGCTGCAAGCCTGGCCGCCTGCCACCTGGTTCAACGTACATGAACGTGCCGTGTATCAAGCCAATAAACTTCTGGAAATCGAGCAGCTGGCACCGGAACGATTTACACTGATCCGCACACGCAGGGATTTACAGTCTTTTCAGTCGGCGCGAGCAAGCCATCCAGGAAAAGTCGCCGGTATTCTGGCGCTGGAAGGCGTGCAACCCTTGCAGGGCGACATGGCCAATGTTGAGCAATTGTATGCGCTGGGGTATCGCATGATGGGGCTCACCCACTTTTTTGACAATGAAGCCGCCGGCTCGGCCCATGGCCGGGAAAAATATGGACTCACCTCTTTTGGCACAGCATTGATCGACACGATGCAAAAAAAAGGCATCGTCATTGACCTGGCCCATGCGTCCGCCAAAACCATCGATGATGTGACACGCCTCGCCACCAAACCGGTCGTTGTGTCGCACACGGGGGTCAAGGCGACATGCCCCTCAACACGCAACCTCAGTGATGACCAACTGCGGGCGATCGCCCGCACCGGGGGCGTTATCGGTATCGGATTCTGGACCGAAGCGGCCTGCGATATCAGCCCGACAGGGGTAGCCCGCGCCATAATTCACGCCGTCAACACGGTCGGCATTGAACATGTTGCCCTCGGCTCGGACTTCAATGGTGCTGTGACGACTGCCTTTGACAGTAGTCAACTCGCGCTGATCACACAGGCACTCCAGGATCAGGGGCTATCCAATGACGTCATTGCCAGGATCATGGGCCAAAACACGATCCGCGTCCTGATGGCAACGCTGCCAGACTAAACCGTTCCATTCCACAACAACAAGAAAGGAAACACCTGTGCGCAAAGAGCATTCGCATGGGGCGGGTTTGCCGCGCCCAAAATTCGTCATTTCGACACTGGCATTGACGCCGTTTCTGACCTTGTCGCCTGCGCATGCACAGATGTTCCAGAATATCACGCTCGGTGATCCCAAAGCGCTGGCATTGGGTAACGCCGTAACTGCGGACCCGCCGGGCATTGACGCGATTCACTTCAACCCGGCCGGACTGGCTCGCCTGAAGGGACGCCACAAAAACTACAAGCTGCTGACGGGGCACATGCTGACCGAAAGCAGCACAGGGCCGCAATCCCATAGCCCTGCTGTGCGTGACGCCTACGAAGAAATTAATCCGGGACAAAGCTTTCCCGTCGATGACCAGGCAAACCGCTCAGCGGAAACGGGCGACGCGATGGCCATGCTGCCCTTTGTCGGACTGAAGAAAACCCCCGTCATCGCTGCTCCGTTTGGCGGCATCAGCATTGAACTGGAGGATTTGGGCATTACCTTGGCCACCATGGCCTACACACCGGCTGCCATGGGCTTCATGCGGGACAGGGATAACGATCCGGGTGCGTACCAGGGTTATGAAGTCGGACTGACCCGACTCACCTATCTATCGCCCTCCATCGGTTTCAAGATCAACGATGAATGGTCGGTTGGCGCGGGATTCGGCGCATCCTGGCACGGCTTTGGCACCAAGACCAAGTTCAGATCCCCGGATCAAACACTGATTTTTGTCGATGGCGCCGCCGAGCAACTGCAACAAAACGGCTTTGATCTTTCGTTGTTTGGTGCCTTCGAGAATGTCGGCGATCTCAGTCTGGAAATGGAAGATGCCTTTTCACCCAGTTTCAATCTGGGATTTCTCTATGAACCCACGCGCTGGCTTGCCTTCGGTCTGGTGTATCAATCCGAAGCCATCGCCGATATGGAGGGCGATTATCGCATGGAATATTCGGAGAGCTTTGTACACACCATGGAGGAGATGCAGCCCCTTGCGCCCGCCATCGTATTGCTGGGGGGTGCACCGCTACAGGCGAAACCAGTCCAGGAGGGAAAAGTCAAAATGGAATCCATTCTGCCGACTCATATTGCGCTGGGGACTTCGATAAAAATCCTGCCTGATCTCAAGCTCAACATTGACGTCAAGTGGACCGAGGACAGCAAGTGGGATGTGTTGACCATCCAATATGATCAGGACATGGACTTCCTTTCGATGGCTAGCGTTTTCAATTTCGTGTCGAAAGGTTACGGTGTGCAGGATAACGCCGACCCTGATGAACTGCGACTACCCCGTTATTACCAGGACGTGATATCCTGGGCGTTCGGTGTGGAATATCAGTGGGATGACACATTGATTCTGCGTGCGGGTTACGAGCCGAGAGGCAGCGCCGTACCCAAAAACCGGGTAGATTTTCTGGTGCCGATGGCCGAAGCGTATTTGTACTCGGCGGGCTTCGCATTGCAGATCGACAAACTGTCAACATTGAATATTGCGCTGGGCTATCTGACATCGGATTTCGAAGCCGACATTACGCCTGTTTACGATGATGAAGGCAATCTCATCGAAGTCCGGGGAGAATCCCTCAACGCCAACGACACAACGCCAGGGCAGGTTGTTTACAACCCGTATGCCTTTCTGCCGATCGAAGGCTCGACGCGCGTGTATTTGCTGGCGTTGTCTTATGACGTCCGTTACTAGGAAAATCGAGTATGCCTGCCAGGGAATTTATCGCTGTCGCTCCACCTTCACATCCTGTGGTTGTTGCCTGACGACGGGTGTTTTTGTGGCATTCGCCTTGGCTGTCATCAGGTAACCATACAAAGTTTCTGCATCAACACCGTGTAACATCAAGCGGAAACCTGCCTGCAAGGTAGAGTAAGGTACGGTCGGGTGTTTGTTATGCACGATCGAAGGTGGCAAAGGATCCGCCATGATGCAGCCGATATAGAGGGAAATGATTTCATCGAGCTGTAGCGAGTCACTGGCACGCGTAAAATTCCGATCGGAAAGAAAGAAGGCATAGAGCGGCGTACAAAACTCAATGGCCGTCTGCAAGTCGATAATGTTGTGCCATGACGATGGCATCTTGCTGATGTCGATGTCATTCTCATGAAACTTCATCGACGAAAAATCCAGCGTCTTTCGACTCTCTATCGCCTTGTTTTTAGCCCTCAGCTTATGATTGAGTTCAATCACAAAATTGTACAAATTGATGTCATGCTGCAGAAATACATTGTCGATCAAATCCCTTGGCACTCTTGGGCGCAAGGGTATTGTCGTCGTTATTTTCACACCCTCGACATTGTCCGCAATGAACTTCAGTATTTCCGTGCCAATATTGAAATGCCTGAGAATCAGATAATTCGCCTCGGGCGACGCGAAATTCTCTAACCCCCACCAGATTGCACCGTGCAGCCACCGGGAAGAATTTACGACCTCTGGCACCAAAAAAGTACGCACTGTCTTGATGGCCGAAATGGATAATCTGGCGACCGGGCGCAAAAATGGATAAATTTTCTGACGACTGAAACTGGCTTGCCCTTTCAAGAAGGCTGCCTTGGATTTGTCTTCAATGGGAAGAGACTGGTCAAGATAGAGAGCCAACCATTGACTCGGATCGCTGACATCGTGATTCATGGTATCAAAATAACGGCGCGGGTCCATCACATCACCTCCTGAAGCACCAATCGTCTGGGTCGATCAATAGATACCCATTTCCTCAAGCTGAAGCCGATAAAGACGTGCCGTGACACGGGCTGTTTTAAGAATCTGGTTCTCCAACCCCGGAATGCCGAGGATGCCGGAATCGAGCGCCGCTTCCAGTGAAGCAAGATGATCTTCATCGGCTTGCGAGTGATAACGGTAGAAACTGACCGCCGAATCCGGCAACTCGAGCGCCTGCTGAATGTGGCGTGCCCATTCTGCTGCCACTTTTTTTCCCAGCCCTTCGATAATGTACATCGCACCCAACAAATCAAATGGGTTTTTCTGGTCCGCACGGTGGAACATCCAGGCGGACAGCGCCTCGCTACCGATATTCAGATTGGCTTCTTCCAGATCCTCGGCACGCCCACCGCTTGCAAGATAATCCATTTCCAGCAAATGGTAGTCTCGATGTTCTGTGGCAGCATGCCTGATAAAAGTAGAACGCAACTCACCATATTCATGGCTGATATGTGAAGCTGCCCGTGAGATCCAGAGACCTCCATTCATGACTTGTGCCCGATGATTCAGCAACAACTGGTGATAATCCTGACGACGAAGTTGTTGGGAAAAAACGCGTTTTACGACAGGAATGGCATACAGGCGGGTTTCAAAGTCCAGCCAGATGGTTGCGAGGGCACGCAGGATCCGGGTGGCAGGGGACTCCAGCAGAACCAACTCTCCATGAGTAAAATCACCGACTTGATCGTTATGCACGCTAACCTCCTTGTCAATCGATGCAGACGTTATACAACAGTCAACAACATGAATCCGATCGTACAACGCCCACTCTCAGGAACGAAACACAGAATCTTTTCTCCCGGTTGAATGTTGCGCTGCTGCAATAACATATGCAACATCAGGAAAATGGAAGCTGAACCCGTGTTACCTTGTGTATACAGGTTCGTAAACCAGCGCTCCTCTGGAATCATGGCGCCCGTTTTACTCAGCAATTTTTTCATTTCTTCCCGCAGTGAATGTGCCGAATAATGCGCAAGAAAGTGGTCTATGGTGGCTGGCTGCAAGTTGCGTTTTTCCAGCAATTCGAGATAGTGCTTGGCCCATACGGGAAACATACGGTAAAGCAGATCAAAATCCTGGCGCAGCACGACTGCTCCCTGATGCGCGGCATCAACAACACTGGGATAATGGCACCACGGCAAGGAGGGTTCTTCGAGCTTGTTCTTGCTACCTGCATACATGCAATTGCTGAAGCGATCGGCATAGGAACAGATATCCACCCATTCTATTCGAAGCGATCGCCTGTGTTCATTGGGGCGCGACTCAAGCAACCAAGCGCCCGCGCCATCCGAAAGTGTCCAGCGCAGAAACTCGGTTTCCATCAAAACACTGATCTCTTCATCATCATCTGCCCAAGATTGGTAATACCCGGGCTGGAACCATCGACTGGAGAACTCGGAAGCACACGCGACGGCACATTCATGCTCGCCGCTTTTAAGTTGTAGATAGGCCGATTTCACTGCCATCATGCTGCTGGCGCAGACACTTTGAAAGCTCGCAATCTCCATGGGCCTGAGCTGCAATTCACCATGCACGGCACTGGCAAACCCTGGCACCAGATAATCACCCTGCGTGGTGGCGGCTGCCAGGAAGGATACTTTCTCGGCATCGAATTCACAGGCCTCGAACGCATCCAGAACGGCATTTGCCGCCATTTCAGCGTTGGTGTGCAGAAATGCGCCAGAAGCCGACATGGCATAATGACGTGTTTTTATACCATTTTGACGTTGTACGTATTTTCCGAGTCGCGATCTTTTTTCACTGATCTTACCGATATGGTTTTCCATCTCAGTGTTTGCCACCGGATTTCCTGGCAAAAAAGACCCGCTGCCGACGATAAATACATCAGGGGAATCATTTCG
>JBPOHS010000142.1:0-4737 GCA_052035295.1 Pseudomonadota bacterium
CGCATACTCCGGAACACGGAGCCGCCCAAAACGCGGTTACCCCCTTGTTCTGAGATCGGTCGGCGTGGTGCCGAACCACCGCTGGAAAGCCCGGTGATAACTGCTGAGATTCAGGTACCCGAGTCTCTCGGCAATGTCCGCAATACTCAACCCTGTGGTCAGGAGCAACTTTCTGGACTGCTGCTGCCGGAAATGATCCAGCAATGTCTGATAGCTGGTCCCTTCCTGGCGAAGGGCACGTTGGAGCGAACGCAAAGGCATCTCCATCAAAGCGGCCACACGGGCGGGGCTCCATTCGCTGGAAGGCATGCGGGAAATCAACCCCAGCACCCGTTCCGCCACTGCTTTGGACTGGTGCAGTGCCCGCAATCGTCGCTGCAACAATTCCGCATGGTGGTCGAGCTGCGAGGGATCCGCCAGACGAATGGGCATCTGCAATTGCGCGCGATTCAGCCGCAACGCATTTCGACGACGCCCGAACATCACCGGACAACCCAGGATCCTCTGGTACTCCAGGGGATCGGCACCCAGCGCATGCTGGAATTCAATGCTGGCTGGAAGCGCGTCACTGCCGGTCAGCTGTTTTCCCAGCACTACCATCGTCGCGAAAATGGCATCGACTTGATGGTGTGTCAGGGGCGGATCATTCGCGACGATATCAAATAAAACATCACACCCTTGTGGGGAACGCACCAGCGAAAAGGTCCCCGCTTCACTGACCAACGGCGCAAATTGCGGCAAGTAGTCGAGCACCTGATCCAGCGTCGGACAATTCATGACGACGGGTGCCAGTACATTGAGCGTGCCCAGTTGTGCACATGCGCCTACGTGCAGGCCAAGGTGCGGATCCTGCGTCAGAAGAAGCGCCTGGTGCCACAACCGGGTCAGGTCGGTCTGGCGGATGCGAACGTTGGGAGACGCCAGATCCGCGTGCGCAAACCCTGCACCGGCCAGCAAATCCTCCCGGCGAACACCCCTCTGGCAGACGCTGTCGATCAGGGTCGCCACATAGCTGTTAATGACGGTTTTAGGCATGATGACAGCGCTCCTTGATCTTGAAGCAGCTTATGCGTTGTGGCGCGAAATGCAAATCCCCGTGCCTGCGCGGTGACAGGCAGCAGCCCGGGTTTCCGATAAACTTGTACCTCAATGATCGACGGAGGAGCCCCCAACTCGCCGCTGGTCCGGGCAGCTTTGACGCGTGGTCGCTGCCCCAGAACGATCAAATCACCTGATGGAGGCGAAGCGAATGGTGTTGTTTCTGTTGCCGGAGAACGATTACGACCCGACCGAGTGTGCCGTACCCTGGTACCTCCTCACCCAGGCGGGATGGCAGGTCACTTTTGCGACCCCCGAAGGCAAACCGGCCTATGCGGACACCCGGCTTGTAACGACCGGATTCGGCCCACTATCGCCCCTGTTCATGACGCGAAAGCGCGATTTGAAACACTACGACAGCATGACCCGTGATGCGTCGTTCCTCACGCCACTGCGCTATGACCAGGTCGACATGTCGCAGTTAAGTGGCGTGCTGATTCCGGGCGGTCACGCCAAGGGAGTAAAAACACTGCTGGATTCCCGCATTGCGCAAGCGATTGTCAACAGCGCCTTTCAAGCACGATTGCCGATCGCCGCGGTCTGTCATGGCGTCCTGCTGCTGGCCAGAACCCGCAATCCCGACACAGGAAAATCCTGGATTCACGGCCGCAAGCTCACCGCGCTACCCGCCTGGATGGAACATTTTGCCTATCAGGCGACCCGGTGGTGGCTGGGCAGCTATTACCGAACCTATCCCGAAAGCGTCGAAAGCGAAGTCAGGGGAAGCCTGGCGTCGGCATCGGATTTTCGACAGGGCTTGTGGCTGCCCTACAGGGATACACCCCAAGGCGGCGGGCCGGTGAACGTTGTCGTGGATGACAACCTGGTGACGGCGCGTTGGCCTGGTGATTGCTATACCTTCGGCCACGCCTTCGTATCGTTACTGGCCTCGCGTCAAGCCTGCGCGCCAGCACCTTGATCGCAAAAAAAAACGCAAGGGGGGTTCCCTTGCGTTTCTTATGCGCGATCAACACTCCTGGGGGGCGTTATCAGAAATTCAGCTCAGCCCACAGCCATACCTTGTCGGCATCGCGTTTTTTGGAGATCGCAACGTCTGCCGCGTCGCCCTGCTGATATTCACCATACTTGGCACCCACCGTCCAGTTGGCGCCGATGGTCTTGACCACCTGCACATTGGTCTCATAGCCAAGATCCAGTTTGTCACCCAACGCGCCTGCGTCTACATCCGACTGATACTCGTGATACATCACCAGTACCTTGGTCGTGTAGTTATTAAGGTCGAAGCCAAGGGAAAGGTAGCGATCATCAAGACCTTGTGCCGGCGTCACCAGGAACTGATCCACCCAACCGTTGAAAATATGCTTGGTGGCATAAGGGGTCTGGAAGGCGTAAATGCGGGTATCGACGCCCGGCGCGGTGCGCTGGCTGTCATCGGACCCCAGCAATTCATATCCCAGCATGGGTGTCAACGCATAAGCACCACCACCGAAGGTCCAGGCAAGGCCGGCTTCGAGCAGGTTGTAATCCGTCTCGAATTCATCGGTGTTGCGGAGTTCCACTTTCTGACGTGCCACTTCTGCACGGTAAAGTGCACGCAGGGGCACAGTGGAAGGCAATACATAAGCACCATCAAAACGGACACCCTGAGTGTCATTGCTGTCGTAGTTCAAGCCACCATTGAGGACGGTGAGATTCTCTTCCTGATTTTCCAGATTGTAGGAATACGCAATGATCTTGCCGAAGGTGAACCCGTTGTAGGAAACGTTCAACAGCGCATCACTGACGTTGGCATCGAAGCTTTCCATGATGCCGTTGACGCCATCGACATAAGCATAGGTCAGCGTCCAATCCGGGATTCCCGTATACATGGCGCTGAACGCATCGAACGTCTGTTCGTCCTGCCGAAAACCCACGTTACCGATAAAGCGCTGGTTGTCCAACAGCAGACGCTGCCGGCCAAGCACCATATCCAGACGTGAAATACCACGATACCGCAGCTGCACACGATTCAGTTCGGTTTGTTCCGGATCCGCGATGACCGCATCTCCGGATAACGCGGGCGCAGGCGGCGCAGGTAATTGATAACTTTCCATTCCACCAAGCGTATGAATGTCTTCAAACTCGACCAGCGCCGTAAAGCCACTGATAGGAGCCGTTTCATAGCCCAGGCGGGTGCGAATGGTCATGGCTTCGGCTTCACTGGCAAACGCCTGGTCTTCAACCCCCTCGTAACGCATGCGGGCATTGACATAGGCCTTTCCGGTCGCCAACGACTCGGTAAATGTCTTGGCTTCAGCAACCATTGGGCAAAGCAATAGCGTAGCAGCGGGCAAGGCTGCCCATGCTTTTGTGGTGTGCATTGTTCAACTCCTGTTTTTGGTCGTGCGAATGGCGTCAGTAGATTTTCAGGAAACCACTTTCAAACGTGGCGAGCTTTCGGCGCTGCTTTCATTCTTTTTTTTGGCATGCTGGACGAAATCTTCGACTTTGCGCTGTTTCTCATAGAGGAAACGCAGTACTTCATGGCGCAGGTGGTTGTAGTGCGCATCATCGGCAAGTTCCAGACGATTGCGCGGGCGCTCCAGATCAATATCAAGAATTTCCCCAACCGTCGCGGACGGACCATTGGTCATCATGACAATACGATCCGACAGCAACACGGCCTCGTCGACGTCATGCGTAATCATGATCACCGTATTTTTCAACGTGCGTTGAATGTCCATCAAGGAATCCTGCAAGTGTGCGCGCGTCAACGCGTCAAGCGCGCCAAATGGCTCGTCCATCAACAGGACTTGCGGTTCCATGGCGAGCGCACGTGCAATACCGACACGTTGCTTCATGCCGCCGGAAATTTCGTGCGGCAGCTTGTGCAGCGCGTGACTCATATGCACCAGTTCGAGATTGTGCTCGATCCATTCCTTCATTTCCGCCCGTGATTTCTTGCCTCGGAAAACCTCTTTCACCGCCAGTTCAACGTTCTGGTAAGAGGTCAGCCACGGTAGTAGCGAATGGTTCTGGAACACCACCGCACGTTCCGGACCGGGTTCATTGACCTCACGACCGCCCAACAAAACACCGCCGGTCGTTGCGCGCAACAATCCCGCCACGATGTTGAGCACCGTCGATTTCCCGCAACCGGAATGCCCGATCAGCGAAACGAATTCACCTTCACCGATTTTGAGATTGACGTTGTCCAGCGCCTTGAATGTGCCTTTCGGTGTTTTGAATTCGATTCCTACTTGCGTCAGTTCCAACAAGGTTTTCATCTGTTTTTCCTCGAAACCACTTAATTCGATAGCCGTTTTATTGGATACCATGAGGGGATCAGCGTGTGATGGCCTGTTTGTCCCACGAGACGTGGCGTTGCAACATGAGCATTCCACGATCCAGCAGATAGCCGATGAAACCGATTGTCAGTACCGCCACCATGATGCGTCCGAGCGAATCAGAGCTGCCGTTCTGGAACTCATCCCACACGAATTTTCCAAGACCCGGGTTTTGTGACAGCATCTCGGCGGCAATCAGAACCATCCACGCTGTACTGAGCGAGAGACGCAACCCGGTAAAGATCATTGGCACGGCCGCCGGCAACACGATGCTGCGCACGTGACGGGCCCAATTGAGGCGCAACACACGGCTGACGTTATTGAGGTCGGCGCTCACCGACGTCACGCCCAC
>JBPOHS010000045.1:0-2388 GCA_052035295.1 Pseudomonadota bacterium
TGGAGGCAATCGTAAGACTGGCCGAGCCAAAAGCTCAACCAGCAGTGCTCAACGAAGCGTCAAAAAAGAAAAGCTGGCCGCTTAGGTTAGTTTGGAAGCTCGACCGCTTTAGCAGCGAGTAGTTCACGAAACCGAATTAAGAGATCAAATACTCAACAGCTTTGAGCAGGGAATAATTGTTATGTCAGACGCCAACATCTATTTTCATGACAGTAACCGTCCAACCCGCCCACATTGAAACGCCTTCGCTAATCCGTTGAGCTTAGTGTCCACTAATTTCTTAATGGACACTAAGGCATCATGAAATCATCGAAACGAACACGCCGCACCCATTCGCCAGAATTCAAGGCCAAGCTGATAGCGGAATGTCTGCAGCCCGGAGCCTCCATCGCTGCAGTGGCCATGGCCCATCAGATCAACGACAACCTGCTGCGTGTCTGGGTTAGAAATTCCACGCTGAAAGAGGTAGGGGCGCAACCTAAGCAGCCAATCGATGCCTCACCGCGTATTGTCCCGGTGCAGTTGGCGACGCCCATCGAACCGATACCCTTTGTTCGCATTCACATTCAGCAGGGCAGCACGCAGATTCATCTGGAATGGCCACTTGCGAGCGTCGCACTGTGCAATGACTGGCTGCGGGGTTTCCTGCGATGATACAGCCCGAGCAGGTGTTTTTGCTCATCGATCCGGTGGACATGCGCTGGGGTGTCCAGCGCTTGTCATTGCAGGTGCAGCAAGTGCTTGGATGTTCGCCCTGCGACGGATCGGCCTATGGCTTTTCCAATCGTGATCGTACGCGATTGAAGTTGCTGGTGTGGGATGGCAATGGCATCTGGTTGTGTCAGCGGCGCTTGCACCAGGGCCGATTTCATTGGCCGGCAATGGGTGATGTCACTCATGTCATGCCCGCAGAGCAATGGCACTGGCTGGTGTCGGGTATTGCCTGGCAGCGGTTGTGTGCGACGCCACCATCCCACTGGAATGTTTAGCCAAAACAACACATTGCCCGTAAAATACGGGTATGAAATTACCCTTCTCTTCGCCTGCATCCGTCCATTCCCCGGCGTCTCTTGCTGAGGCGCAGGCGTTGCTGGCTCAGCTGCAAGAACAACTTTCTCAACGCGATCAGCAAGTCATGGAACGTGACCGGCACATTCAGGTGCTGGAGCTGAAGAACCAGAAATTAACGCATGAACTTGCCGCCCTGAAACGCCTGCGTTTTGGTCGCAAGGCGGAGTCCTTGTCGGTTGAACAGCGCAGTTTGTTCGAAGAAGACCTCGATCAGGATCTGGCGGAAATCGGCGCGGAGTTGGAGCCGGATCTACCCGAGTCGTCCGCACGTAAGCCGCGTGCCCGTGCAGGACGCCAACCGTTGCCTGTCCACTTGGAGCGTGTGGAGGTTCGCCATGAGCCCGAGCAGTGCACCTGTGGACATTGCCAATCCACGTTGGTCAAAATTGGCGAAGACGTCAGCGAACAGCTGGATATCGAACCTTCCCGCTTCTTCGTTATTCGCCATGTTCGTCCCCAATATGCCTGTCGCCAGTGCGAAACTATTAGTGCCGCGCCAGTGTCACCCGCTGTTATTGATGGCGGGATGGCCGCACCCGGCTTGTTGGCGTGGGTCGCCATCAGCAAATATTTGGATCATTTACCCCTCTACCGCCTTGAGCAAATCGCCGCACGTCAGCAGGTGAGCCTGCCACGCAGCAATCTGAGCGAGTGGATCGGTCGTATCGGTGTTGCCCTGCAACCCTTGGCTGAGCGCCTCAGCGAGCGACTACGGCAACAGAGCAGCCTGCATGCCGACGAAACGCCGGTGCAACAGCTCGATCCCGGTCAAGGCAAGACCAAACGCGCTTATTTATGGGCCTATCGCAGCAACGACCACAGTGGTGGGCCGCCGATGGGCGTGTTTGATTACCAAACCAGTCGCAGCGGTGCCCATGCGGGACGCTTCCTGCAAGGGTGGCGGGGTGCGCTGATGGTCGACGATTACAGCGGCTACAAGGCCCTGTTTGGTGCAGGCATTATTGAGCTCGGATGCTGGGCGCACGCGCGTCGCAAGTTCTTCGATCTGCAGGCGGCGGGCAATCACCCAGTGGCGACAGAAGCCTTGCAGCGCATTGCCGAACTATATGCGGTAGAGGCGCAAATAGTGTCGTTGCCTGCGGAGGCGCGCGCGATACAGCGCGCAGAACACAGCAAACCACTGTTGGAAGATCTGCACGGCTGGCTGATCGAACGGCGTACCTCAGCGGCCAATGGCGGCGCACTGGCCAAGGCCCTTGATTACTCCTTGCGGCGCTGGCCAGCATTGGTGTGTTATGCAGATGGCGGGGTGTTGCCCATCGATAACAATCCGGTCGAAAATGCCATTCGGCCGAT
>JBPOHS010000128.1:0-4332 GCA_052035295.1 Pseudomonadota bacterium
ATCTGTTGCAAAACGGCAACTTCGAAACACTGCGGATCAGCTGATAATTCGCTGTTCGCGTTCTTCAAGCACCGCGCTGCGAATCATTCGCCAAACGAAATCACCGATATCCTCGAGCGAATAGCGACCTTCCTCGCGAAACCAGGTCGCCACCCAATTGAGCGCTCCAAGGCCGATAAGACGCAGCAACTCCAGATCCATATCCTTCCGAATCACTCCCTGTTCCGCCAGTAGTTTCAGCATCGCTGCCCACAACGACTCGTAGCGGTCACGTAACTTGATCATTTCCCTGCGCGCCGAGCCGCGCAGGGAACGCCACTCGAACAACAGCACATAGACCATATCTGAGCCACTGACCAGTATTTGCAGGTGTGCATTGATACCGCGGCGCAACTGCTCGGCAGGCTCTGTCACACCCGCCACAGCCTGGGAGACGGCGAGCGAGGCCTGCTCCAGACCCAGCCGCATCAGGTCGACGAGAATGTCTTCCTTGGACTGATAACGGTAATGAAGGCTGCCGGGCAGCATGTTGCACGCTTCGGCAATCTCTTTGACCGTGGTCCGATCATAGCCTTGCTCCCGGAAGAGGCGCGCGGTAGTTCTCAACACAAAATCACGATCAGATGGGACAACCGGCCTGACCTGACGTTTCTTCTTCACGGTATCCTCCTGGGCAACGGAAAACGCTATTATAGTCTGAGTAAGGGTATGGCTATCAAACTTACAAAAAAGTAGGATAAGCTAACTTTTATTTTTATACTCAATTGGTTAGAAGATTTTAGGACAAGAATTGATCAGCAGATTTTTGGGAGGGATTGCGTGGATCACGTCAGCCCACGCTCCGTCAGGTGAGCCACTGGTACCATTCGTTTATGCAGTACCCAGAATACCACCACCTGCTGCTTGTGAATCACATAGTAGATTATATGGCTGCCCTGCGGAAAGCTGTGCACATCGGCTCCCACGTCAGGGCGCGATTTGCCTAAAGCTGGTGTTTCAGCCAGCAATCCAATCGTATTCTGTATTTCGCACAGGTACTTCTGGGATTGCTCTGCACCCCATTGCTGGAGGGAGTGGCGCCGGATCTCAATCAAATCAGCCTGGGCATCGGGTGTTAAGCGAAATCCAAGCATCAATCGTATCGCCCCGACTCCAGCGCCTCAAAAAAGGCATCCCCCTCAACCGTGTTTCCCGCTGCGATGGCGACTTTGGCCTGAGAGGCGCGGGCACGCAGGGTTTGCAGCTTGAGGGCTTCCAGGCTTTCATAGTCATCGAAGGAGATCACCACGGCGACCGGTTTGCCGTTCTTGTTGATCTGCACCGGTGCCCGTTGCGCTTTTAATAGCAGGTCACCGAACTGGGTTTTGGCCTCGTTGGCGGACAGGGTATCCATGACCTTGGATTCTCGCTTGAATCGTTCGATTCGCACAGTATAGCCGAATTGCACAGCTGCATCCATTCGACTGTGTGAGGGGCGCCCTGTCACCGCTTAACCTCCTCCGCTCGCGGGGTTAAGATAATGCCCCAACGCTGCTGGTTGCAGCTATTCGGGGGCTCCATTATGGATATGTTTGATCTGCTTAAATACCAGACCGTCGTCATACCCTGCCCACACTGGGGAAACGCACAGGTAAAAACACTGGGGTGGCTCAATGAAAACCAGCACCTTCACTGTATCTGTGGGACGTCCTTTCCGGTCAACCTCCAAATGTACGCCAAGGAAGTCAAAGCGCTGGAGCGGCGTTTTCAGGATTATCTGGGCTAAGGGTGTCGTTTCAGTTGGCATAGGCTTGCCGACAAACAACCCCAGTGACCGCATAGCTGCAACAAGTGCCAACATTTAGATCGAATGATGATCACCATCGCTCGCACCGTTGCCATCCTCATTCTCCTCCATGGGAGGGCGGTAGCGCGGCCTCGATCCGCCCTCGGGCAAACGAATCGGCTCGCTCGATATAGCGCATCGCCGACTTGATGTCCTTCCAGCCCACATATTCCATCAGGGCCTGCACATCCCAACAGTTGCTGCCGGCCCAGCTGGCAAACCCACGGCGCAACGAATGACTGCTGTACTGGTGGGCATCCGGTACGCCGGCACTGACCAACAAAGACCGCAGCATCGGGACGATGCTTTGCGGATTGAGTGCGGACATTGACAGGTGGCCCCAGCAATCGATGCTCCGAAACACCGGACCTTCGGTGAGTCCGGACAGCGCCAGCCAATCCCGGTAGGCCGCCACTGGGCACAGCTGGCTCAAGGCCGGCACCCGGTATTCCCGGCCCAGGCTGGTGCGATCGGTCTTGCTACGGGATAGAAACAGGATCAATCCTTCGCCTGGAAAGACCTGCACCTGTTCCACCTGGAGTCTGGTCAATTAGTCGCTCCGGAACCCACGCCAGAACCCAAGCAAAACCAGAGCACGGTTTCGGGTTGCGCGTAGTCGCTGGTGCGGATCGGCCTCCTGCGTCGTCAGCCACTCCACCAGCTGGCGCAATGGTTCCAGTTGCAGGGGTTTGGCCCGCTTTTCCTGTACCGGATGACATTCACGACAGTTTTCACGGCCTGCTGGTGCCGGGCACCATGCGGGATTCCCTATTTCTGTTGCAGGCTGTGCTGGAGCAGCAATTCCACCTGAAACCACGGGAAATCATGACCGATACCGCCGACGCCAGCGACTTGATCTTCGGATTGTTCTGGCTGCTGGGCTAGCAGTTCAGTCCCCGCATCGCGGACATGGGATCCATGCGCTTCTGGCGGGCCGATACGGATGCGGACTATGGTCCGATGAATGCGTTTTCCCGCCACCACCTCAAACTGGATCAGCCGGAAAAATACTGGGAGGACTGTCTGAGAACTGCTGGCTCCCTCAAAATGGGCACCATTGGCGCCACGGAATTGATTCGCTCCCTGTTGCACCAAAAACGGCCCTCGTCCCTGGGTAAAGCCATTGCGGAACTGGGCAAGGCCGTCAAGACCATCCATGCCTTGCGCACCCTGACGGACAAACACTATCGCCGACTCATTCTGACCCAGCTCAACCGAGGCGAAAGCCGCCATGCCTTGGCCAGAACCATTTGCTACGGCAATAGTGGAGAACTGCGACAACCTTACAGGGAGGGTCAGGAGGACCAGCTGGGCGCCTTGGGTCTGGTCACCAACATTGTGGTACTGTGGAACACCTTGTATCTCGAAGCTACCATCAACTACCTGCGCGACCAGGGGATTGCGGTGCGCGACGAGGATATCGCACGTTTGTCACCCGTCATCCATGATCACTTGCATGTGATGGGGCGGTACCGGTTTACAGTCGATCCGAAGGTGGAAGCCGGGCAGATGCGCCCGATCCGGGAACGGGATGAAATGGATGAGTTGTTTTGAAGGGTTGTTTCAAGCGCGATCAAATGCCGTTCTAATGTGACGCAACTTATTGATATTAATTGCTTAAATTGTCCTTAACCAACTTTTCTGTAAGTTTGATCGCTATACCCCGAGTACCGCTCCGCACACTTGGATTCGATCCCGTCCCGCCTCGATCAGCCTCTTTGACAACCTTAACGCCGCTGCCTGCTCAGGCACCGTCAGGTCTGATACATATTTCTGACCTTTCTCTATATCACAGGATTGACATTTGGCTGGTCGACCATCTAACCTAATGCTCACGCTCACTCATGACCGGAGAACCCAAATGGCCTTGGCAAATCGCAAGATCGGTTACGACGAAGTTGTAACGCGCGATCTCCACTTCCCGATGAACCTTGAGACGGTCGCCCGCCACTGGTTCAACAACGACCCCTGGAGCACGCACTGGATGAACGCCATTCTGGCTGCCGTGCCAGATGGCGAACGCTGGGTGATGAACTCGGCCCGCAGACAACTTGACAAACTGCGCGACCCGGAAGTGCGCAAAGCTGCGGGTGAGTTCATCCGCCAGGAGCGCATTCATGCCCGCGAGCATGACGAGATGAATGCCATATGCGTGCAGCAAGGCGTCCCCATGGACAAGGTCGAAGCCATCTTCAAGCTTATTCGCAAGGAACTCCAGCATCGCCTGAGCGATGACATGCAAAGCTCCATCGCTGCGGCGTTCGAGCATTTCACCGCCATCATTTCCTCGGTGCTGCTTGAGCACCCGGAACTTTTCGACGAAACGCACCCTGAATTACGGGCCATGCTGTACTGGCACTTCGTCGAGGAAACCGAGCACAAGAGCGTCAGCTACGATGTGTTCGTCGACGCCAGCGGCGGCGGTCTGCGCAGTTACCGGTTGCGTATCAGCGGCATGATGTTGGCCATCGCACTTGGCTTTCCGATCATGATCGGCAATCAGGCGT
>JBPOHS010000165.1:0-31058 GCA_052035295.1 Pseudomonadota bacterium
CGGAACCCGGGGGAGAAAGGGTTACAGCACCATTTTGCCTATGGCCCAGAACACGGCGGCGATAGCGGCACTGCAAGGAATGGTGAGAATCCACGCCCAGACGATATTGCCCGCAATTCCCCAACGAACCGCATTGAAGCGCTGGGTCGAGCCGACACCGACGATCGCCCCGGTGATGGTGTGCGTGGTCGACACGGGAATACCGAAGCCGGTGGCCGTGAACAACATGACCGCACCCCCCGTCTGCGCGCAAAACCCACCGACCGGACGCAGCTTGGTGATCTTCTGCCCCATCAGTTTGATAATGCGCCAGCCACCGAAGGCCGTGCCCAAGCCGATGGCCGCATAGCAGGAAATGATGACCCACATGGGCGGTGACGCTTCACCGGTACCGGTAATGCCGGCGGCAATCAGCAGCATCCAGATGATGCCGATGGTTTTCTGGGCATCATTACCACCATGCCCCAGGGCATAGGCCGAGGCAGATATCAGCTGCAGGCGGCGTGACCAACGATCCACCTTGCGGGGCGCCGTACGGCGGAACAACCACGCCACCAGCAACATCATCAGCCCCCCCAGCAACATGCCCACCAGCGGAGAAACAAAAATGAAGATGACCGTCTTCATCAGGCCTTCCGAAATCAGCGCGTCGAAGCCCGATTTGGCGACGGCGGCCCCCACCAGCCCACCGATCAAGGCGTGCGAAGAAGAGGAAGGAATGCCGTAGTACCAGGTGATGATGTTCCAGGCGATGGCACCGACCAACGCCCCGAACACCACATAATGGTCAATGACCGAGGGCTCGATGGTGCCTTTGCCTACCGTTGCCGCCACCTTGAGCTGAAAGACAAAGATGGCAACGAAATTGAAAAACGTGGCCATCGCCACAGCCTGATGCGGCTTGAGCACGCGCGTCGACACCACCGTGGCAATGGCGTTGGCGGCATCGTGAAAGCCGTTCATGAAATCAAATGCCAGCGCCAGCACCACCAGAAAGATGATGACGCCCAGGCTCATGTGTACTGTATCCATGGGAGACGCCTCAGGAGTTTTCCAGCACGATGCCTTCGAGCAGATGGCCAACGTTCTTGCAAATATCGGTCACGGTTTCCAGCAGCTCGTAGGCGGCCTTGAGCTTGATCAGCTCGCGCACGTCAGGCTCTTCGCGGAACAGGCGGGACATGGCCTCACGCAAGACGTGATCAGCATCCGATTCGAGCTTGGCGATGTCACGGCACGTGGCCAGGATGGCCTGGCCGTTTTCCATGTCATGCAGCATCGACAAGGCCTTTTGCACGGCCCGGCAGCATTCGAGAATGATGTCACCGAAACGCAGGGCCTCAGGCGTGGCACGGCGGATGTCGTAAACCGTTACCGTGTTGGCGGCATCCTGCATGGTATCGAGCACATCATCCATGCGGGAGATCAACTGGTGGATTTCGTCCCGATCCAGCGGGGTAATGAAGGTCGAATGCAGCAGGCCAATCGTTTCATCATTGATCTCATCAGCCTTGGATTCAATGGCGTCCAGCGCGGCCGCCTGGGTGGCAACCTCTTCCTGGGAGCGGTTGAGGGCTGCCAACAAAGCCACCAATGCTTCGGCACCCAGCACGATCTGTGCGGCATGCTCGTTGAAAAGATCAAAGAATCGGCCCTCACGGGGCATCAAGCGACCAAACATAGGCAAGTCCTGTGTCTTTTTTGAAAGGCTGCAAGCTTACCACTGTCATAAAACTGTAACGATAGGCAGATCATGAAATAACCCCAATGAATGTCCGGGGCTTGACAGGCATCAACTCACCCTCTTCCGGAAAACACCAAGCGGCAATCCATTGCCCTCGATTGCCACACGGGAGCTGCCCCCAACGAAAAAAGGCCACTTGCGTGGCCTTCTTCTTCCTGACGAAACGAACCTTCGGTTCGAGGCATCAGTTCTGCAAGAGCGAAAGCACCTGCTGAGGCAAACCGTTGGCCTGGGCCAATACCGAAATACCCGCCTGTTGCAGCACCTGGTTTTTCGAGAGATTTGCCGTCTCTGCCGCAAAATCCGCATCCAGTATCCGCGAATTTGCTGCCGACAGTGCTTCAGAAATACTCGACAGGTTGCGCACCGTCGATTCGAAACGGTTCTGGATGGCACCGAGCTGTCCACGAATCGAGTTGATCTGGTCGAGTGCGCTATCCACCGAGGTGATCAGGCGGTTTGCGCCATCGATCGTGGTTATGTCGGCCGAGGCAATGGTACCCACAGCCTGAACGTTATCTTCGGCACCATCCGTAGCCAGCCCGTTGGCATCCATACCGAGCTGATCAATATCGTTACCTTCGAAATTGATCGTATCGGTACCGGTCACCGTTACGCGGCCGGAAATGCGCATGTTGGCAAAGTTCGCATCAAAGCGCTGCGCCGACAATTCATCGCCGCCACCGAACAAATCGTTGGTGACCTGCGCATTGGAGGTGCTGATGACAATGTCGCGACCATCTTCTGCCGTCAGTACCAGCTCACCGTTACGATCGATGGAAGCCGTGACGCCTGTCACATCACTCTTGGCGTTAATGGCCTTGGTCAGGGAACCACTGGAATCACTGGGGAGAAATTCTACCGGCCCGATATCGACGCCGTTGATCATCAGATCGCCGTTATTGAGCGCACCGACGCCGACTGCAGTACTTGCACCGTTGGCATCGACCGTGCCGCTGTAGTCACCAGCGATGATGTTGCTGCCGCGGAATTCGGTTTTGGCCGTCGCATAGACACCCTGCATGGAGACTTCGCCCGAGGAACGAATGTCATTGATGCGCTTGGCGATCGTTTTCGCAAGACCGGTGCCGTAATCCGCGTCGGTACGATCAGTCAACGAGACCAGGCTCGCCGAAGACAGGTTTCCACCATACGCGGCGTCAGCAATATTGATCGAATCAGTGTTGGCGACTGACGCCAGGCGCACGGTGAAATCATCGATATCCGCCGCGCCATTGGCACCTTCCTGCACACCTTGTGTTCCGGCATCGGCGGCTGTATCGAGGAAAACACGGTTACCGGTCGATTGCACAATCCCCGGCTGACGTCCCAGCGATGAGGAGCGGGCATCGACGCCCTGCACCGACACCGTTTGGTTGGCATTGGCGCCGATCTGGAAATTGATCTTGTCGTTGGAACCATCCAGCACCGGCCGATTGTTGAAGGTGGTGGTTTTGGCGATACGATCAATTTCCTGCACGAGCTGGCTGACTTCCGCCTGCAATGAAATCCGGTCAGAGTTGCTGTTGGTATCGTTGGCCGACTGCACCGACAGATCGCGCATACGCTGCAAGGCTGTGGAAATTTCGTCGAGCGCGCTTTCTGTCGTTTGCGCGAACGAGATACCATCGTTGGCGTTACGAATGGCGACACTCAGACCGCGCACCTGCGTCTGGAAGCGGTTCGAGATCGCCAGACCGGCTGCGTCATCTTTTGCACTGTTGATCCGCAGACCGGACGACAACCTTTGCAACGACGTTTGCAAGGCCCCTTGCGAACGGTTCAAGTTGCGCTGGGCATTGATCGACGAAATGTTGGTATTAATTATCTGCGGCATTTTACCTTCTCCTGACTTGGCCCCCGAACTTCTTTCTCAGTCGACGGGCCGTTAATCGTGACACTTTTAATCTAGCAATCTGCTTGCCAACTTTTTAATCATTCGTTTTCCTGCTGAAAACTGCAGGAAAACCCTACCCGGAATCACAAATACTCAAAAATATTCAGTCGCTGGATCTGTACAAAGCTTTGCTGTGCCGCCTGAAGGGCAACGGTTTGCCGGTTCAGGCGGGTAATAGCCTCCGCGTAGTCGAGATCTTCCACCAGCGACAAGGAGCCCTGCGCTTGCACTACCAGGCTTTCATTAATACCTTTCTCACTTTCGACAACATTCAACCGAGTACCCAGCCCGGCTCGAAAACCGTCAACATGGGAGAGTGCTTGATCGACATTCTGCAAGCCGCGTCCGATGGAATTCTGATAATGCGCCAACAAGGCATCGGTAGAGTCAGACATCTGCAGGGTGGTAATGGCATCAGCCACTGTCTGGAAAATACTTTGTTTGCGCGAAGGCTGCACAGTGAAGCTGTCGCCATCGGCCGGCACGCCGGCAATACTCATTTTGATGCCGTTGAACTCGATATCCGTGCCGTTGATGAACTCAGGCGACTCAGAGGCAATATCTGCCGGTGGCAACGGCACAACCTGGCCGCTCTGTACACCGGAGACGCTGTATCGGGTGACGCCATTGCCGTCAACGAAAACATCCACGGTATAGGTATCAGAAACAAACGCGCCGGAATCGGACATGATTGCCGGGCCGATAACACCCGTACCGTTATTCAATGGATCTTGCCGGGTTTCGAATGTGCCGTTGCCCGTCGATACCGCCATGAACAAATCTGATCCGTTGTCTGCGGCTTTCACCTGAACAGATGAATTCACCTGCAACATCAAATCGCCCTGGTCGCCGTTGTAAACGAAATTGCCGGCGGCATCCTTGCTGAAGGGTCTGGAGTCAGTACTGAAACCGGAAAAGAGATATTTGCCATCCGGTGTCTGCGTATTTCCCACGGCGACCAGCTCATCGAGACGCCCTTGCATTTCAATGGCAATGGTTTTGCGATCCTCGTAATTCAGCGTGCCATTTCCTGCCTGCACCAACAGATCACGAATACGGCCGAGAATATCCGAGGCGTTATCAAGCGAACTCTCTTCCGTAGAAAGGGCGGTATTCGCAGCATTGGCATTCTTGACATATTGTTCCGCTGCATTGATCTGCTGACGCAAGTTCAATGCAATGCTGGTACCCACCGGATCATCGGAGGGTTTCAGAATTCGTTTGCCTTCAGACAGCTGCAGCTGCGTGGTAGCCACACGCGTCTGCTGATCCGTCATGACGTTCAGGCCCTGGGAAAAAATCTGGTTGGTGGAAACACGCATGTAAAACGGCTCCTTACATCACATTCATGATGGCGTCGAACAATTGCTGCGACACCTGAATGATGCGGGCGGTTGCCTGATAGGACTGCTGGAACTTGATCAGATCCGCAGCTTCTTCATCAAGGTTGACGCCCGAGATACTGTCACGTTGACTTTCGGTCTGACGCATGATGCTTTGCGAAGCTTCCTGGCCAATGCTGGCATCACGGGTACGGGTACCCACGCCACTGACCAGTTGGCCGTAAGCTTCCTGATAGGAAGAAACGCCCTGCACGGTTTTCGCCGTGCGCAACGCGCCCAGCAGCGCAACGTTTCGGTTGTCTGCCGTACCACCACCGTTATATTCGATATTGACGACATCGCCTTCGGCAGGAACGCCGTTAAAGACAATGTCGTACCCCGTGTCAACAATCCCCGCGCCTTCGAGCAGATTATTGGATTGATTGGGAACAATGGATCCGCTCGACGCCAGAACGGCCGCCGTCGGTGGCACCGCCTGCAGCCCGGACACATCGTAAACGTCATAATCCGTTGCTGAGGTAAATACCACCTGATAAGGCGGTTGCAACTCAAGCGAAGGAGGCACCGATCTGGCACCCACGAACGCCGTGCCGGTCAACGGATCCGTGGTTTCATTCATGACAACGCGTTCGACATAACCACGCCCGGTATTGCTGAGCGGCATGGTGGTACGAACGGGAAAGGCAGTGGCAATCTGATCAACACTGGTGACTTGAACCCCGACGTCGCTGGAATACATACGCGTTGGTGTAATCAGGAACTCATCGCCCGTCGCCAACGCACCAGCGTCGAAATTCAGCGTGATGCCTTCCGAGGCCAGCGAGAATGTGCCAGGTACCCCCGGATCGGCAAAGGAGGCAATGACGGCATTGGATGCAACATCGGTCATCGTGAGATTGGTGCCATCATAATAAAGACGGTAATTGACCGCTTTTAACGCCGAGACATCGTCTACTGTCACCGACATGGCGAGATCGCCGGCATTATCACTGTTGGCAGAAACACGCGATGTTTCGGAAGCCGCATCATTGATATCGTTGAAAAAATCGTTGCCCAAATTGCTATTGGAATCCATGCCCAGTCGATGCTGGGTATTAAAGGTGTCCGCAATGACCATCGACAGACGGCCCAACTCGTTGAACACCGGATCAATCAATTCCTCGCGAACATTCAGCAACCCGCCCAACCGACCACCACTCACCTGTGATGTTACATTGACCACGTTATTGGTGGATTCCAGCTGCAGATCATAACGGCTGACGCCGTTGACATTACTCACGGCTCTCAACGTATAGGAATTTTCACCAATGACCAGCGGTTGGCCAGAACCAATGGAAACATCGACCGTGTTGTTGGCGTTGGTAATGACGCTGATCCCTATCAACGACGACAAATCACGCAATGCCTGATCGCGTTGATCCAATAAATCGTTGGGCAAATCTCCGACACTATTCGATGATGCGATGGCAATGGAGCGGTTGAGATCGGCAACTTCCGATGACAGCTCGGTCACCTGGGATGACACCGTGACCAGCGCCGTGTTCAGGGCTTCATTCTGTTGATAAATCTGATCATAAATCGTGTTGAAACGATTGGTCAGCGCATTGGCTTCGCTGAGCACGACCTGACGAACAGGCACCGACGTCGGATCATTGGTAAGATCCTGCACGGAATTGAAAAATCGCTGCAGCGTTGGCGTTATCGCCGTTGCCTCATCGCCGAGCAGGGAGTCCATGCGAACAGCAAATTCGTAATAGGAATCGTAGGAATTGAAATTCTGGGTGTCGCGGCGAAGCTGATCTACCAGAAACTGATTGGATATTCTCGAAATACCCGTGACAACCGCACCCTGACCGACATAACTGCCGCCGACACGCATGGGCTCGATATTCCGGATATCGACCCGTTGCCGGGTAAATCCTTCGGTATCGGCATTGACAATATTATGGCTGACGGTGGACAGCGCTGACTTTGTTGTCAGCAATCCACTTACACCAATCTGTGTCAGATCTGCCATAACGTCTCACCTGTCAGGCTTTTGGAGCCCCTGATATTTCGTCGCTCTCCACGAGTTTTGCAATTTTCTTGCCATACTCCGGATCCGTTGCATAGCCGGCCTTCTGCAAGTGCATGCCCCAGTCCGTGCCGTCACGCGACTCGCGCAAGGCATCCGCATAACGTGGATTACCCTTGAGAAAATCCACATAGTCATCAAAGGTATGCTCAAGACTTTCATAACTGCGGAAATCGGCAACTTCGCGAACGGCAACATTTTGCCGGTACTCTGTTGTTTCCACGGTGGTCTTGTGTCCGCTCCAGTTGGCGCCGGTCTTGATGCCGAAAAGATTGAGGCTGGGTTTGCCGCTCTTGTCTTCCATGACATGTTTTCCCCAGCCGGTTTCAAGTGCGGCCTGGGCGACAATCGCACGCGGATCAATGCCGAGTGCAGCCGCCGCTTTTTTGGCATAGGGCATGATGCTGTTGACGAATGCGGTTGGTGTCGAATTATCAAGCTCCGAACGGGTGTTATTCTGCAAAAGAGAAAAACCGCCACGCGCCGGCAGATCGAAACCGGTGGTCTCGCTATCTCCTCTTTTTTTGTCGTCCGGAACCTTTCCGAAGCTGGGATCCAGCTGCCGGGCAATCTGTTCCGCCAGGCCGAACCGGGAACTGTTGGTGAGTGACTGCGAGTACTGCTTGTCGAGCATGTCGCGAAACACTTCACTTTCCTGGCTGTCGAGCATGTTGCCTTCGGAAAAAACTTCGTTGGCTTGCCGCATGCTCTTGAGCATCATGTCCATGAAGACACTTTCGAGCTGCTTTGCTGCAGTGTGGAGGGCTTCCTGTTTTTTGTCTTTATCGCGTGAAGCCTCACGGATTTTGGTGAGGCTTCTCATGTCCAGGGAGGAAGAAGGCTGATCAAAGACTCTGTTTTTTAACATGACACAGGCAACTCATTTGACGCTATTGCCTGTAGAGGAGCAATCGTCGTGCCAATCAGATCACGATCAATTCCGCGCGCAAAGCACCGGCTTGTTTCAATGCTTCAAGAATGGCCATCAAATCACCCGGTGCGACCCCTACACGATTGACTGCACGCACAATATCGTCGAGCGTGGCGCCCGCTTCAAACAGAAACATGCGATTGTTTTCCTGCTCGACATCGATCTGCGTGTTGGGTGTGACGGCCGTATTTCCGCCAGCGAAGGCATTCGGTTGGGACACCTGCGGATTTTCCGAGATGGTGACCGTCAAATTTCCGTGGCTCACGGCGGCAGGAAATACTTTTACGTTATTGCCAATCACAATCGTACCCGTGCGGGAATTGATAATGACCTTGGCACTGGGCTCGCCAGGGGCAATATCGAGATTTTCCAGCACCGACAGGAACATGACTTTCTGCGATGGATCCGCCGGCGCTGACACAAGAATCGAGGAGCCATCCAACGATCTGGCAACACCCGGCCCCAGCAAATTATTGATGGAATCGGAAACGCGCCGTGAGGTGGTAAAATCAGGGTTGCGCAAATTGAACGTCAATGTATTGCCGGTCTGAAAGGGATTCGGCGCCGCCACTTCCACCGTCGCACCACTCGGGATGCGACCTGCACTGGGAACGTTAACCGTAATCTTGGATCCATCGGCGCCTTCTGCACCAAAGCCCCCGACAACCAGCTCACCTTGCGAAATCGCATATACCTTGCCATCAGCCCCCTTGAGTGGCGTCATCAATAACGTTCCTCCTCGCAGACTGGTGGCATTACCCAGAGACGACACCGTGACATCGATCTTCTGGCCCGGCTTGGTAAACGCCGGCAAATTGGTATGCACGGAGACGGCCGCCACGTTCTTGAGTTTCGGCTCCAGATTGGGAGGAACACTGATGCCGAATTGCGCCATCATGTTTTTGAACGTCTGGACTGTAAAGGGAGTCTGGCTGGTTTTGTCACCCGTGCCATTCAGCCCCACGACCAAACCATAACCGATCAACTGGTTCTCACGCACACCTTGAATATCGGCAATATCCTTGAGGCGATCCGCACTGCTCATCATTGGCCACAACAGGGCAACAATGAACACGAAGGACTTTATCGCAGTCATGAACGTTCTCATGGAATCAACTCCGCCGTTATGCATGGTCAGAACGGCCATACTTCGCTGCTGAAAAATCGGGATAACCAACCTTTGGTATTGACGGCAGCAAAATCTCCCGTCGCGCCATAGGCAATGCGTGCATCGGCGATCTTGTTGGACATGACAGTATTATCCGGGCTGACATCAGAGGTTCTGATCAACCCTTCAATACGGATATATTCATCGCCTTGCGCCAGCGTAATCCACTTCTCGCCACGCACCAGCAACACGCCATTGGCAAGCACGTCTGCGACAGTAACGGTTATGTAGCCCTGCAATTTATTGCTCTGATCCGCTTTGGCTTCACCGGCAAATTTTCTGCTGTTGGCAGTCGTGCTATCCAGAGTCAGATCACCCCGGCTATTGATGATACCCGGCACATTCATGCTGGGTTGCAAGCCCAGCAAGGAAGACACTGACATTTCGTTGGTATCGTCCTTGTTCAAATCGGTCCCGCTGGTTTTCGATGAGACTGTCTTTTCTTCGAGCACGACGGTAATGATATCCCCTACCCTTCTTGCACGCTGATCTTCATAGAGACTGACACCCATGCTATTGCCGTAAATGGAACCGGTATTCTGCATGTCGATGCGCGGCGTCTGCGGGTATACCGGTGCAAAACGCGGATCGCCGGGTCGCGGAGGCTGGCTCGCACAACCCACGACAGCAAATACCAGCAGTATTGCGAGCCAACCACGAAACCGCGTTGTTTGCCACATAAGCGCCCCCTTTCCAAGCTGTTACACTTTCCAAGCCGTTACAATTGCTGACCGATGAACGACAGCATCTGGTCTACGGTGGAGATCACCTTGGAGTTCATTTCATACGCGCGCTGGGTTTCAATCATATTGACCAATTCCTCGACGACATTCACGTTGGAACCTTCGAGTGCGCCTTGAATAACGGAACCAATACCGTTGGCACCCGGCTCACCTTGGGTGGGCGCACCACTGGCGGCCGTTTCACGAAACAGGTTGGCACCAATGGCTTCGAGACCTGCAGGGTTGATGAAATCAGCGAGTTCGACATTGCCAACGGCCGTCTGCTGCCCAGTCGCCGCATCCACTACCGACACGGTGCCATCGGTTCCGATGGTAATACTTTGCACGCCATCCGGAATGGTAATGGCGGGCTCAAGTGGCAATCCGCCTGACGTGACGATCTGCCCTTCGGAACTCAGTTGAAATTGCCCGTCGCGGCTATAGGCAACCGAACCATCGGGCATCAATATCTGGAAAAACCCGCGCCCTTGAATCGCCATATCAAGCGCCTGTTCGGTCACTTCGATATTGCCTACCGTATGTTGCTTCTTGGTCGCCACGGTTTTGACACCAGTACCGGTCTGCAATCCAGAAGGAAGCTGGGTATCCTGCGATGACTGCCCGCCAGGCTGACGATCAATTTGATAAAGCAAATCCTGAAAGACAGCGACGTCACGCTTGAACCCGGTCGTCGACACGTTCGCGAGGTTGTTGGAAATCGTGTTCAGACGCAAATCCTGGGCTGACAAGCCGGATTTACTGATCCAAAGTGCTGCGTTCATTCGTCACACTCCTGCTACTGCGCTGGATTCTGTTTCTGTAAAGCATGCCAAAACGAATTGGCTTTGACGGTTATCGTCAGACCTGCATGATACGTGCCGCCGCCTGATCAGTTTCTTTGTAGGTCGCCAACATTTTTACGTTCAGTTCCATGAGTCGAGAACTCTGGATAACAGCGGCCAACTCACCGACAGGGTTCACGTTTGAGGTTTCCAGCATTCCATTTTTAACGACCACCGCTGGATCGGCCGCAGGAGTAGACCCGTCACGCATCCGGAACAACCCATCCTTGCCCTTTTCCATCTGGCTGGGATCGGGGTTGACCAGCTTGAGACGATCCACCTGAACCAGTCCCAGCGGCCCTTCACCTAACGCCCGGACTGAGACACTGCCATCAAGGCCAATCTCAACGTTTTCGTATTCAGGCAAGGTAATCGGACCACCATTTCCCTTTACTGCAAGACCTGACCCCGTCACCAACGTACCATTGACGTTACGCTCAAAATCGCCGGCCCGGGTATAAGCCTCATTACCCTGGGCATCGACAACAGCGATCCAGCCCTTTCCGTCGATGGCAACGTCAAGCGAGCGACCGGTGGCCATCATGGCACCCGACGCAAGATTGGTTCCCGGACGCTCCGTCTGTGCATATACCCGTGACGGAAAATGCTCCCCGAAGACCTGCATGCTGCGGTACTGCTGATAGTCCGACTTGAATCCGGTCGTTGACACGTTTGCCAGGTTATTGGCATGCGTATCCTGAGCGAGCAGTGCTTCTCTTGCTCCTGTCATCGCAATAAAGAGACCTTTATCCATAGCCGAAACCTCGACGCTGTTTTATTGACACAACAGGGATTGTGCAAATTGCAGGCCAAAGGAAGCATGACTGGAAATGGCGGGATACAAAGGGGTTTAGCAGGAAATGCGCAAAAGAAATGGCAGGGAATTTCCGCTTGCCGGAAATCCCCTGCCGCTCTCACTCGCTATCTGGATGGTTAACGAATATTGATGATGGACTGCGTGATCGCATTCGCTGTTTCGATGGATTTCGCATTAGCCTGGAAGTTACGTTGCGCCGTGATCAGGTTGACCAGTTCCGCAGTCAAATCCACGTTGGACAATTCAAGTGCGCCCGATCGCACAGTACCAAAACTGGAAGTACCTGCTTCACCGGATAACGCTTCCCCTGATTCCGTGGTTTCAGCCCAGGAGGTATTGCCGATTTGCGACAAACCTTGTGGATTGGGAAAACGTGCGAGAGCTATTTTTCCTACCGCCACGGTTTGGCCATTGGTATACGATGCGCGCACGATACCTGTATCGCTGACATCCAGACCGGTCAAGCGACCGATAGCAAATCCGTCCTGTTGCAAGCTGTTGACCGTAAAGGGCGAGGCGTACTGCGTCGGACGGTTGTTGGCAATATCGATAACAAAGGTCTGACTGGGATCAGGACCGCCACTCCAACCCGGGTGAGGCCCTGTGGTTGCCGTGTCCGGGTCGTAGGCTGCATCGACACCGAGGGCAAGCGTTCTGAATTCTGTCGGGACCAAGGTGGTGGGATCAAGCGCGCCATCACTACCAAACGCAAACGTCGCATAGGGAACTGGCGTACCGGCACCATCATCGAACTGCACACGGGTACCATCGATTTCGGCATACATCGCCCACTGGTTGTTGGCGGTGCTATCACGTACGAAATATAACGCCGCGATGTGAGTGTCACCCAATGAATCATAAATATTGACAGAGGTCGATGATGTATAAGAATTCGACTGGTTCGAATCAAAGGCAGTCACATCCAGCGGCGTGACACCTGCCGGCAGGTTGACGCCCAGCTCGACTTCGGACGTGAACTGCGGCGTACCGGCAGAATCTGGCAGCCGTAAGGGAACCGTACTGCTCAAGGCGGTCGATGTTACCGTACCGTCATCGTTCACCGGAAACACCTGCAGCAGCTCGCCACTGGCGTTAACCACTGCGCCATCGCTGTTGACACCAAAGGCACCGGCACGGCTAAAAACCCGTTCACTGCCAGTAGAGTCTGGTGCCATGACAAAAAATCCTTCACCACTGATACCAAAATCCAGTGTGTTGGACGTGAAGTTCATATTGCCCTGGTTGAACTGTTGCTGCACCGCCTGAAGAATGACACCGCTCCCGACCGCGGTACTGGAGCTGCCAAGTGCACTGGTAGCATAAATATCGCCGAATAAGGTTCGCGATTGCTTGAAACCCGTCGTGTTGACGTTGGCAATATTGTTTGCGGTCACTTCAAGATCAGACTGGGCTGCGTTCAGGCCGCTGATCGCTGTATTGAATGACATGCTATTCTTCCTCCGGTACTTCTTTTGGAAAAAATCTTTTTAACACCACATATTTTGACGCTAGAGAATCTGTTTGATCGCATCCGAACTGACAGACGATCCGTTCGCCAGATTCAGTTTCATACCACCGTTATTGTCGGTAATACTGACGCTGTTGACGCGAACGTTCATCGCTGTTTTAAGCGCCGTACGTTTGTTGTCGACCAGCCCCTCAATCGAGACGGTATAATTCCCTGCCGTGACAGGCGTTCCTGCAGTATTGGTGCCATCCCAAGCGATTTCCTTGCCCGTAGCCGGAACATCGCCAATGGCGTAGCTTGCGACCACGGCACCCTTGCCATCCTTGATGGTCATGGTGACATTGGTTGCCGCCTGTCCGGCAGAAACAATCCCTTTCACCGGATTGGTGCCATCATAGTGGCCGGAGTTTCCTTCCACCTGAACATCCCGGCCCACCAGCGCCGTTGCTTGTAACGTCTGCGTCGAGCGATAAAGACTGGCAATATCCTGCACCGACGTGTTCAGCTTGCTGATACCTTCCACTTGCGTGAATTGCGCCAACTGGGCAACAAATTCAGCGCCATCTTGCGGATTGAGCGGATTCTGGTTTTGCAGCTGCGCCAGCATCAGGCGCATGAACATGTCCTTGTCACTGGTTTTCTCGGTCGTCGACGTGTCCGTCTTCTTGTCGATGCTGAAATTACTCAGGTAACTGCTGCTATCGATTGTTCCTGTAGTAGCCATGACGACTTACCTCACCGACTGTGGATTACTGACCAAGGTTAAGCACTTGGGACATCATTTGCTTGGCAGTATTCATGACATCTGCATTGGTTTGAAATGATCGCGATGCACTGATCATGTTGGTCATTTCTTCCACGACATTGACATTGGGGTATGCCACGTAGCCTTCTTCGTTGGCATAGGGATGGTCCGGTTCATAGCGCTGCTGAAGGGGCGCGTTACTCTCGACAACGCCCGCCACGTTCACGCCAGCAGTGGCCTGACCGGTCACAGGGTCAACAACACCCTGCCCCATGGCCGCCGTATATTGCGCCATGAACACCGGATGCCGGGCACGATAGGTCTGGTCGACGCTGCTGGCCACACTTTCCGCGTTGGCAATGTTGGAGCTGGTGGTATTCAGACGCACGGACTGCGCACTCATGGCGCTGCCGGCAATATCAAACACACTTGAAAGTGCCATGCTCATTCACCTCCCTTGATTGCGGTCGTCAAGCCCTTGAGCTTGCCGTTGAGGAATGTCAGCGCCGCCTGGAATTCCTGGGTGTTGCGCACAAACTCGGTACGCTCTTTTTGCATATCTACCGTGTTGCCATCGACCGAAGGCTGCGCATTGAGCCGATATTTCAATCCTTCGATGGAATCCGGGCTCAGCAACCCAAGTTCATGCCCAGCGCGCGTGGCGGCCAGTGGTTGCGCTTCGGTGCTTTCGCCCATCATGCCACCCAGCACGTCCTTGAAATCGACATCGCGCGCCAGAAATCCAGGCGTATCACCATTGGCGAGGTTATTCGCCAATATTTCGGCACGCCGGCCTCTCAGTTCCATCGCCTGGGGAAATACGCCCAACGCCTTGTCGATATTGATTGCCATAAATTTTTACCGTTATAGATTGCCGTCCCTGGCAGTGGATCCTTGATCTCTTCTCCCAAGTTTATTCAATGAATGTGCCAACCATTGCAAAAAGCTAAGCCATTGATTTTCATGCGGCGGCAAAGCAGACAGGGGAAAGCGGCAAACAGGAAGAGGCAGATGTTTTCCGATGCGGCAGTGACGATTGCCGCTCGGAAAACCGTGACGCGAAAGGAGTGAACTATTTTTTCTGGTAAACAACACCCGGCGTGTAATAACGCATGGTGAAATATTGAGACAAGCCTTTGGGTGTTTCGGAGCCGCCCAGAAACAGGTAACCGCCGGGCTTGAGGACGCTGTGTATCTTGCGAAGAATATCGGTTTGCAACTCGGTCGAGAAATAAATCAACACGTTGCGACAGAAGACAACATCAAAACGACCCAGCGGTGCGAATGGATCCTTGAGGTTAAGCTGCCGGAAATCCACGCGCTGGCGTATTTCCGGCTTGATTTCCCACTGTCCGTTGCCGGAGGGTTTGAAATACTGATTGAGCTTTTCCTGGGAAAGTCCCCGATTGATTGCCAGCGGATCGTAGATACCGCTTTTCGCCTGATCGAGCACGCTCAGTGCAATATCGGTGGCCAGTATCGAAATATCCTTGCGGGCCGCCACAGGGTTCTTGCGTCGATACTCGTCAATACACATGGAGATCGTGTAGGGTTCCTGCCCGGTCGACGCAGCGGCACACCAGATGCGCAGCCCCGAATCCGGCGACTGAAAAAGCTCGGGCAAAAGTGAATTGCTGAAGTATTCGAAAGGATGCTTGTCGCGGAACCACAACGTCTCGTTGGTGGTCATGGCGTCGATCACCGCCTGACGCAGCGACTCATTGCCGCGACGCTCCACCAGACGCACAAGATCAGCGAGCAGGTTGATCTTGTGGTCGGCAAGAATTTTCCGCAGACGACTGTCGATCAGATAGTTTTTGTTCTCGCCCAGCAGTATGCCGCACGAATGCTCCAGGAACCGCCTGAAGACTTCGTAGTCGGCATCTGCAAAGCGCGATTTACCAGACGAATCGAACACCATGTTCCTCTGACTATTTCCATCCATCTGAATAGCATTGACTGACTGGAGCAGCAACAAGTCTCATCGCTAAATGCCGAGCGCATGATTGATGCGCGCCTGCACTTTCTCCGCCAGAACTTCCGGTTTGAATTTCGGCAAAAAATCGTCTGCCCCGACACGCTTGACCATCGCCTGGTTGAAAACACCACTCAGCGAGGTATGCAATAAAATATGCAATCCTGCGAGGCGGGTATCTTCGCGCAAATTCGCGGTCAGCGTGTAACCATCCATTTCGGGCATTTCAATATCCGAAATCAGCATGACGTATTTTTTGGTGACATCTTCACCGGCATCCGCCAATTCACGCAAATGTGTCAGCGCCGCCTTGCCGTCATTAACCGTATGCACGGTCAAACCCATTTGTTCGACGCAACGACGAATCTGCTTGCGCGCTACGCTGGAATCATCTGCCACCAGTACAGACAACTCGCTCAGCCTTGCAGGTTCTGGTACGTCTTGCACGACAGGCTGGAATTCCTCCCGCGCCGGCGCCACTTCCGAGAGGATTTTCTCGACATCAATAATTTCAACAATTTTGTTGTCGAGTTCGGTGACCGCTGTCAAATAGCTGCCACGCCCTGCCCCTTTTGGCGGTGGATGAATATTTTCCCAATTGAGGTTGACGATGCGTTCTACTGCTTTCACCAGAAAGCCCTGCACCATCATGTTGTATTCGGAAATAATGACGAAGCAATTGTCGATGTCTTCCAGGGGGCAATTCCCCATGGCCAGATTCATGTCCATCACCGAAATCGTGCCACCGCGAATATGCGCGATACCACGCACTACCGGATGCCGCTTCGGAAGTTCAGTGAGCTTCGGGCACTGCAACACTTCGCGTACCTTGAACACGTTGATCCCGTAGATTTGCGGGCCTTCAAGGCGAAACAGCAGCAGTTCAAGCCGGTTTTGTCCGACAAGCTGCGTGCGCTGATCAACGGTATCCAAAATTCCGGCCATAAATAGAACTCCTTCAGGCCATCCAATACTGCATGCAAATCATCGGCATGAGACTTGCTTCAATGCGGTTAGTGAGGAAAAGTGCGTCAAAACATCGACGAGCTTTGCCATCTCAAATTCAGAATAGGCGAATTTGGGAAAATGAACAGAAGGCCTCCAAAAAATTGAAAGCATCCCGCTCCACCCCAAAGTGCATTGCTGCAGGCATTGCTGGAATGATTGCCGTCCTGGTTCCCGTGACCATGGCGCATGCAGATTCCCTTCAGGATCAAGTGGATAAGGCACTGAATTCTTATATCGATGCCATTGAGGGTAATGGGGGGGGCAAACGTCTGGAAGGCACCTGGCAGAAACTGGATACGCGCCTTACCCTCCCCGTTTGCCCGCAGGCACTTGCTGTTGCCCCGCTTGCGGAAAGAACCACCGGACGCACCACGGTCAGGATCAGCTGCGCATCACCGAGCTGGAATTTGTTGGTGCCGGTGATCATACGTACTTTCCTGCCGGTCGTGGTGTCAACCACCCCCATCGAGCGGAACGAAGCCGTGGCCCCCGCTGCCCTGACAGTCGTTGAGAAGGAAATAAAGCCGACGCTGACCGGCTTTTATACTGATCCCGCCCAGGTCAAGGGGCGACTGGCCAAGCGCCCTATTCCGGCTGACCAGATCCTGACGGCCAGCATGCTCAAGAGCCCTGATGTCGTCGGCAAGGGGCAAACCGTCATTATTGAAGCTGCGTCTGGCAGCTTTGCGGTAAGAAGTGCGGGAACGGCGCTGACCAATGGCGGATTGGGTGATATTATTAAAGTCAGGAACGAGCAGTCAGGTCGTATCGTCGAGGGAGTGGTGGTGAGTGAAGGCAAGATTCGTGTCGCGCTATGAAGTGTTGAATAGCGTCAACCGCATCTTTTATTGCACTCAAAAATATTGCTAAAGGTTCTCAGGCAACTGCCGACAACCTTAATAGACAGAAAATTCAACTTTCCCGGAATGAGGCAACTCTCCATGGAAATCAACGGCTTCAACAGCAAGGGCGTCAACAGCAAGACGGCAGGTGCCGGTCAGGCTGTCAGTCCGCCCAAACAAGACCCGGTGGCGACTGCCCGGCAAACGGCTGCCGCTCCCCGGCAAGATACCGTGGTGCTCAGCAGCGAGGCGCGTGCACTGACCCGCCTGCAAAATCAGGTAGATAGTTCTGCACCGGTCAATCGTGAAAAAGTGGACGCGATCAAGAGTGCCATCGCCAAAGGCGAATATCAGACTGACGCGCGCCGCATCGCAGAAAAACTCCTCGACAGCGACACCCTGCTCTGAGGCGCCCCCGGTAGTAGCGCCTCAGAAATCAGTAGCGCCTCAGGCATCCTTCCTCTTGCCCTTGCGGCACACTCTCTTTTACCCCTGATTTTCTTCATTTTTTATTCCTGCCGCGCATCATCTGCGTTACTCCATTCCTGATATTTTAATCCACAGCCACCGCACAGGCACAAAACTTGCTATCCCTATGCCATTGTTCCCGGAGTATTCCAGAATACGGAGGCCGACCATGGCAAAAATATCTCCCCAAGATGCACAGCACCTTAAAACACTGCTGCAAAAACAAGTGAATACCGCGAATGCCGTACTGGAAAAACTGAAGTACGAACGCGAAGCACTCGAACAACGCAATTTTGACGCGATCACGCTCTTGCAAAAAGACAAACACAGCTTGTTGGCGCAACTTAATGACGCCGAGGCAACGCGTCAACAATTGGTAAAAAACATGGAGCTCGATCTGGGTCAGGCCGGATTTGATGAATTTTGTAATCACGTACCCCAGCAGTGGCGCAATGCGTTCCTTGCCCTTTGGGAAGAGCGCAAGGAATTGCTCGCACGTTGTCGCGATGCCAATGAAATCAATGGCAGGGTGCTCTACCACACGCATCAGGCCAGTGAGCGCATCATGGCGACCTTGCGCGGCCAGAACTCAACCCAGTTCATCTATAACGCGAAGGGCGGCAAGGGTTACGTCCAGGGTCCCCGTCAATTGGCCGTGGCCTGAGAATTCTTTGGCGGCGGTAAATTCTTACCGCTGCGAACGCTCTGCTAGACTTGAAGGAAACCCAATTCATCCTGAATAAGCAGAGCGCAGCGCTTTCAATGCTACTCGACAAGTTCAAGCAGTGGATATCGTCCGGAAAGAAGGATGAGGGTGATGTTTCAGCCTTCAACCTCAGCCATGGCAAAATGATTGCCCGCTGGCTGGAGCGCTACCAGGAACAGCATCAGCTCATCCGGATCAGCATTGCTCCCGACACGCCCGACGAAGACGCCATTTATACCGGCATACTCTTCATCGATATCAAATCCCGACGCTTTTTTCTCGAAGAATTGCGCCCCAAGAGCGCATCCAGCCTGTTGCAGCCCGGGATGGAGCTCTTTTTTACCGCCAGTGTCGATGGGGTAAAACACAAGTTTACTGCACGCTATATCAAGTCGGACGATCTGCCACAGGGGCAGGCGCATCTGTGCGAATTTCCCAGGGCTATTGAACAAATTCAGTTGCGGAATGCCTACCGGGTCAAGATGCACCGCAGTAATCCGGTGTCCATTTGCCTCACGCATGCAATCAAGCCCGTGCTCAGTGGCCAAGCCGCAGATTTATCTGCGACCGGTGCCCGCTTGCGGATCGATGGGCATTTGTCTTTCGAGCCTGTGCAAGGGGATTTCTATTCGGTGTGCCGGATGGTATTGCCTGATGGCACGGAATTGTTCAGTCAGGCCGAATTGATGCACTGGCGCTATGTGCCGGAGCTCAAGGCCACATTCCTGGGGATCATGTTTTTGCGCATGGACAGCATGCATGAGCGCACGCTGGGAAGGTATCTGACAGAGCTGCAACGACTTGAGAAGGAAGCTCATCGGCATATGCGATGAGCCTCCTGCCTTTTTACACCGACAACGCGACAAACCGCTTCAACTGCTGCTCAGGACTGCCGAACAAGGCATTGATCACGTTGATGCGCTTGAGATAAACCCCGACGCTCATTTCGTCAGTCAGCCCCATGCCACCATGGATCTGCACGGCCTCGTGTGCCACTTTCTGGCCCTGAACGCCGACGAAGTACTTGAGCGCAGCCACCGTGCGTGCCGTATCCGGCTCATTGTCCTGCAGCGCGAGCACTGCCTTGAAGAGCAAGGATTTGCACTGTTCGTAGGCCATGAACATGTCAACCATCCGATGCTGCAACGCCTGGAACACGGCAATGGTGACACCGAACTGTTTGCGGGCCTTGGTGTATTCCACTGTGTCCTTGTAGAGACGCTCCATGATGCCTACCGCTTCAGAACAAAGCGCAACCGTGGCTTCGGCTTGCACCGATTCCAATACCGACAGCGCTTCGCCTTCGGTTCCCAGCATTGCGTCCTTGCCAACTTTGACATTGGTGAGGGCAAGCTCAGCCACACGCTGCCCATCAAGACAACGGCCAGCCTGCAGGGCGATTCCAGCGGCGCCCTTCTCAACGATGAACAGTGATATTCCCTTGGCATCACCTGCCGCACCACCCGTACGTGCCGCGACGATATAGGCATCAGCAGAAGGGCCGGCCAGTACAAAGGTTTTCTTGCCATTGAGAACATAGCCATCGCCTTCTGCTTTGGCCGTCGTTGCCACATGGGCGGTGTTATAGCGATCACCCGGCTCGGCATGTGCCAGCGACATCATCACAGAACCATCGATCAAGCCACTGATCCAGCGGCTGCGCTGTTCCTCATTGGCTGCGCGTTTGAGCACGCCGCCGGCGAGCACGATCGACGGGAAAAACGGTTCCAGCACCAGGCCGCGACCAAACGCATCCATCAACAGCATGGTTTCGATCGGGCCAGCGCCAATACCGCCATCGTCTTCGGAAAATGGCAGACACAGCCAACCCAACTCGGCAAATTTTGCCCACTGCTCGCGACTGAAACCTTCTTCGGTAGCCGCCAGTTTGCGGCGGTGTTCGTACACGTATTCACTCTGCACGAACTTGTTCAGGCTGTCTTGCAGCATGCGCTGCTCTTCGGTCAAATTGAAATCCATAACGCTTCCCCTTAGAGACCCAGCACGGCTTTGGAAATGATGTTTTTCTGTATTTCGTTGGAACCACCGTAAATGGTGGAAGCTCGCCCATACAGGTATTTGGCCGAGGCGGCCCAGGCATAATCATTACCGACAGGTTCACCATCGTTGAGGATGTGCGCATAGTAGCCACACACCTCGATGCTGAGTTCTGCCAACCATTGCTGTATTTCGGTACCCTTGATCTTGAGAATCGAAGATTCAGGGCCAGGTGCACCACCGGCAGCGACACTGGCGACTGCCCGCAATTCGGTGAATTCCAGCGCCATCAATTCGATCTCGATTTTTGCAAGACGTGACGCGAAGGATTCATCTTCGATGAGGGGGCGGCCCATCACCGATTCCTTGGCGGCGACTTCTTTCAGTTTCTGGATCGCTTTCTTCGACTGCGGTACGCCTGCAATAGCTGTGCGTTCATGCGTCAACAGATATTTGGCATACGTCCAACCCTGATTTTCTTCACCGATGCGGTTTTCGACCGGCACTTCGACATTGGTGAAAAACACTTCGTTGAGCGAGTGCTGATGATCGATGGATTCGATCTTGCGCACTTCCACGCCCGGAGTTTTCATGTCGATCAACAGGAATGAGATGCCTTCCTGTTTCTTGGCAGCGGGATCGGTACGCACCAGGCAGAAAATCCAGTCCGCGTGCTGGGCATAGGTTGTCCAGATTTTCTGGCCATTGACGATGTACTTGTCACCCACACGTTCAGCGCGGGTCTGCAAGGCAGCGAGGTCAGAACCGGCACCGGGTTCCGAGTAGCCCTGGCACCACCAGACGTCACTCTTCAGAATGCCCGGGAGAAAACGCTGTTTCTGCTCGTCATTGCCGAATTTGTAGATGACCGGCCCGACCATCTTGAGGCCGAACGGTACGACAGCCGGTGCACCGGCAAGCGCGCATTCATTGTCGAAGATGAAGCGCTGTGTGAGGCTCCAGCCGGTACCGCCGTATTTTTGCGGCCACGCCGGTGCCACCCAGCCTTTCTGGTAGAGGACCTTTTGCCAACGCACAATGGCGTCCGGCTCTACGCGACCACCAACGATCGACTGGCGTATATCTTCGGTGACATTTTCTGCCAGGAAGGCTCGCACTTCATCACGGAAGGCGAGATCCTCGGCACTCAAGCGAATGTCCATCTGAAATCCTCTCTCATCATGGCCTGTGGGATAAGCAGTTTGACCGTTATCGATCCGGTTCTTGATTGTGAGTCAGCGACGTTATCAAAACGAGCGTTTGAATCATAAGACGGAATGACGGGGAAGTCACGACGACGCAGGGGGGTGAAAATTGACTGTTTTGGGGAAAATCCGGCCAGGGTGAGCGTTGACGAGGCCCAAGCGGATGCTCTACATTGGCGCCTGTTGCGCCCGTAGCTCAGTTGGATAGAGCGTGCCCCTCCTAAGGGCAAGGTCACAGGTTCAACTCCTGTCGAGCGCACCAGCCCCCTGCCTCAATCGTTACCTGCCCATTACACGACCTGGTACCCGATCTCTTCCGCTGTTGCAATCAGCGTATTGAGCAGCGCCACGTCAGAAAGCCCACGATGAAAATCCGGGTTGGGCGGAAGAGCTTCCACTCCCCTTTCATACAGCGCCACCAACGGTTGATGGCTGTGCGTGGAAGAACAGTACAACAGCCCATGAATGCCCGGGTACTGGTCGTAAAACAGGCGAGACCACGCCCGCGCCGTTTCGCGCAAGCCACTGTGAATCGCCATGGTGGCGCCCACAGAGGTTGCAAAGGTCCCGGTCAAATCCAGCAAGACGAGATCCGCTGCCAGCGCAAAGCCCGCATAGGTCGGCAAATACAGATGACGATCAATGGTACGGGTGACCTGAAATACCTCGGCCAACGCTGCCGGAAACTGCTGCCCGCCCATCGCCAGATACATGATGCCACGTGCCTGCGCGGCAGGAGCTCCGCCGCCATCCAGCAGGTGATGATCAAATCGGGAGCGTGTCGGTCCGAAATGACGGAACTGGTTCCATTGCATCGGATGATCGCCCGCAGCAAAAAAGACACGCGAGACGATGGTGCCGGCAGGAAGGATTTTGGTTACCGCCGGCTTCGACAGGGAAAGCGGCGGCAATGGCAATGCCTCAACCATCAGATCGCGCCCACAATCTCGCTGGCCAGCGGGACCACGGCCAGTGGCTCATTGCCGGCCAACAGCCAATCCCGGGGAGAAACCACCCCTTGGGCGCCGTGCAAATCCGGGTGCGGCGTCATAAAAAAACGCGCTACAGCCACGGCGTTAGCACCGCGCGGGATGGCGGGCACCACTTGATCCAGGCCGGGCAGCAACTGATTTTCACAAAGCTGGAAAGCCGGGTACACTACCATGCCGTTACGCCCCATCATGCCGAAAAGGTGCCCTTTGGCGGCACGTTGACTGATGCGTCCAGGGGTAACGCCCAACCTGCTGGCGATCTGCCGGCCGGTGAGTGCCGTCTTGAGCAGCTCGCCGTATTCCTCGCTCACGACAGCAACATTACGCGCGATGGCACCGGGAGCCGGTTCCCCGACGCCTTTGGCTCCCGCTTGCATCAGGAAATCTTCTTCCTTGGCGCTTAATCCATGTGCAGGCGCAGTCGCCCGAATCTGGCTTTGCCTCAGCACCTCAGCGGCCGCCCGCACCAGCTCATCCACCGTGAGACCTGCCGACCTCAGGGTCTGGGCATCTTCGGGTGACAGTTGCGCGATGACAGGGGTAACGTTGACGGGTTCAAGCTGCATGATCTTGCCTCAACAGTACTAAATCCATAACACCAGTTTAGCACTGTTTAGCACCCGCACCAACCCACCACCACACCACCACACCACTACACCACCCAACCGCAGCCACCCGCGCTTACCCCAAGCGCCACATTCCACAGCTGATCGTCGCCAGACACAAACAACCACGATCTGTCCGTTGTCAATTTATGGCAATGGATTGTTGTTTCCGGTCATTACCCGCCCTTCGCAATGTTTATACGATGGAGGCCGTGGGTTGGTTAGGCCCCATGCAATGGACGACGACATTTATAGAGGTTTACATAATGAAAACGCAGGTCACTGAATTACTGGGCACCCGCTATCCGATCATCCAGGGGGGCATGATGTGGGTGGGGCGCGCCGAAATGGCGTCAGCCGTCTCCAACGCAGGCGGATTCGGAATTCTCACCGGTCTGACCCAACCAACACCAGAAGACCTCGCCAAGGAAATCAAGCGTTGCCGCGAAATGACGGACAAACCGTTCGGCGTGAACATGACGATTTTCCCGACGATCAATCCGCCGCCTTATGCCGACTACATCGATGCCATCATCGAGAATGACATCCGCGTTGTTGAAACGGCGGGCAACAAGGCGCTGGAGCACATGCCGAAACTGAAGGCTGCCGGCATCAAAATCATTCACAAATGCGTCGCCGTTCGCCACGCATTGAAAGCAGAAAGCCTGGGTGTGGATGCCATCAGCATCGATGGTTTCGAGTGCGCCGGCCACCCAGGTGAAGAAGATGTACCGGGCCTCGTGTTGATCCCGATCGCCGCCAAGGCCCTCAAGATTCCCGTTATCGCCTCGGGCGGCATTGGCGACGGACGCGGTATGGCGGCGGCGTTAGCCCTGGGAGCACAAGGCATCAACATGGGGACGCGCTTCTGTCTGACCAAGGAAGCCCCCATCCATGACGACATCAAGGCGGCGCTGCTGAAAGGCACCGAGCGCGACACCAATCTCATTTTCCGCACGCTGCACAACACTGCGCGTGTATTCAAGAACGCCATTTCCGATGCCGTGGTCGCCAAGGAGAAAGAGGGCTGCCAGTTTGAGGACATCCGTCCGCTGGTGTCGGGCGCAAGAGGCCGTGCCGCACTGGAGTCGGGTAACGTCAACGATGGTATCGTCACGGCGGGCATGGTCATTGGCCTGATCGATGACCTTCCCACCTGCGCCGAACTGCTGGAAAAGATGGTAGCCGACTGCCGCGAGCGTCTGGCCATCGCCTCGGCGTTCGCCAACAGCTGAATGCTACACGGTTAAAAATCAGTCCAACAATGGATTGATGCACCTGCAAGCAGGTAAAGGGCGCCCCGGCCATTCCGCGGCGCCCTTTTTTTGACCCGGGTCTTGCAAATCCGTCTACGCTTGTTGCATGAGGCCAGGATACTGTTTTCAAAGGCCTGACCGTCTGCACACGACGCGCGTTGACCAGGAATACGTCATGACACAACCGGTTCAATTCCAATTCGTCTGCCAAAGCCTGCCTGAGGACACGTTCGCCGTGAACTCGCTCGAAGGGGAGGAAGCCATCTCCCAGCTATACCGCTTCGACATCGAGTTGCGATCGTTGCGGGTCGATGTCGACCCGGATACCCTGCTCTCGCAAAATTGCCGGTTAAGCCTGTGGATCGATGGCGAGGAGCGACGCATTCACGGCATTCTGTCGGATTGTGAGATGCTCAAAAAGGTGGGTGAACATGTGCTATACCGCGCGGTGTTGGTGCCCCGGATGTGGCAGTTGGGCCTGTACCATTCCAATGAGGTTTTCCTCGACAAAACGGTTCCCGATATCATCCATATGGTGCTGGAGGAAGGTGGCTTCAGCCGGCTGGATTATGAACTCAACCTGGTACGCAACTATCGCCGCTGGCCCTACCGCTGCCAATACGAGGAGACGCATCTCGATTTTCTGCAACGGCTGATGGAACGCGAAGGCATTTACTATTTCTTCGAACAGCAGGAGCATGGCGAACGTCTGATCATAACGGATCACCTGCAATTTCATGACACCATGCCCAAGCCCGACGTTATCTATGATCCGGTCAGCGGACTGGAGGGAGAGCGTTTCGGCAACAGTATCCAGAACTTTCTATGCCGTCAGAAACGTATTGCAAGACGGGTCACCCTGCGTGACTACAACGACGAAAAGCCTTCCGTCGACATCAAAGGGCAAGCACAGGTGGATGCAGCCGGGACGGGCGACGTCAACGTCTTTGGTCTGAACATCGTTTCACCCGAAGAAGGACGCGAACTGGCAGAGATACGCGCTGAACAGATCCGTTCAACCCGACAGGTTTTCCACGGGGAAAGCACCGTTGGCAGACTCGCACCGGGCTACAGCTTTTGCCTGTCACGCCACTTCCGCCCGACGTTCAATCAGAATTATCTGGTGACTTATATCTCGCACAGTGGCCGTGACCCCACCTTGCTGGCACTGGGGAGTGCCGTTAGTGGACAGCCCGTCGCCGAAGCCTACAAGAATACGTTTTCCGCCATCGCCGCCAGCCTACAGTACCGACCTGATCCGATTCCGCAACGACCACACGTGCACGGCACGCTGGACGCCATCATCGATGCGGAAGGTGACGGCCAGTACGCCGAAATAGATTCCGAAGGGCGATACAAGGTCATACTCCCCTTTGACAGACAATTGCGCGATGAGGGCAAGGCGTCACACTGGGTGCGCATGAGTCAGGCATTCGCGGGCGAACGCGAAGGCATGCATTTTCCGCTACGCAAAGGCGCGCACGTGCTGTTGAGCTTCATAGGCGGTGACCCCGATCGCCCGGTCATTACCGGCTCCATGCCCAATGCCGGTCAACCGAGTGTGGTGACGTCGGAAAATCAGACCAAAAGCAAGATACAGACGCGCGCGGGTAACTTCATTGAAATGGAGGACCGCGAGGAATCGCGCCGCATCAAACTTTATTCGCCGCACGAAAATACCTATGTGCATCTGGGTGCCAACAACGCCCCGGGAAACGGCATCATCCAGGTAACGGAAGGCATCAGCCGCAACGAGATTGGCGGCGGCACCCAACACACCTATGTCGACAAGGCAACCCTCAACAGCTGGAAAGCCAGCAGCAATGCTGCCGTCATCACCGGGGAAAACGACCAGCTTTTCAACGAGCAGGCGATTTATGCGTTCAAGAAAAAAAATGCCGACGGTACCAGCAATGGAAACATGTCGAGCGCCGACGAACTGACCGGTAATTACCACATTCTGCGCCGCAAGGGAGATTACTACGTCTGGACCGACAGCAACGAGTTCATTTACGGGGGAGGCAATGTTTACAATTTCGGAAATGGCTATGAAGAGACTCATATTTCCGAAACTGGCATTGAAGACAAAAATGAAACATTTGAAATTCCGCCGACTATTACCGGCGCGATCAATTACTCACCCGGTGACAACCTGATTTCAAAAACCTGGGGCGATACACTGGAATATCAGTGCGGCAATGTATACGGCTGGGGCGATACCTGCGAATACAGTTTTGGCAATGGCTACGCCGAAAACCACATCAGTGGTTCGGGAAATCATATCAACAAAGCCGGCTGGGACCACGACCTGTGCTCGCCCCCGACCGCTGGCGGCGGCAGCCGCACCATCAGCGGAAGCTCCCTGTCATTCAGCACCGACGATAGCGTTGTCGAAAAAACCATTGGCCACCAGTACGGCTACACCAAGGGCAACACGATCGAGGTGACCGTCGGCGACAGCGAAGAACACTCCTACGGCAACAGTTATTCCTACCAACACGGCGGGCGGCATGAAGAAACGGTCTATATTCACTACGCCGGAGCCGACGTAAAAATACTCCACACAGAGCAAATTGACGATTCGGAACTGGAGTGGAAATTCCACCCGCGCACCGGCGCACTGTCATCGTTCAGTGCATCGGCCGAATGTGGTCATGTGACCTTTGAAACAAAGATGGTACCCACCTTCGAGACCAGCATCGACATTTCGGCGGTGAGCACCAGCATCGAGATGGGCATCAACGCCATCAGCATCAACTTGAATGCCTGCCAAATGTCGATGGAACTGCAACCGTTCAAGATGGAAATTGAATTGGGCAGCATTGAAATCAAGTTGCCTGGATTCAAATACAGCACCGACGCCATTGAAAACAAAGCGAAGCTGACCGAACTGGAACAAAAAATGGCCGGCATAAAAACCATATTGACTGACGTTAACGTGACACAGGCGCAAATCGCTACCGGTGTTGTAGACCTGCAAGCAGCCGTCCTGAAAATGTTCGCCTGAGGAAACACACCGAATGCACATTGCGAAATCCCTGCACGCTGGTGTTCTATACAGGGGCTTTTCCATACAAAAGAGACACCTCTTTTCGGCTACCGCCATCTGGGCATTTCAACTCGACTCAGGCAAGCCGTTACTGGAAAAGGACTTCTGGGGCATGCTGGCGGGAGCATTGGAAAACGGTCAGGTACTGGATGCAGGCATGCCAAAAGCCTGTGGCGAATACCTGCTTGCCGGCAAGTTCTTCTCTCCCGATGGCCAGCCCGTTGAGGCAGGCAAAATTTCAGTAAAACTCGGCGATCTGGAAAAAACACTGCTGATACACGGTGACCGCTACTGGAAACCGTTTCTTTCCGGCGAACGCGGCATTGCAGGGCCAAAGCCGTTCGTGGAAATGCCACTGACCTGGTCGCGGGCGTTTGGCGGTGCCAACGTTGCGGAAAACCCTCTGGGAAAAGGTGCTGCAGCGATTAACGATGACGGCGTTGAGCTGCATCCGCTTCCGAATGTCGAATATCCGAACGCGCTGGTCACCAGCATGAAGTCGCGCCCGACGCCCGCCGGCATGGGACCGATTCCCCTTGAATGGCCGCAGCGCACACGCTATGCAGGGACTTACGATGAGCATTATCTCAAGACCCAAATGCCGGGTCTCGCCGATGACGTTGACTGGCATTTCTTCAACACGGCACAAAGTGATCAGTGGCGCCCTGAAAAGCAGTTCTGGGTCGGAAACGAGCCCTATGAGTTGCAGTATCTGCACCCGCAAAAACCCTATTTGAGGGGACAACTTCCCGGCGTCAATGGCCGCATTTTCATTCGCCGACGTGTCGACGAAAAAAACGTCATAGAAGAAATGCCGACCCGGATCGATACCGTTTGGCTGGTGCCGGGCTCCAATCTCGGTATGGTACTGCATCGCGGCTGTGTGAGCTGCACCGAAGAAAACGGCAGTGACATTAATGCATTGCTTATTGCCCATGAAAACATGGCAGACTCCCCACGCTCCTTCGCACATTACGAGCAACAGCTGGAACTGCGAACAGACCCCACAGAAAGCTACAAATATCTGCTGAATACCGGCCCCTTGATCCCTGAGGGCTGCACCTGCGGCTTCGAGGAAATCAAGGCTTCATCAGAGTTCCCTCTGGAATTATTGGTCAAGCAGAATGGCGATGACTATCTGAAACGTCAGTTGGCAGAAGCAGAACTCAAAAAGCAGGAGCAAATGGATGCTTTGCAAACCAGGCTTACTGCCGCTGGTCTGGATGCCAACCATGTCATGCAGCAATTGCAAAAAGCACAAGACGAAAAAAATCCCGTTGCCGTCGAAATCAACCGGCTGATGAACGAAGTATCACCAGGGCTCGCCGATGGAAAGCCCATAGATTTCACTCGACTTGACTTGAAAGCCCTGGAAAAAATGAACGCTTTCATGGATGAATTTGCGAAAAAACAACGCGAAGAAGCAATGGCCAAGGCCGCCGAGCAGATCACCGCATTGAAAGCCCAGGCACGCGACCAGGAAACGCTGGACGCCGTGGCAAAAATGGAAAAACAGATGCAGGAAATCCTGCTACCACCGCGCTTGCCACGCGCCCAACCTGAGCAAATGGCACAACTCGCTGGCGAACAATTCGACCGTATCGACAAGGAAATCCATGATCTCGCTGCGCAAGGTGTAGATGCCAAGCAAATTGCCAGGCTCAAAGACGACCTGGCCAACATGCGCGAACGGGCGTCGCAAGTCAAAGACGAAATCAAGAACGGCTATCGACAGGGCGCGCACCTCATAGAATCCGCACGTTCGCCTCATGAAGGGCAGGAACCTGCCCTGCAGCAGCAGGTAGCGAGGGCCATCAAGGCAATAGATTTCGCCAAATCAGGCAGAACATCAAACGCATTTGTCGATGCCGATCTCGCCTTTGTCGATTTCAGTGGCATGGATCTGCGCGGGCTGGATCTCGGTAACGCCTACCTTGAATACGCCAATTTCACCCGCGCTGACATCAGGGGCGTCAACTTCAGCGGTGCGATTCTCGCCCACGCGATCTTTTGCGACACGCGCGCTGAGGGTGCCAATTTCCACAAGGCCAACGTGGGTGCGACACATATTGAAAACAGCGTTTTCGATGACTGTAATTTTGAAGGCACAACGCTGTCACGCGCACGCATCATCAAAAGCCGATTCGGGCGCGCCAAATTGTCCGCTTCACCTGCTACTTTTCTCGATGCAACATTTGAGTGCGCCGATTTCAGCGGAGCCTACCTATACCAGCAGACGTTTCTCGAACGCGACCTGCGGGGATGCATATTCAAGGGTGCCTATCTCGCAGAATCCTTTTTTGTAAAAAGCTGCATGGATCAGGCGGACTTCTCGGAAAGCACCTTGGACAGTGTCAATTTTGTTGACCTGTCCGCTATTGGCACGCGGTTTGAGAACGCACACATGCATAACGTCCGATTTGTAGGCGGGTGCAAACTCAATGGAGCCACACTTACTCATGCCACAATAACGGCCGCCAATCTCCGCGACGTTGATGCACAGGGTGCCAATTTTCAACACAGCGTCCTCGACGGTTCAGACTTGAGTGGAATCCAGTTGCAAAATGGACTGCTGCAGAAATGCAGCGCAGTCCAGACGCAGTTCAACAAGGCGAATATGGATGCGGCCTGTTTGCAGGGTGCGAACCTTTACGGCGCCGGTTTCATGCAGGCCCGCCTGGTGAGCACCAACATGAATGAGAGCAACCTTTACAGTGCGAATTTTCTTTCTGCAACATTGGGCAACACTTCATTTGCAGGTGCCAATCTTGATCAAACCATATTGCGCGACTGGCGGCCAGCATGACACTGACGATCACCGATAGGGAGTCCCTTGAACGTTGGGTAAAAGGAGAAGGCACCACGCCTTCGGTCAACGATATTTCGCTTGCCGGCCTGAATTTTCAAGGAGCGCAACTGGGCGGCGCGTGCTTCAGTGGGGTCGATTTTCGTGGCTGCGACTTTCGTGGTGCCAATTTCAAGGAAGCCAATGTTCACAAATGCAATTTGAGTGGCGCACGCTTTCACCAGAGCGATTTGACGTTCGGCAATTTCGTCAACTGCCAACTTGAAAACGCCCAACTATCTGCAGCACGCTTTCATTATACGACGATACTCGATTCCACACTGACTGGCGCTGACTTGCAGCAGGCGACGGTAATCAACAGTAATTTCATCAATGTCGACTTTTCAACGACGTGCTG
>JBPOHS010000101.1:0-14532 GCA_052035295.1 Pseudomonadota bacterium
TCAAAACACCGTCCGATAAGACAACGCCTCCATCACGCACGCCGTTGTAATATTTTCCTCTCCTGCCAGATCGGCCAGCGTTCTCGCCACCTTAAGTACCCGATGATACGCTCGCGCCGACAAACCCAAGCGTTCGACTGCCTTCCCCAATAATTGCTGATCACCGGCTTGCAATGTGCAATAACGTTCGACCTCGTTCGCGCTCAGGTCATGGTTGGGTTTTCCTGCGCGGGCGAGCTGGCGCTCCCGTGCGGCAGCAACACGCGCACGAACCAATGTGCTCGACTCTGCGGTTTGCTCGCATGGTTTTTGTAGCTCAGACACGGGTACTGCTTCTACGCGCAAATGCATGTCGATGCGATCCAGTAACGGTCCTGACAAGCGGCTTTGGTATTTGTTGCAGCATTGTTGGGGATTCGCACAGCCTTCGGGAGCCTGTTCCGGTTTTCCGCACGGGCAGGGGTTCATCGCGGCGATCAGCTGGAAATTCGCTGGAAAGGTCACCTGACACGCCGCGCGGGATATACTGATTTCGCCTGTTTCAAGAGGCTCTCGCAAGACTTCCAGCACTTTGCGGGGAAACTCCGGCAGCTCATCAAGAAACAGGATTCCCCGGTGTGCCAGCGAGATTTCGCCTGGTTTCGGATTGCTGCCACCACCGGCAAGAGCGCTCGGAGATGCCGTGTGATGGGGTGTCCTGATCGGGCGTACGCCCCACCGCGTGGTTCCTGCGTGGCTGTTCAGCGTATGGATGGCAGCGACTTCCAGCATTTCGGCTTCGGTCATCGGTGGCAGCAAACCGGGCAGGCGCGCGGCCAGCATCGACTTCCCGGCGCCGGGCGGGCCGATCATCAGTAAGTTGTGGTTGCCGGCAGCTGCCACTTCGAGGGCGCGTTTGGCGAGATGTTGTCCGCGCACATCCCGCAGGTCTGGTCCTTCGAGCATTTCTGCAACCACTTTTTCACCGTGGTGGCAGGGAAGCCGCTGCTCCCCACGCAAATGTTCCACCAAAGTGGCGAGATCACGTGGCGCCATGACTGCCGCATCGGCTGGAAGACTGGCCTCGCGCGCATTTTCCGGTGCAACGATCAGCGTGCGCTGACTGGAAGTGGCCGGCACCGCCGCCGATAACGCACCGCTGACAGGGCGCAATTCCCCTGACAATGCCAACTCGGCGAGAAATTCATAGTCTGCGAGCACCCGCGCATCGATTTGATGGGAGGCAGCCAATATTCCAATAGCGATTGCGAGGTCAAAGCGTCCGCCATCCTTGGGTAAATCTGCAGGGGCGAGATTGACCGTGATACGACGTTGAGGAAACTCCAGGCCGGCGGTAAGTATCGCGCTGCGGACGCGTTCCTTGCTTTCCTTGACCGAGGTGTCGGGCAAACCGACCAGGGTGAAGGCCGGCAGCCCATTGGAAATATGCACTTCGGCAACGACCGACGGGGCCAGCATGCCGAGGCGGGCGCGGGTATAAACGACGGAGAGTGACACGGGGCTTTCCTTGCAGCGTGGGAGTGAAGGAAAGAGACAGCGGCCAGGAAAACTTTTCAGTAGTGATTCAAGGAAGGCCCGCGATCACTGTAGCAAAATCACCGGTGCAGATTTGTCCGTAATCCGGCATTGCGAAATCACCACCCCGCATTGTCCGGGATTGCCCGCATGCATCTGATCCAGCTCGTTACGACTACTTTGCAGGTAGGCATCCTGGGGCGCCAACGAAAGTGCGCAGTTCAATGCTTCGGTGGCTTGATCCCGGCAGCCCGATTGCTGCAGGGCATAGGCAAAATTGTTCCACAAGCGTGCCTGCGTCGGGGATCGCGCGAGACTTTGCGCATAGGCCTGCACCGAAATCGGCCAGCGATTTTGCTCGTAGGCAAGGTTGCCCAGCGTATTCCAGGAAGCGAGGTCCTGCGGCCAGCGGTGGGTAATGGCACCGTATGCGGCGATTGCCCGGGTGCGGTGCCCGCTTTGCGCCAGCTCATTGGCGGCCTGTGTCGCCGTTTTAACGGTGGTGCCAGGGGGCAGGCGATTGGGGGGCGTGACAATCAGCGCCCAGCGATTCGCTCGTTCCCAGGTGTTTTGAAACGTGTGATACGGCACCTCAATCAGGGCGTGATCACCACTGCGCAGCAACACGACACCGTCTTCCTGATTAAAACCGACGACGACCGCGAAATGCCATTGTGGCCACATATCCAAGCGCAGATTTTGCAACACGATCACCGGGAACCCTGCTGCGACGTCGGCCAGCAGTGTGTCCATGCTGGAAGGGCCTTGCAGGCTCAGGAATCCCTCGCGCCGGGCGGCCGCGGCCAACTCGATCTGCAGCGTGCCCTTGCGCTCGGGCAGCAATAACAACGGTTTGAGTTGTTCCTGCGTCTGGCGCTGCCCGTAATATTGCAGGACCATCGCAAGCGAGGCAGGGCCGCAGGCCTGTGCATCCTGGGCAATGAAGGGCACATGATGGAGCAGGTGTTCCTGCGGAAGATCGGTTCTCGGCGGGGTGTTGTTACAGGCAGCGACCAGCACTGCCAAGACGTACGGCACCAGCCTCGTGCCCAATGAAAAGACATTGGGCCGGGCGGGCCAGGATGCCGGAGGCAGCATGTCTGCCGTCAAATGGCGGGGCGTACGGCAGGGAAAACGTCGGTCACCCCTAACAGGTCAGTCAGCAGCAGCACCAGGAGAACCAGAACCACGACGCCAAAGCCACTGCCGCCGGCCGGCAGGTCGCCGAATTGATCCGCAAGCAGGCGCGCCTCTTCATCTGTCAGTGCTGCGATTCTCGCCTCTGCCACCTCGGGGCTGACGCCATGCGCCATCAGTTGGCTGCGCACATCGTCACGGGCCAGCAAGGCGTTCAGGGCAGCGCGGCTGTCCTGAACTTGCGTAACGGTTGTCGAATTCAAATCCTGGGCAGGAACGAAGGCCGCCTGGGCAATGCCGGATTGTAATCCGCACCATACCAGTGCGACGCTCAGTGTGCGGGCAACGAAGCGGGTTTTTGAACGTGTAAAATACATTGGGCATCTCCTGCGATCGGCGAGTGTGGCTGTTCTCGTGGCACCGCTTGAAAGGCAGCGGTCACAAAGGGTGTCGTCAGTTGGCGCCGCGAATACACTGCAAGCGGCTTACTCTCTTTATACCACGTTGAATTGGTTTGTTTTATGGCTTGCCACGCGAGAGCGCTGGGTGAACGACCAAATCAGCTGGATGATGAAGCGTCAACTTGAGCTTCGAGAGTCGCGACCTGTTTTTCGAGTGCCTCCAGCTTGCTGCGAGTACGCGCCAGCACCTTTTCCTGGATGGCAAATTCTTCACGAGTCACCAGATCCATGCGTCCCAGTGCTTCACGCACCAGCATCTGAACGTGCGTGCGCACCTCTTCCCCGAGCCCTCCCAGCGCTTGTGGTGCACGTTGCTGCAGAAATTCAAGGATACGGTTGGCCAGCTGTTCAGGTGCCTGCACGACAAAAACTCCAGACAGTTCATGCAAATAGGGTTTCGCTGGAGTCTATCACGAAACCGCAGTGGCGATGCGAGCCCAGGTGTTTTGCAGTCTTGCACCAATATGGCGCAGTGGTGATTCGCTGGTCGCGTGGTTTTGGTGCGTTATAATGGGGGCAGAAGTGGACGTATCGCCCGATATTCCTCCTTCAATTCCTTGTAATGCCGCAAAAACCACGAACAGGCACGGATTGTGCAATAGCGTTGGCATGTTCTGCTGATTGGCAGCTGGCAACGCGGGTTGCACTGATTTGCGAACACCAAGGTTTCGAACCGAACTCAGTACCATCCATAGGAGATGTCCATGAAATTAGTCACCGCCATTATCAAGCCATTCAAACTGGACGATGTGCGTGAAGCGCTGTCTGAAGTTGGCGTGCAGGGGATTACCGTGACCGAAGTTAAAGGCTTTGGACGCCAGAAAGGTCACACCGAATTGTATCGCGGCGCCGAATACGTGGTGGATTTCCTGCCAAAAGTCAAAGTGGAAGTTGCCGTGGCCGACGACATGCTCGACCAGGTCATCGAAGCCATCACCAAAGCTGCCAATACCGGCAAGATCGGCGACGGCAAAATCTTTGTCACGCCAGTTGAGCAAGCGATTCGTATCCGGACGGGCGAAACCGGTAACGACGCGGTTTAACGGCGCACCGCCATTTAATACCTTTTAATCCAGTCTGTTCGTGTTGCGATATCGCTGCTTGAGGTTGCAAGCCTCAAAAGCAGCGAGACGCTAGAGTTTTGTCAAAAATTTCAATATCGGCGTTCAAGGAGTTACTCATGAAAAAACTGTTAAGTGTACTGGCGCTATGTGGCGCCGTCGGATTCGCCTCTCCAGGGTGGTCCGAAGAAGCCCCTGTCGCAGAAACCACGGCGGTCACCGCCACCGTTACTGCAGAATCGGCCGCTCCCGAAACCGCTGCGGTAGAAGAAGCGGCGCCTGCAGAAGCGGTCGCGGCACCGTCACTCAGCAAAGCGGATAACGCTTGGGTATTGGTCGCCACCTGCTTCGTCATTCTCATGTCGATTCCTGGTTTGGCGCTGTTCTACGGCGGTATGGTGCGTGCCAAGAACATGCTGTCGGTGCTCATGCAAGTGTTCACCGTCTTCTCGCTGATCAGCGTGCTTTGGGTGGTATATGGCTACAGCGTGGCCTTCACCGAAGGTGGTGCTTTCTTCGGTTCCTTGTCGAAAGTATTCCTGAGTGGCGTAACGCCAGACTCACTGGGCGCGACCTGGAACAAGGGCGTCTATATTTCTGAAATGGTGTTCGTTGTATTCCAGGGGGCGTTTGCTGCCATCACTTGCGCACTGATCGTCGGTGCCTTTGCTGAGCGCATCAAGTTCTCTGCGGTACTGGTTTTCTGCGTCATCTGGTTCACTTTTTCCTACCTGCCGATGGCTCACATGGTGTGGTACTGGGCCGGCCCGGACGCTTACACCAGCGCTGATGCTGCTGCCGCTGCCGGTGCGACTGCTGGCTGGTTGTTCCAGAAAGGCGCGCTCGACTTCGCTGGCGGTACCGTTGTTCACATCAACGCCGGTGTTGCCGGTCTTGTTGGCGCGTTCCTGATTGGCAAGCGCATTGGCTACGGTAAAGAATCCATGGCGCCGCACAGCTTGACCATGACCATGATCGGTACCTCCCTGCTGTGGTTCGGCTGGTTCGGTTTCAACGCGGGTTCTGCGCTCGAAATCAACGGCATTGCTGCACTTGCACTGCTCAACACCTGGGTAGCTACTGCACTCGCGGCCATTGCATGGACCCTGGCTGAGTGGGTATTGCGCGGCAAGCCTTCGGTGCTGGGTGCGGCTTCTGGTGCGGTTGCCGGTCTGGTAGCCATCACGCCAGCCTGTGGTTACGTAGGGGTTGGCGGCGCACTGGTTATCGGTCTTTCCGCCGGTCTGGTATGCCTCTGGGCTGTTCATAACCTGAAGCGCATGCTGAACGTGGATGACTCGCTCGACGTGTTCGCCGTACACGGTATCGGCGGTATCCTGGGTGCGCTGTTGACGGGTGTGTTTGCTTCCCCTGATCTGGGTGGCGTTGGTGTATGGGATTATGTCGCCAACACGGTCGCAGAAGGCTATTCGATCGCTGCTCAAGTCAAGATCCAGGCTATCAGTGTTGTAACGTCCATCGTGTGGTCCGGAGTGGTGGCATTCATTGCCTACAAACTGGTGGATATCACGATCGGTCTGCGTGTCAGCACCGAAGAAGAGCGCGAAGGTCTGGATGTCAACTCGCACGGCGAGAAGGCTTACAGCATGTAATTCAGGAAGACTGCACAGGACGTGTAAAAAAGAGGGCGCCTTGGGCGCCCTCTTTTTTTGCTTTTCCGTCCCGCACTGACGATCCGCTTTTCGGGAATGTACCGTATGGTGTGCGCTAAGATGTATCAATGAACGACGAATGAAAATGTCAGAAATCGAGGTGCAGCTGCCGTAACCCGGCGGCGACGCTGGAGTCGTCGGCATCAGTGACCAGAAAACAGGAAATCCCCGCCCCATCCGTTCTGGCAGCGATGCCTTCCACTTTTTCTTGACCGCTCAGTATTTCGCAACGTAAAACCTGCCCGGTGGGGGAAAGCATTCCAATGGCAGAGCCTGCGCATTGCCCATCATCATAGGCGTTACTGGTGTTTTCTGCTGCGGCAGAGAAAAGCATTGTGCCATCGGAGAGTCTTGTTACATCGGTCACCGTAAGTGGCACACCATCAATTTCCCCAAGCACCAGCGGGATGATCTGGAGAGAAAACTCTGGCAAGTGGTGTGGTCGCCCGTCAATGCAATGCTGTAATGTCGACAAGGGTAGCTTAGCCAGCGCGTTTGTTCCCCCGTCGCTGTTTCCCCGCTGCATCAACCACAGTTCGTCACCCTGTATCAGCGCACCCTCGATATTGAGAGAAGAAACGGCTTTGGCAATCGCTGTATAGAGCTGCGATAAATCAAAACTGACCGGCGTGCCGATAATGGCGTGTTCTTCACCCAGTGGAATCAGCACTCCGGTACACCGGTTGGGTTTTGAACCTGATCCGAAAGCGAGTAGCGCGCCACCTGCAGCGTGAGGATAGTCTGCCCAGTGTGTCAGCACCTCAAAGTCCGGTTTGTTTTTCTTGCGGTCCTTGTGCTCTTCGGGCAGTGCTCCCGGCAACAATCTAAGCAATCGTCCCGGGGATGCGTGATCCATCGTGAATATTCCCAGGTGCAGTGTATCATCGGCCACCACATAGAAGTGTTCACCCAGCCAGCACAAGCCGCTGGCCGCACTGATAAATGACGGCGAAACAGTGTCAGCCGCGAGCGTGAGTTGTCTGATGAGATGACTGGTGAGCATGCTGGATTCCGGAATGTGCTGATGGGCAAAGGCTGACGCCATGCTCTCTTCAGGACGGGGTTGCGTCAAGTGATCCCGGTGTCAAGTTTGGGGTGGTCTTTCTGGGGAAAGCAGACCACATTGCTACCTGATTCAGCGGTTAAACAGAGGCCGTCCTGTCAATGCAATATCCTTTTTGCATTAGGCGGCCCCTTTTTATTATCATGTGCTCAAATGGTGATCAATTGACAGGAAGTTTAGGAGTAGTCATGAGTCGTCAACGAGCACGGAAGCTGGCAACCAGCCTCCTGATTCCCGCCTTGCTTGGCCCTGCAGTGTCGTTCGCAGATATATATAAATGGGTGGATGCGAACGGCCAGGTGCATTTTGGAGACAAAGCGCCAGAAGTCGCATCAGGCAGTGTCACCACTATTGCCAAGGATGACAAGGACGGCAAAAATCAGCCTGCCGTTACGGTGGAAACCTCCTCCCAGGAAATGCAGACGCGTCAGGCCCGCTTTGCCGATCAGCTGCGGGACGAGCGGATGAAGCGTGAAAAGGCGATGGAACACGATTCCGAAATCAAGAAAAAGCAGGCTGCCAATTGTGAGTTCGTAAAGAACCGTATTGAGCACATGAAAGGAATCAATATCTTTTACGACATCAAGCCGGATGGCTCTGTGCGCTATTTGTCCGACAAGGAAGGCGACAAAGTCCGTAAAGAGGCCGAACAGATGTACCAGCAACACTGCGCCGAGAAGGCGACTTTCGCTTCAGCGCACTAAGGCATTCTTGCGACGGTCTCCCGTTACCTGGATCATGTGCGTCACCTTTATCTTGCCTGTCAGGTGACGGGTGGTGCGATCCTCCTCAAATAAAACGGCCCGATTGCCTGATGACGCATTGCCGGTTCTGGCTTGCGTCGAGCGGATCGGGCCGCAGAACATCACTCGCCCAATACGCGCTTCATGAACTCGGGCATTGCCAATGCACCCTGGTGTATCTCGGCATTGTAATACTCGGTCTCGAACGTCTTGCCGGCGGCAGCATCCTTGCGGAACTGCTTGAGGTTGGTGGCGCGGCTGGCCATCGTGCATGACCACCAGCCTGTCGGGTACACCGGCTGCGGGAAGGGCAGGGTACGAACGTTGTCAAAACCGGCTGCCTTCATATCCTGGTGTAGTTTGGCAATGATGGTTTTGGTGTGCAGTAAGGGGGACTCGCTCTGCTGTACCAGAATGCCGTCATCTTTCAGTACGCGCCCGCATTCCTTGAAGAAATCCAGCGCGAACAGGCCTTCGGCCGGGCCGACCGGGTCGGTCGAATCAACGATGAGCACGTCCAGGCTTTTTTCGGGCTGGTTCTTGATCCAGGCGACGCCATCAGCGAACAGCAGTTGTGCGCGCTTGTCACTGTTGGAATCGACCAGCGTGGGAAAATACTGTTCGGAAATCCGGGTTACCCGCTCATCGATGTCGATCTGCCAGGCGTTTTCAACCGTGCCGTGCTTGAGGATTTCGCGCAGGGTGCCGCAGTCGCCGCCGCCAATGATGGCGACACGCTGGGGGTTGGGGTGGGTAAACATGACCGGGTGCGACATCATTTCGTGGTAGAGGAAGTTGTCGCGATCGGTCAGCATTACGCAGCCATCGAGCACCATCAGGTTGCCAAATGTTTCGGTTTCATAGACTTCGAGGTACTGGAAGCGGGTTTGCTCCTCGTGCAGCTTGCGCTTGACCGCCAGGCCGAAGGAGGTGCCCTCATCACCAAAGATTTCGTTGAAAAAAGAATGGAAAGATGTCTCGGCCATTTTGCAGTACCCTTTCATATCCAGAGTCGGTAAAGTGCGCAACCTTACCTGATCCACTGTTGTTGTCAAACGCTATTGAGCCCCGGAGAACGTCACGGAAATGACCGATTCTATTATTACCAAAGCCCGCCAGACCTTTAGTGTCGATCACTGGAGTGCAGGTTATTTCGACATATCGCCAGAAGGATATCTGGATGTCGGTTACGGTGAGATGACGCAGCGTATTCCGCTGGATGCCGTGGTCGCCAGGGCCCGGATGCAGGGGTTGCGCCTGCCGTTGCTGATACGCTTCGCGGGTATCCTGTCGGATCGCGTGCGTCTCTTGTGCAATGCGTTTTCGGGGGCCATGACCGAGCTTGAATACGAAGCCGGTTACACATCGGTCTACCCGATCAAGGTGAACCAGCAGCGTCGGGTGGTGGAGGAGATCGTCAACACCCGGGTGGATCTTCCGCGTTGCGATGTCGGTCTGGAAGCGGGCAGCAAGCCCGAGCTCATGGCTGTGTTGGCCATGGCGCGTGCCGGATCGGTCATTGTCTGCAATGGTTACAAGGATCGCGAATACATCCGTTTGGCCCTGATCGGCGAGAAAACCGGTCGCAAGGTGTATATCGTTGTTGAAAAGCTCAGTGAGCTGCAGCTGATCCTGGAAGAGTCGGCCAATCTGGACGTGTCACCACGCATCGGATTGCGGGCGCGCCTGAGCTCCATCGGTAAAGGTAACTGGCAAAATACCGGGGGCGAAAAATCAAAATTCGGGCTGGCGGCTTCGCAAATCATCGATGTGCTTGCGGTGTTGCGTGATGCCGGCAAACTCGGTTGCCTGCAATTGTTGCACTTTCATTTGGGATCGCAGATTTCCAATATCCGCGATATTCAGTCGGGCATGAAAGAAGCAGCGCGGTATTTTGCCGAGCTGCGTCGTGCGGGCGCCGATATCCAGTGCGTGGATGTCGGTGGTGGTTTGGGTGTGGATTATGAAGGCACCCGTTCCCGCAGTTACTGCTCGATGAATTATTCCATGGAAGAATACGCGCACGCGATAGTGCAAGCGCTGAAAACAACCTGCGATCAGTATCATTTGCCTTTGCCGCATGTCATTACCGAATCAGGGCGCGCAGTGACAGCGCATCACGCAGTGCTGGTGGCCAATGTCATCGGTTGTGAAGCGCCCTCGTCGCATACCCCGGTGACGCCGATGGCGGATGCACATGTCGTGGTACAGGAATTGTATCGTTGCTATCAGGCATTAAAAGGAAGCGAACCGAAGGGTGTGTCTTCCAAGGCGCTGACCGAATTGTATCACGAGGTGGTTTACCGTCTCGGTGAAGCACACGATCTCTACACCCACGGCGTTATTGGTCTGGAAGACAAGGCGGCAGCCGAAGAGCTTTATTTCGCCGCATGCGCTCGCGTTGAAGAAAAACTGGACCCGACTTCCCGCGTGCATCAGGAAATCATTCAGGAATTGAATGAAAAATTGGCCGACAAGGTGTTCCTGAATTTTTCGTTGTTCCAGTCGATTCCGGATGTCTGGGGTATCGACCAGGTGTTTCCGGTGGTGCCCTTGCACGGACTGGAAAGGCCTTTGTCGCGTCGTGGCAAGATACAGGATATTACCTGCGATTCCGATGGGCGTATGGACCAGTACGTGGATAGCGGCGGCTTGTCGCCAAGCTTGCCCATGCCTGCATATCGTGAAGATGAAGAAATATCACTGGCGATTTTCATGGTGGGTGCGTATCAGGAAATCCTGGGCGATATGCACAATCTGTTTGGCGATACCGATTCGGTGGTCGTGCATTTCCAGCCGGATGGCTCTTTTGAACTGCAGAATGCCATGAAGGGCGATACGGTCGACGATATTCTCAAATACGTGAATTTCGATCCCAAGCTGTTGTTGCAGAAAATTCACGAGCAACTGCTGCACAGTGAACTTTCGGTCGACGAACAAAGCCTTTATCTGGCCGAACTGCGTGAAGGTTTGGTCGGCTACACCTATCTCGAATAATTCCCCGCCAGTGATACAAGGAACAGGTCCAGCGTTTGCCGCTGTGCCTGCTGCCTGTTGGCAGGCGTTCCCTCCAGAAAAAGCAGTTGCATGGCTTCGGCATCGGTCAGCGTCAGCTGGCGGATGCTGTCGTCATGATGGCGCAGAAAATCCAGCGTCAAATGCCATGCGTCTGGATGCGCCTGTCGCAGGGTCAGCCAGTCTGTACACAAGTAACATTTCAACAGGAATCGCGTGCGCAATATGGCATTGTTCAGGTCGGTGTCTTCGATCATGGGCAGCCAAGGTCGCTGTTCGCGCAAAGTGCGGGCGAACAATCCTGGCCCGGTGTGTGTTTGCGCACCTTCCCCATCGAAATGCGGCGTGCTTGTAACGCCGCAACTGGGGGAACGACTTTGCAGGATGGCACCGGCCAGCAAGGAGTGGGCACGGTGATGTATCAACCCCATCTGCCTGAGTCGGGCTGTCACGTCGATGGTGTGGTCGTCACGGCCGAGGGCCCGAATTTCGCTACAGGTTTCGATCAATTGAATGGGAGGCCGCGGGATACCCATGCCGGCCATGGCTTCGGGGCAGACGGCGAGTGCCTGTATGTGTGGCAATAAATTGAATTGCAGTGGCTGATTCAGTTTGGCTTGCCCGTCATAACGAACTTTATTGCCAAGCAGGCAGCTGCTGATAAGGATCAGGGGCGCGGTTGGCTTGCTGAAGGGTTGAAAACGCATGGCGGGCCACGGTGGCGAAATAGGGGGGAGATTTGATTATATCCGGGAAAGGTGTGTGGCACAGCGTTGAGTGGATTCAATGCTGTGCCTTGGGAGCGTTCAGCCGCTGAAAGGGCTATTTTCCCATGCGTTCAATGGCGCGGAACAGGGCCATCAATATTTCTGTCCAGCTCATGAAAACGTTTGATGGCTCGGTAGGCAGGGCACCGGGTGCGGGTAATGCCTGCCACTGGCCGCTTGTGGGTTTTGGACGTTTCCCGGAGCGTTCCAGGTGGTTTTTCCCTGTTTTACAGACCAGGGAAGCCCCAAGCCATTGATAACGTGTCTGGTAAAGAATGGGCGTGTACCAGAATTCGAAGGTGGCTTCTTCTGCGGTCAGATGCACGATGCCGTAGCCGTGTTCGCGATAGTCCGCGTACTGAATGTGAGGGTTGGCAATGCCGGTGGCAACGGCAGCGGCGATACTGGCCAGTGTGCCGGGGGTTGCCCCGATTTGTTCATCAATATTTCCGCGCGAGATACTGGTGGGAAGAAACTCGACGCCGACAGATTTGCCACCTGTTTTACGGTTGTACAGCGTTTTGTTGATGGGGTCTTCCACCAGGTCTGCCGCGAATGACATGTGCATATCGCCGGTCACGACGATGTTGTTGCCAATTCCCCGCTCTCGCAGGAACTGGAACAGGCGACGTCGCTCTGCTGAATACCCGTCCCATTGCACGGGATTCAAGATCAATCCGGCATCATTATAGCCAGGCATGTCGTCATCCGGGTTGTCGACCAGCCCCAGCGCCAACAATGGGGCCATCATGACTTGATTGCCGAGTATTCGCCATTGCGTCCCAGAGGCGCTTAGATTGTCCGTTAGCCACTGATATTGCACTGCGCCGAGCAACGAGCGGTTGTCATCATCAATGCTGTCGTTCAGCAGCGGATTGCTGGTTTTTACCACAGGGTCTCGACCAATGTGACGAGTATCCAGCATCAAGATATCGAGCAGGGGGCCGTAGGGAAGATGCCTGTAAATGAGGTTGTTATTGCCGGGTTCGGGCGCTCGAATGGGTGTCCATTCATGAAAGGCCTGTATGGCAGCCTCACGCGGTCCGCTCTCGATGTCATGGTTATCCCAGATAATGGCAAAGGGATGTTGTTGATGTGCTCTCGATAATTGCGGGTCACGACGGTAGTAAGCGTAACGGCGTCTTAATTCCTCGAGAGTTTCGGGATCCTTTTCGTCGATGAAATCTGTCGGGATACGCACACGCTCGTTTTCATCGGGCCAATTGTAGATGTAGTCACCGCAATGAATCACCAGATCCAGATCATTGCGATCTGCGATGCGGCCATAGCCGTTCATGTAACCCGAATAAATGCTGCTGCAGGAGCACACGGCGATGCGAAGAGCATTAACGGCGCTGGTGGGGGCCGTGCGGGTGCGCCCGGTCATGGATTCGACACCCTGGTAACGAAATCCATAATAGTAAGTCGTTGCAGGATACGGCAGCAGTGCGTCGACCTTGACAGTAAAATCGCACTCGTGGTCTGTGTAGGCTTCACCCGAGGCAACTACATTTTTCAGAGAAGGGTCCAGCGCCACCGTCCATTCTACAACGATCGTGTCGGTGGGTTGTGGCTCCAGGGTAATTCGGGTCCAAAGAATGACTCGGTCGCTGAGTGGGTCGCCAGACGCAACGCCATGCAAGAAGGGCGCGTTCAGTGACGATGCCGAGGCAGCGACTGCTGTCGTTGACTGTGTGGCGACCACAGTGCCGATGGCACCAAAACTTGTTTGTATGAACCGTCTGCGTGAATACATGTAGCGCCCTGTCGTTTTTTACGCAACTTTTGGGACCATGGTACATGTTTTCTGTGACGGTTTGGCGTCAATGCTCGTCTTGATGAGCAGTGTTGCCCCTGTCTGCTCAGCTGTCGGGGCGCGTGCTCACCAGAATCGATGCCCACGCGGCGCTGCCCAATGCCGCGCTGAATTGGTCGGGTGGAGTGCTGACACGGCCATGAAGCCATGCTCGGCAGTAACTTTCAGCCTGTCCGATGATCAGCGAAGGCAGTAGCTCCGCCGGCACCCCGGCAACAATGTCCCGATCAGGAATCCCCAGGAACCAGTCGCGAAACTGTCGGTTACGCTGTCGATTTCGCTCTTTCAGGGCGTCGGCATCGGGACCGTTGGTGACGTGGCTGCGCGACTGGAACTGGAACCGGGCGAGCTCCGGTTCTGCCACCACCCACTGCAAGTAACTCGTTACTTGTGCTTTTACCCCTTGCTCCAGTGTAACGGCCGCCTTGAGTGCCTGCTCGCGTGCAATATGCTGGTCGTCGAGCGCGGCGAAAAACAATGCTGCAATGATGCCTTCCTTGCTGCCGAAATGATGGTAGATGTTGCCGACGCTGGTGTCGCAACGAAGGCGTATTTGTTCGATCGTGACCGCTTCGATGCCTGCTTCGTTGAAACAGGCCAATGCGCCCGCCAAAATCTCCCGTTTCAGCGCAGCCCTTCTGCCCGGAAACTGTCGTTCAAGCACATGAATGATGGCCACCGTCCTGCTACTCCAATGATTTGACCAGGTGAATCGTGAACTACATCGTTTGCGTCGTCCAGCTTGACGGGTGCAGACAATACAGAATATTATTCTTTAACAGAATGCAATTCTGTTTGTTTGGGTGTGGCGTATTTGCTGTATCCAGGTTTCTCTCTCGGAGTTGATGTCATGAATACCCTGAGCCTTTTCAATCGTTTGAAAGCATTACCCGGTGGCACCCGTCTATTTACCTTGGGGGTGTGTCATAAAGCGGCATATTTCAGTTCGATTTCCCCTCATGTTGAGGATCTGCGACCAGGCTTCGCCTGCGTCAGTATTAGCAAACAACGCAAGGTCACCAATCATCTGGGCACGGTGCACGCCATTGCCATGTGCAACATGGCGGAGCTGGCTGGCGGGCTGATGACTGAGGTGTCGATTCCGAAGGGCGCGCGGTGGATACCGGTGGGCATGAGTGTCAAATACCTCAAGAAGGCCAACACCGATCTGGTGGCGAAGGCGCTGGGAGAAGACATTCCCTGGTCGACTGAAGGCAATGTGGATGTACCGGTGGAAGTCACGGATACCAGCAGTAATGTCGTGTTCAGTGCGGTAATAAC
>JBPOHS010000195.1:0-21838 GCA_052035295.1 Pseudomonadota bacterium
GCCCACTGTACGCCCAAAGACTTTCCTGCATCGCCACGTATTTCAACAATTGCCGCCTCAATCAACACCTGCGCGCGGCGAATATCCAGCTGCTTGATCAGCGAACGGATTTCCGCCATGTCGGTGGGAGAAGCCCTCACCACCAGCGCATTCAATGTGTCATCGGCCTGAATGGTGATGTTGCCGGCCTGCACCGGCGCAGACGTTGCCTGCCGCTGGCCACTGCTGGAACTACCACCCATTCCGCTGCTCATACCGCCACCCATGCCACCCATGGACGACATACCCAAGCCACCGCCACTGGATCCAAAGCTGGTCGGTGATGTCCTGCCACCACTCTGGCCACCAAAACCGCCTTGCGATGAGGAAGGCGTTGTCGCTTGCCCGGTCACGATGCCGCGCAGGACTTCAGATACCTTGACCGCGTCGGCAAAGCGAAGATAGATCACCTGTGTAGTCACCGAGTGCTCCGCCGGGCGGTCGAGATCTGCCACCAAGGCACGCAGTTTCTGCCGCGCCATCCGCTCACCCCTCAGGATCAAGCGGTTGGTGCGTTCGTCCGCAATTGCCTTCACGCGACTGGAGCCACCGCTGGCACCCGGGCCACCACCTTTACCGCCGCTGCCACCGAGCTGCTCAAGCAATTTGACCAGATCGCCGACCCAGGCATTTCGCAGCTGAATGATTTCAGACTCTTCGTTGTCGGCCGTATCGATACGTTTGACGATATCGAGGATCCGCTGCACATTGGCCGAATGGTCGGAAATGATCAGCGCATTGGCCGACGTGACCGCCGCCAGATGCCCGTATTGCGGCACCATCGGGCGCAGAATCGGTACCAGCTCGGTCGCACTGGAGAAGGCCACCGGAATCACCTGGGTGATGATCCTGTCGCTGGAACCATCGGCGGCTTCCATCGGCACGACATCCTGCTTCGCGCCCTGCGTGGGCACGATCTTGACCATCTTGCCCGTGCGTACCGAGGCAAAGTTATGCACCCGCAGCACCGACTCGAACATTTCGAGAATCTCTTTCTCGGTCATTTCCGTATTGGAGACGACCGTCACTTTCCCCTTGACGCGGGGATCGACCACGAAGCTGTCACCGGTAATGTCGGATACCTGCTCGATCAACTGGCGGATTTCCGCCTCTTTCATGTTGATCTTCCAGGTCGGCGGCGCTTCTTCGGTGTAGGCACCGAGAGGCGCAAACATTGCTGCCGCCAGCACAGACGCCTGCAACCATTTCGATGAGAAACGACGGGGGAATGGTTTAAACATTTATTATTCTGCCTCTTCTTATCGCAATGGTACTTATCGGGTCGACACGCTGGTGGATAGGGGCTTGCCATCGCGCTCATAGTTCACATCAAGAGAGTCCGCGCTCGAAAATTCTTCTATCATGTTCATATCGGCTTCCGGATTCCCGAGTGGTCGACCATTAATTGATTTGATTATGTCGCCTGGGCGAACACCTAAAGCAGAGAACATTTGTGCATTCCCACCACCCACGCGGTAGCCATTGCCACCATTCATCTCCAACCCCATTTCGCTAAGGGCCTCCTGGGGATTGCTACCCAGTTCATCCTTGATCGCCTTCGACAAGTCGTCAGCTGCGGGCATGCCACCCGGCATTCCGCCTGCCATGCCAAAATTGGAACCGGGCCCGAGCGAACTCATGCCGCCCCGCCCCATGCTGGGCTCGCCCCGCGAATTGCTGACCGGTGCAAACCCGCCGGGTCCGCGAGGTCCGTTGCTCTGCACACCGCCAACCTGCGACATATCCGGGAAATACAAGGCTTCGGTCCTGCCCATTGTGTTCAACAGCACCCGATCCGGGAAAACACCGGCGAGAGTCGCATTCCCCGGCAATTTGTCACCGATCCGGTAGAGCTTGGCTTCACGCATGCGCTCGGCAATGATGGCCGAGGAATTTTCTTCCTTGATGGCGACGAACACGCCCTGCAACTCAAGCTGCAAGGAAGTCTTGGGTGCATCAACATCTTTCTGCACCGAAGCAACGGCTTTCGTCTCGCCCTCGCGACCAAACAGGTTCCAGACAGGAATGGCACTGGGATCAATTGTCGCCACTGAAGAGTGCTGCTGTCCCGCACCCGACGAGGAAGACTGACCAAACAAGGAGGGAGGTGCCTGCACCGACCCCGGCTCAAGCAATAGAAAAAACATCTTTACGGACAGATAGGAAATACCCACCACCATCGCGAGATTACATCCCGTGAAGGCGCGGTCTACCCATACATTGGATTTTGCAGGCGTGAGAGCCACCCATTTATCCTCGGTTGTACTTGTTATTTACTATAGCTGCGAAACCTTAAAAGGTTTTGACAGCGTAGTTTAAGGTAAATCCAGCGGCTCGTGCTGCGCAGATACCATCGAATTGCGTCACAAACAGCATCAATAACAGTTTTTGGTGACTGTTGCGAATGTTGGCGACTGCCGCGCATGAATGTCTCACGCGGAACACGCCACCAGGTTCCTCAGAACACCGGTTGCTGGGTCTTGATCAGCACCTTGTTTTCGTCTCCGGCCTCCATGCCCGCCAAGGTCATGACACGCTGCAGCACCGTCACGTTGAGGATGCCGTCTCCCGTAAGCCCCACCTCACCCAACGGTTTTGCACCATCGACCTGCTTTACGTCGATGAACGCGCCATTCTGCTTCTGCGACACGATGCCTGAAATCGGCGGCACGGAATATTGCTCGGGACTACCGGAGAATCCGGCCGTAATGGTTCCACCGCGCCAAAGCAGAGAACCGGACGCATCCGTCACCTGCATGTCCTTGCCCAGCCCCACCGAGACATCTTTCAGTATCAATTCGCCCGATGCACTGACCCCCATACCCTGCAGGAAAGGATCCAACATGGCTGCGTTGGCCTTCGCCGAGAGGTCATACACACCCTTGGCGGCGAGCCCGGCATACCCGGTTCCCGATACACGGAAACCACTGCTTTCCAGTTTCAGACCCAACGCCAGTCGCCCCATCAAGAGGCTGGCTGGCTTGACGTCCCACTGTGCGAGCACCCGCTCATTGAAAGCGCCCTGCGGACGACCGACGACGAAACCATTCCAGATCGAACCACCCACGGATTCCACGGCAAACGGGAGAACAGGCGATAGCTGTGCGCCCAGCGCACGCCACAACAAATTGGCAGGAAGTTGATTGATCGCAAACACGCCGAAGCTCAGACTGCCGACAAGTACATAAGTTCTTATTTTCATTCGGGTCTCGTGCAAAAAGTATCCTTGGCCATTACCAAAACAGCACCAGTGGTAATTTTAAGCCAGAAAGCGCAGAGCGACAGCAAAAGCTGCAGTTTCCCCGCCCAAAACAGCGAATTCGCGTGCCAAAGAACCAATACAACCCAACAACCTGTTGAAAACCAACCAAATAGGGATACGTACAGCCTTTGGCATCATGCGCGACAAGCATAACCCGCGACCGCGCAAGGGAGAAGAATGATTAGCTCATCGCCTGAGAGCACAGTCACATCATCGCCAACATCGACGCCTGCCAAGCGCCCAAGGAGCCAAGAAAGCGTACTGCCCTCAGCCAGCAATATTATGATACCGAGAGATTGAAATGCGCACGAATCACCCACCCGGCGTACGCAGGCCGACCAACAAAAAAGCCCTGATAAACAGGGCTTTTGCTTTTCTACAAAAAACTCGAGACAGATCAGAACGGGATATCGTCCTCGAAATCCGCCCCTGCAGGTGCACGCGAAGGTGCTGCCGTGGCAGGCCCGCGGGCCGGCGCGGCTGCCGCTGCGGGTGCAGACGATCCCCCCGCGTAAGAGTGGGCTTCCGGCATATTGTCGTAGCCTTCGGTACCGCCGCCAAAATTGTCACCACGGCCACCGCCGCTTCCACCACCGTCGATCAACAGCATGTCACTGGCAACGATTTCGGTCGTCCAGCGATCCTGACCATTCTGATCCTGCCACTTGCGCGTTCTGAGTGAACCTTCAACATACACTTTGCGGCCTTTACGCAGGTATTCGCCCGCAATTTCAGCCAGACGATTGAAGAACACGACGCGGTGCCATTCCGTCCGCTCTTGCGGTTGTCCGGTCTGCTTGTCCTTCCAGGATTCACTGGTCGCCAGCGAAATGGAGGTCACTGCACCACCATTGGGAAGGTAACGGGTCTCCGGATCATTGCCGAGATTCCCCACCAATATCACTTTGTTAATGCCGCCTTTGGCCATTGTTTATCTCCTGTTGCAACTCATTTAATTATCAGACCGTTCAATTCTTTGCTTTGACCAGAAACGGCGCCTATCGCCACACCTCAAACCAACTTTTATCACTTCGGCAAAACGCGGCCACCTTCACCAATGGGGTCAAGACGCATGGCAACCTGCTCGGGCAACATACCCGATCTTGCTACCTTGCATCAATAATCTGTCGGCACGGACATCCCGAACCACTGCCCTCCTATGACGTCAGCCACGCGCACGCCAGCAACGTAAGCGCTCCCGCCCTGATCAATCCATCCTCCGCCGCAGCCATGCAAAACGCCCAGCGACAAACTGCGTACGTCTCAACACAATCACGACTGGCAACATAGACACGCCATGCACAACGAAATGGCATGATCATTCCGGGAATCCACCAAACAGACATCAGCCGGGGAAGGGATTGTATCAGTTTCGATCGCCTCGCCAAGCCGACGATTTATCCGCCACCCTCGAGTGCACGGCCCCTGCCCCACTGGACTGACTACTGGATATCCGTATACTAGGACAAAATCACTGAAGAGTCTGATGTATGGACAAAATAATCGTCCGTGGCGCCCGCACCCACAACCTGAAAAACATCAACCTGGAAATCCCACGCGACAAGTTTGTGGTCATCACCGGGCTCTCAGGCAGTGGCAAGTCTTCCCTTGCCTTCGACACCCTTTACGCCGAAGGGCAGCGTCGCTATGTTGAATCGCTCTCGACCTACGCACGCCAGTTCCTGTCCATGATGGAAAAGCCCGAAGTCGACCATATCGAAGGGCTTTCCCCAGCCATTTCCATCGAGCAGAAAAGCACGTCCCACAACCCGCGCTCAACGGTGGGAACGATCACGGAAATTTACGACTACCTTCGCTTGTTGTTTGCGCGGATCGGAACACCACGGTGCCCCGAACACAACCAACCACTTGAAGCGCAAACCATCAGCCAGATGGTCGATCAAGTCATGGAACTGTCCGGAAGCCTCAAACTCATGCTGCTGGCCCCGATCATCAAGGACAAAAAAGGTGAGCACGTCCAGCTCTTTGAATCCCTGAAGGCACAGGGATTCATCAGGGCGCGCATCAATGGAGTCGTCACTGAGCTCGATGAAGCCCCCAAGCTGGCAAAAAACAAGAAAAGCACCATTGAAGTTGTGGTTGACCGCTTCAAGGTAAAAGAAGGGTTGCAAACCCGTTTGGCCGAGTCGTTTGAAACCGCCCTGAAACTCAGCGAAGGCACCGCATTGATCGCCGACATGGAGGGCAATATCGACGAAATGCTGTTCTCCTCCAAGTTTGCTTGTCCCCACTGCAACTACAGCCTCAGCGAACTCGAACCCCGGCTGTTTTCTTTCAACAGCCCGAGTGGCGCCTGTCCGACCTGCGATGGCCTCGGGATTACCCAGTATATCGATGAGGATAACGTCATTGCCGACCCGGCACTTTCACTGGAGGAAGGCGCCATTCGGGGGTGGGACAAAAAGAATTTTTACTACTACCACATGCTGACGTCGCTGGCCAAACACTACAAATTTGATATCACGAAGCCCTTCAACAAACTTCCCAAGAGCGTCCGGGACGTCATCCTCCACGGCAGCAACGGCGAGACCATTTCCTTCCGTTACAGCAATGAGCGCGGTGATCTGGTCACCCGCAATCACCCCTTTGAAGGGATCATTCCCAACATGGAGCGGCGCTATCGCGACACCGAATCCGAATCTGTACGTGAAGATCTCGCCAAATATATGAGTGTGGCAGATTGCCAAAGCTGCGGCGGGTCGCGATTGAATGCCTCAGCCCGCAGCGTTTACATCCACAAGGAAAACCTGCCCTACGTTGTCAACCTTGCGGTGGGTGACGCGCTACGTTATTTCGAAGGACTCAAATTCACCGGCCAAAAAAAGAAGATAGCAGACAAGATTCTCAAGGAAATCATCGAGCGACTGCACTTTCTTAGCAATGTGGGCCTTGAATACCTGACGTTGAACCGACGCGCCGAGACACTCTCCGGCGGTGAAGCCCAACGAATACGCTTGGCTAGCCAAATTGGCGCCGGTCTGGTGGGGGTACTCTACATACTTGACGAGCCTTCCATCGGCTTGCACCAACGCGACAATGACCGACTATTGAAATCGCTGATGCGCCTTCGTGACATGGGCAACACGGTGATTGTCGTGGAACACGACGAAGACGCGATACGCTGCGCCGACCACCTACTGGACATCGGCCCTGGCGCCGGCGTTCACGGTGGTCATGTAGTCGCACAGGGAACACTCAACGATATTGTATCTAACCCAAAGTCACTGACCGGGCGCTATCTCAGCGGCAAGGAAAGCATTGCCATCCCGACTAAACGCAGCACTCCATTGAAAGAGAAGAAAATCATTCTGGAGGGAGCGAGCGGCAACAACCTGAAAAACGTCACGCTAAAACTTCCGGTGGGCTTACTTACCTGCATCACCGGCGTCTCCGGATCGGGGAAATCCACGCTTATCAATAGCACCCTATACCCCATCGCGGCACAGAGGCTGAATGGTGCGACAGTGATCAAGCCGGAGACCTACAAGTCCATCCACGGTCTGGATCACTTCGATAGTGTCATCGACATCAATCAAAGCCCCATCGGAAGAACGCCAAGGTCCAACCCTGCGACCTACACTGGCTTGTTCGGCCCCATCAGGGATTTGTTTGCAGCAACACCCGAAGCAAGATCTCGCGGTTACAGTCCGGGGAGATTCAGCTTCAACGTCAAAGGCGGGCGTTGCGAAGCATGCGAAGGAGACGGAGTGATTAAAGTGGAGATGCACTTCCTTCCTGACATGTACGTTCACTGTGATGTCTGCAAAGGCCAGCGCTACAACCGCGAAACCCTGGAAATCGCTTACAAGGGAAAAAACATCTATCAAGTGCTCGACATGACCGTTGAAGATGCCAGAGCCTTCTTCGAAAACATCCCTGCCGTCGCCAGAAAGCTGCAGACGCTCATAGATGTAGGACTTTCCTATATTCGCCTTGGCCAGGCAGCAACAACCCTTTCGGGGGGAGAGGCACAACGAGTGAAGCTTTCAAAGGAACTATCGCGCAGGGATACGGGGCGCACTCTTTACATCCTGGACGAACCAACCACGGGCTTACACTTTCACGACATCAAGCAATTACTGGTTGTGCTGCACAGACTACGGGACAACGGCAATACTGTAGTCATCATCGAGCACAACCTCGACGTTATAAAAACCGCTGATTGGATCGTCGATCTTGGGCCTGAAGGAGGCAAAGGCGGCGGCACAATAACCGCGGAAGGGACACCTGAACAACTAATGAAACAACCCCAGAACCATACGGGCAAATACCTCAAGAGGCACGTCAATGGCACTTAGGGCACGTCACCACGCCATTGAATTCCTTGGTGTCTGGCGAATTTCGCACAATGAATAAGGAAAAGACACTCTCCTATAAGCAACCTGAGCGTGAAACGGAGGGGGCGCGTGAGGACACCTACTGATTTACACTCCATCAGACGGATTAAATGGGAGCTTGACGCACAGACTCAAACTATCTCAGCAGAGCACAGAGAGCATATGGAGGAACCCTGCGCAATTGAACGATGTGGCACAAGTTCTGAATTTTAGCCGCAGATTTTCATCAAATGAATCTCGAAAGACTTTGAATCATCGCGAGACAAGCAGGCAGGCAGGCAGGCAGGCAGGCAGGCAGGCAGGCAGAAGTAAAATCCCAACCGCGCAATTTGGCCAAAAAAAAGCGCCTTTCGGCGCTCTTTTTTACTCTGAATCGTCTTCAACAGCGACCGAGTTCACAGGTCTATCGACCAGCTCAACATAGGCCATTGGAGCTTTGTCCCCTGCACGGAAACCGCACTTGAGGATACGGATGTAACCACCGGGACGCTCCTTGTAGCGAGGACCAAGTTCCGTGAAAAGCTTGCCTACAGCGGCCTTATCGCGAGTACGCGAAAACGCCAATCTGCGATTAGCAACGGAGTCATTCTTCGCCAAAGTTATAAGCGGCTCCGCAACACGACGCAGCTCTTTCGCTTTTGGAAGAGTAGTCTTGATAGCCTCATTCGAAATAAGCGCTACAGACAGGTTTCTAAACAAAGCAGAGCGGTGGCTACTGTCGATGTTAAATTTTCTACCACTTTTACGGTGACGCATGAAAACTTCCTTCCTTTTCGCCTGGTGTACCCAAGCTCAAGCAAAATTAACGTTTCTTTAAAACACGATCGTCATCTTTTAAGCTGGCGGGCGGCCAGTTCTCAAGACGCATCCCCAAAGAGAGCCCTTTCGATGCAAGGACATCCTTGATCTCCGTGAGAGACTTCTTGCCCAAGTTCGGGGTCTTCAACAGTTCTACTTCAGTTCGCTGAACGAGATCACCGATGTAGTAAACGTTTTCGGCTTTCAGACAGTTAGCCGAACGCACTGTCAACTCCAAGTCGTCTACAGGACGGAGTAGGATAGGATCGATCTCCTCTCTCTCTTCTGCCGGTTCCGGCAACGATTCCTTCTCGAGATCAACAAAAATGGACAGCTGCTGTTGAAGTATTGTCGCAGCACGCCGAATCGCTTCCTCAGGATCAATCGTACCGTTCGTTTCAAGATCGATCACGAGCTTATCGAGGTCCGTACGCTGTTCAACACGGGCATTCTCAACCACGTAAGCAACCTTACGAACAGGGCTGTAAGAAGCATCGAGCATCAACCGTCCGATACTCCGACTTTCCTCTTCTCCTGCTTGCGTTTCGGCAGGGACGTATCCACGACCACGAGAAACCTTGAACTTCATGTTCAACTTAGCGCCAGCGCTAAGATTGGCAATGATGTGACCCTTGTTAACAATCTCAACGGAGCTGTCAGTTTTGATATCACCTGCGGTGATAACGCCTGGTCCTTCCTTTACCAGAGAAACATATGCTTCATCGCGATCGTGCATTCGAACGGCAACGCCTTTAAGGTTCAACAAGACGTCCAAAACGTCTTCCTGCACACCCTCAAGAGTGCTGTATTCATGAAGCACACCGTCGATTTCAACTTCCACAATTGCCGCGCCCGGCATGCTGGAGAGTAGTATCCTGCGTAAAGCGTTTCCAAGCGTGTGCCCAAAGCCACGCTCGAGCGGCTCGAGCGTTACCTTTGCCTGAGTAGCGGTAAGTTGCTGAACCGCTATTGATTTTGGTGTCAAAAACTCTGAAACAGAACGCTGCATACAGTAACCACCTCAAAGCTATTACTTACTTGGAGTAAAGCTCAACGATTAAGTTTTCATTAATATCTGACGGCAGATCGATCCGCTCTGGAACTGCTTTAAAAACACCTTCTTTCTTCTTAGTGTCTACTTCTATCCAAGAAACAAACCCACGCTGCTCAGCCAGCTCTAACGCCGAGCCAATACGAAGCTGGTTTTTTGACTTCTCACGAACAGTCACCACGTCACCGGCAGCAACTTGATAAGACGGTACATTGACAGCCTTGCCGTTCACAAGAATAGCCTTGTGACTGACCAACTGGCGAGCTTCAGAGCGAGTAGCACCAAATCCCATACGGAAAACCACGTTATCGAGCCGCGACTCGAGTAACTGGAGGAGATTCTCACCGGTAGCGCCTTTGCGCCTAGAAGCTTCGAAGTAGTAACCACGGAACTGACGTTCCAAGATACCGTATATTCTTCTTACCTTTTGCTTCTCGCGCAACTGATTGCCATAGTCAGACAAGCGTCCACGACGCTCACCATGCTGACCGGGAGCCTTCTCAGATCTGCACTTGCTTTCGTGGGCGCGGACACCGCTCTTCAAACCGAGATCAACACCTTCCCGGCGAGACAGCTTACATTTAGGTCCAAGATAACGTGCCATGAATCTATACTCCCGTTAAACTCGACGTTTCTTAGGCGGCCGGCAACCATTGTGCGGTATCGGCGTTACGTCAGTTATACTGTTTACCTTAATGCCACTTGAATGCAGCGCTCGAACCGCGGATTCCCGACCGGGACCAGGCCCTTTGACCATCACATCAACGTTTTTGAGACCATATTCCTGAGCTAGTTGGCACGCCTTCTCACAAGCCACCTGAGCGGCGAAGGGAGTGCTCTTTCTAGAGCCACGAAAGCCGGAGCCACCCGCAGTCGCCCAGCTCAACGTATTACCTTGACGATCAGTCAAAGTCACGATCGTATTGTTGAAGGAGGCGTTTATATGAGCCACTCCATCCACAACAGTCTTTTTAACTTTCTTGCGGACGCGGGCCGCCGCTTTTGCCTTAGCCATTGAACTTTCCTAGCGCCGATTATTTACGAATTTGCTTGCGTGGACCTTTGCGGGTGCGCGCGTTGGTCTTGGTTCTCTGGCCGCGCACAGGTAAACCGCGACGGTGACGGAGACCACGATAACAACCCAGATCCATCAGTCTCTTGATACTCATAGAAACTTCGCGACGAAGATCACCTTCGTTCGGATACTTCGCTACTTCATTTCTGATCTCGTCGAGTTTTTCCTCGCCAAGATCCTTGATTTTGGTTGTAGGATCTATGCCAACCGAGGCACAAATGGCCTGAGCCGTAGTCTTCCCGATTCCAAAGATATAAGTTAACGAGATGACAGCATGCTTGTTGTCAGGAATGTTTACACCGGCTATACGAGCCATTCATTTTACTCCAGTAAAATTACGCGCCTTCAGCTTGACCTAAACGCTAAAGGGCGCAAAGAATACATTCACGGCATGAAAAAATCAACTGCGATGCCGCAAGCCAATCAACCCTGGCGTTGTTTGTGCCGGGGCTCCGCGCTACAAATTACTCGCACGGCGCCACGTCTACGGATGATGCGGCAATTGCGGCACAATTTCTTAACAGAAGTTCTGACCTTCATAAAAATCTCCAAAAAATCAACGAACTACACCGTTAGGGCCATAGCCCTTCAGGTTAGCCTTTTTCATAAGTGGCTCGTACTGATGAGAAAGCATATGGGCCTGGACCTGAGCCATAAAATCCATAACGACCACAACCACTATCAGCAAACTCGTACCACCAAGATAAAAAGGCACATTTCCAAAGGCCTGCAAAATTTGCGGTAACAAACAGACCAAGGTGATATAGACAGCACCGATAAGCGTCAGTCGGCCCAAAACTCCATCTATATACTTCGCCGTTTGGTCGCCAGGTCTAATTCCAGGGACAAACGCTCCAGAACGCTTCAGGTTTTCCGCAACATCCTTGGGGTTGAACATAATCGCCGTGTAGAAGTAGCAGAAAAACACCACTCCAACAGCAAATAGGATCACGTAAAGCGGCTGGCCTGGACTCAGCAACAGAGCGATGTCTTGCAACCAGGCAGTATACTGAGTCTCACCGAACCACTGCCCCAAACTCGCCGGAAACAACAATATACTTGTCGCAAATATGGGAGGAATTACGCCGGCCATATTGATCTTAAGCGGCAGATGGCTCTGCTGAGACTGGTACACCGCTCTACCTTGCTGCTTCCTGGCGTGGTTAATGGATATACGGCGCTGTGCACGCTCCATGAACACGACTCCCGCTATCACCAGGACTGCTACAATCAACAAGCCCAGCAACAACACCTCATTTAGCTCCCCCTGACGAGTCGACTCCAATGCCTGACCAATGGCACTGGGGAGTCCGGCTACGATACCTGCGAAGATAATCATCGAAATACCGTTACCGATACCGCGCTCCGTTATCTGCTCACCCAGCCACATCAAGAACATCGTACCTGTCGTCAAAGTAACCACAGCAGGGAAAAGCCATGCAAAGCCAGACGAAATGGTCACGCCCTGAGACTGTAGAGCCATGCTCATCCCAAACGACTGTAGAGCAGCCAAAAGGACAGTGGCATAGCGCGTATACTGCGATATCTTACGCCGACCCGCCTCACCTTCCTTCTTCAACTGCTCGAGCTGAGGAGAGACCGCCTGCATAAGCTGCATTATGATCGACGCCGAGATGTAAGGCATAATGCCTAACGCCAAGATACTCATCCGTTCCAGCGCGCCACCGGAGAACATATTAAAAAGACTTAATATAGTTCCCTGTTGCTGCTCGAAAATTTGCTTGAGCTGATCAGGATTAATACCAGGAACAGGGATGTGAGCGCCCACCCGGTAAACGAAGATAGCAAGCAACAAAAACTTGATACGCTTCAACAGCTCAGACGGGACACCTTGCCCCGTCTGGATCTTTGCCGGCTGGACCTTTGCCATAGATTATTAGGCCTCGACCTTTCCGCCCGCGGCTTCAATCGCGGCTTTCGCACCCGCGGTTAAAACCAGACCTTTAACCGTAAATGCACGCGCAACCACTCCAGACAACATCACGCGGACAAATCTCTTGTCCTTCCGGACAATTCCAGCCGCTTTAAGCGTTTCCAGAGACACAATGTCTCCCTCGACAGCGTTGAGCTCAGAAAGACGTACCTGAGCACTATCGAGCGCCTTTCTAGACGTGAAACCAAATTTCGGGAGACGGCGTTGAAGGGGCATCTGACCACCCTCAAAGCCTGGCATTATCCCACCGCCAGCACGTGCTTTTTGGCCTTTGTGACCTTTACCGCCGGTTTTTCCAAGACCACTTCCTATTCCCCGCCCAAGACGCTTCTTAGCGGTTTTCGACCCAACACCCGGCGCCAATGAATTAAGCTTCATGTCAAGCCCCTTCAATCCTAACTAAATGAGAAACGCTATTGATCATCCCGCGCGTCTCAACAGAATCTTTAACCAAAACAACATGCCCTATGCGTCTCAGACCAAGGGCCTTCACTGTCGCTCTGTGCTTTAACAACCGTCCGCTCGTGCTCTTCACGAGTTTAATGCTAATCGTGCCAGCCATTTTAAACCTCACCCAAGAATCTGCTCGACGGACTTGCCGCGCTTCGCAGCGATTTCCTCAGGAGATTTCATCGCCTTGAGGCCTTCATACGTAGCCCTTACAACATTGACAGGGTTCGTTGAACCGTAGCACTTTGCCAACACGTTCTGCACACCAGCAACTTCCAGCACAGCACGCATTGCACCACCAGCGATTACACCCGTACCATCGGATGCGGGCTGCATGAACACAGCTGAGGCGCCGTGACGAGCCTTGATCGGATGCTGGATCGTGGTGCCATTCAAGTCCACTTTGATCATGTTCTTGCGCGCTGCTTCCAAGGACTTTTGTATAGCTTGAGGAACTTCGCGAGCTTTTCCGCGCCCAAAACCTACCTTGCCTTTGCCGTCGCCGACGACAGTCAAAGCAGTAAAGGCGAAAATACGGCCACCTTTTACCACTTTGGCAACACGATTGACCTGTACGAGCTTTTCCTGCAGGCCTTCAGCTTTATCTTCAGTCTTTGCCATTATCTTTACCTTTAGAACTGGAGGCCATTTTCACGGGCTGCGTCAGCGAGCGCCTTGATGCGGCCATGATACTTGAACCCGGCACGATCAAAAGCTACTTTCTCAACGCCTTGAGCACGCGCTCTTTCAGCAATTAGTTTGCCCACGGCAGAAGCAGCATCTTTGTTGCTGCCGTTTTTATCGAATTCGGCCTCAAGTGTTGATGCCGATGCCAGAACCTTTCCGCCGCAAGCAGAAATAACCTGGGCATACATATGTTGAGTAGTTCTGTGCACCGAAAGACGGACGTGTCCAAGCTCCCGAATACGCAAGCGTGTTTTTTTGGCTCTGCGCAGCCTCGACTCTTTCTTTTCGCTCATTTTCACAGGTATCCCAAAAATTATTTCTTCTTCGCTTCTTTCTGGCGGACTTGCTCGCCAGAATACCGTACACCCTTGCCTTTATAGGGCTCAGGTGGACGAAAGCCGCGGATTTTTGCAGCGACTTGCCCTAACAGCTGCTTGTCTATCGCCTTCAGGACAATCTCAGTTTGCGTAGGAGTCGCTGCGGATACGCCCTCGGGCAAATCGAACTCAAGCGGGTGAGAAAACCCTAAGGTAAGGCTCAATACCGAGCCTTTAGCTTGGGCACGGTAACCAACGCCAACCAAATCGAGCTTTCTTTCGTAGCCCTTTGAAACGCCATGAACCATGTTGTTCAGTATGGCGCGTGTCGTTCCAGCCATAGCACTATTGACTGCCTCTGCGGTGCTGGAGACACTCACGACATTGGAATCCACTGACACCGCAACAAGCTTGTTTAAGCCAAACTTGAGCTCACCCAGCGGGCCCTTGACGCTCACCATGCCGTCTGCGTTCGCAACTACAACGCCAGCAGGAAGGCTAATAGGACTTTTTGCAACTCTAGACATGCTACAACTCCTATTATCAAGAGACCAAACAGAGTACTTCGCCACCGACACCTGCAGCGCGAGCCGCACGATCGGTCATTACACCTTGCGAAGTGGAAACTATCGCAACGCCTAAACCACCAAGCACTTTGGGCAATTTGTCTTTTGCACGATAAATACGGAGCCCGGGGCGACTGACACGCTGCAGCGTTTCAATTACAGGGCGCCCTTGATAATACTTTAGGTCCAACAACAGCACGGGCTTGGCGCCAGCCTCTACCCTAAACCCGCTGATGTAACCTTCTTCAACCAAAACCTTGGCTATCGCAGCCTTTACCTTGGATGAAGGCATGGATACAGAAGCTTTTTTTGCCATCTGTCCATTCCGAATTCGCGTGAACATGTCCGCGAGTGGATCTTGCATACTCATATACGATTCCTCGCTTATTACCAGCTGGCTTTTACAAGGCCAGGAATGTCGCCCTTCATTGCGTATTCGCGCAGCTTATTCCTGCCAAGACCAAACTTCCTATAGAAGCCATGGGGTCTGCCAGTAACGCCGCAGCGATTATGCATCCGGGTAGCAGATGAATTCCGCGGCAACTTCTGCAGAGCAATTGCTGCTGCCCACCGATCCTCGTCGCTGGTGGCTGGGCTCGCAATTTTAACCTTGAGTTCAGCGCGTTTCTTTGCGTATTTTTCAACTGCTTTGGCGCGCTTCTTCTCGCGCTCTATCATTGAAGTTTTTGCCATGTCTGCGTCCTAATCACTTAAGGGGAAAGCTAAACGCTTTGAGAAGGGCTCTGCCCTCATCATCCGTCTTTGCCGTAGTCGTGATGGTGATGTCCAAACCGCGAATCTTGTCGATTTTGTCGTAATCTATCTCAGGAAACACGATTTGCTCGCGCAGACCCATGCTGTAATTGCCACGCCCATCAAACGCTTTAGCATTCAACCCACGAAAATCTCGAACACGTGGGATAGCAACACCGATCAAGCGCTCTAGAAACTGGTACATGCGATCGCCACGAAGTGTAACCTTTACGCCAATAGGCCATCCCTGACGAATCTTGAAACCAGCAATACTTTTCCGAGCCTTGGTTACCACCGGCTTCTGACCGGAAATAGCCGTCATATCAGCTACTGCGCCGTCAATGGCCTTTTTATCCTGAGAAGCCTCGCCAACACCCATATTCAGGGTGATTTTGGTGATTTTCGGTACTTCCATTACGCTGTCATAGCCAAATTGTTCTTTCAGGCTTTGAACTACTTGGGCTCTATAAAACTCTTTTAAACCGCTCATGACGTTTTCCCGAAATTAACCCTTTGAAACAACGGATTCTTTGGTCGACTTGAAGAAACGCTCCTTGGAGCCATCTTCGCCAACACGAAATCCTACTCGGTCAGCCTTTTGAGTGGCCGGGTTCCAAATTGCAACATTTGACACGTGCAACGGAGCTTCCTTCTCAACAATGCCGCCTTGGTTGCCGCGCTGCGGAACCGGTTTTTGATGCCTTTTGACGATGTTTATGCCTGAAACGACAATTTTCTCACCAAGCACGCGCATCACTTTGCCGCGCTTGCCCTTATCTTTTCCTGCGACAACAATAACTTCGTCATTATGCTTTATCTTCAGCATATCAATACTCCAACCTTTAAAGCACTTCGGGTGCCAAAGAGATGATCTTCATGAATTGGTCGCCACGAAGCTCACGCGTTACCGGGCCAAAAATGCGAGTACCGATTGGTTGCTTTTGGTTGTTCAAAAGCACAGCAGCATTTTCGTCGAACCGAATCAAAGATCCATCACCACGACGAACACCCGACCTGGTTCTGACAACAACCGCGTTGAGCACATCACCTTTCTTAACTTTCCCTCTTGGGCTGGCTTCCTTCACAGAAACCTTTATCACGTCACCGACGCTTGCATAGCGCCTACGTGATCCTCCCAAAACCTTTATACACTGTACCCTGCGCGCGCCACTGTTGTCCGCCACTTCAAGTACCGTTTGGGTCTGAATCATGGTATTTCTCCAAACTTATGGTCTGAGCTCGCCAACACAGGCTCAGCCCTTAGATTTCTCTTCAATTCGAACCAATCGCCAGAACTTCGACTTCGAAATCGGGCGGCACTCTTCAATCGTGACGACATCCCCGACCGAGCATTCATTATTCTCGTCATGCGCGTGAAACTTAGTACTGCGTTTCACGTACTTTCCGTAGACCGGGTGTTTAACCTTACGCTCAACAAGAACGGTGACTGTCTTTTCGCGCTTATCGCTAACGACCTTGCCGGTAAGAGTACGCTTGTTTGTTTGTTGGTCGGACATTGTTAGTTACCCTGTTTCTTTTCGCTAAGCACAGTCTTCAAACGAGCAATGTCTTTTCTCGCACGTTTAAGCACATGCGTCTGGCCCAACTGGCCGGTCGCCTGCTTCATTCGATATTCAAACTGCTCCTTGAGCAGCTTGATAAGTTGCTCCTGCAGTTGCTCGACAGATTTCTCTCTCAATTCGCTAGTTTTCATCACATCACCGTACGCGTAACAACTGCAGTCTTAATTGGAAGCTTGGCAGCGGCCAAAGCGAATGCCTCTTTTGCCACGTCATCGGCCACGCCTTCCATCTCATACAGGACTTTGCCTGGTTGAATTACCGCAACCCAGTACTCGACGTTACCTTTACCGCTGCCCATACGAACTTCAAGCGGCTTTTCAGTAACTGGCTTGTCCGGAAACACACGTATCCAAATCTTACCGCCACGCTTAACGTGGCGGGTCATCGCACGGCGAGCCGCTTCGATTTGACGGGCGGTAAGTCTACCGTGCTCAAGGGCCTTCAACCCAACCGTTCCGAAGGATATTTTGCTGCCACGAAGTGCAAGCCCGCGATTGCGTCCTTTGTGTTGCTTTCTAAACTTTGTTCGCTTTGGCTGTAACATCTCTGCACCCCTTAATTGGCACGTGTGCGCTTCGGCGCAACTTTCGGTTCTTCAACCGGCTCAACACCGCCGAGAACCTCGCCTTTGAAGATCCAAACCTTCACACCAATAGTGCCGTAGGTGGTTTCTGCTCGTGCAATCGAGTAGTCAATATCTGCACGCAGAGTGTGAAGAGGCACACGGCCTTCACGATACCATTCAGTACGAGCAATCTCAGCGCCACCCAAACGACCGGATACTTGCACCTTGATGCCTTTTGCGCCCAAACGAATAGCGTTTTGAACAGCTCGCTTCATTGCTCGGCGGAACATCACGCGACGCTCGAGCTGCGAGGCAATGGATTCGGCAACGAGTTTAGCATCCAGTTCTGGCTTGCGGATTTCCTCGATGTTGATGTGCACCGGAACACCCATAATCTGGGCAACGTCCTTACGCAGCTTCTCTACATCCTCACCCTTCTTGCCAATAACAATTCCGGGGCGAGCCGTCTTTATAGTTATGCGAGCATTTTCGGCCGGGCGCTCAATCTCGATTCGACTGACAGATGCGGCTTTGAGCTTCTCACTGAGGAACTCACGCACCTTGATATCTTTCAAAAGATAGTCACCGAAATTTTTCGGACTGGCATACCAAGTCGAAGTATGTTTCTTGACTATGCCCAAACGAATGCCTGTTGGATGAACCTTCTGACCCATCTTCGACTCCCTACTTATCCGATACTTTGACGGTAATGTGGCAGGTTCTTTTGACGATGCGATCAGCGCGGCCTTTAGCCCGGGGCTTGATACGTTTCATCGACATACCTTCATCGACGAAGATCGCGGAAATCTTCAATTCATCGACGTCGGCGCCCTCATTATGCTCTGCGTTAGCTATGGCCGACTCAACCACCTTCTTGATGATATGAGCCGCCTTTTTTTGGCTAAAAGCGAGGATATTGAGCGCTTGCCCAACTTTTTGACCACGCACCAAGTCAGCGACGAGGCGTGCTTTCTGTGCAGAAATTCTGGCGCTAAAGAGCCTTGCAGCAACTTCCATTACACGTTACCTCACTTCTTCGCTTTCTTGTCGGCTGCATGCCCGCGGTAAGTGCGGGTAGCAGCGAATTCGCCAAGCTTATGACCGACCATGTGCTCAGTAACAAACACTGGAACATGTTGACGACCGTTGTAAACAGCCATCGTCATGCCTACCATCTCTGGCAGGATCATGGAACGTCTTGACCAGGTTTTAATCGGCTTTTTCGTGCTGCTATCCAAAGCGACTTCCACTTTCTTTAGCAGATGGTGATCCACAAAGGGACCCTTTTTAAGTGAACGTGGCACTTTACTTTCCTCTCAAACCATTACACTTTGGACGAGCGACGACGAACAATCATGTTATCAGTACGCTTGTTCTTGCGAGTCTTGTGACCTTTGGTAGAAACGCCCCATGGGGTACATGGATGACGGCCGCCTTTGGTCCGACCTTCACCACCACCATGAGGGTGATCAACCGGGTTCATCGCAATACCACGAACGGTTGGCCGCACGCCTCTCCAACGAGCTGCACCGGCTTTACCCAGGACCCGCAGGTTATTCTCGGAATTACCGACTTCCCCAACTACACCCTTGGCATCAGCAGGAACCTTACGAACCTCACCAGAGCGCATGCGAAGCGTAACATGTGCGCCTTCACGTGCGAGAATTTGCACGCCAGCCCCAGCACTACGGGCAATTTGCGCGCCTTTGCCTGGCTTGAGCTCCACGCAATGAACAGTTGAACCTACAGGAATATTCCGAAGCGGCAATGCATTGCCTGCCTTAATAGGAGCATCCGCACCTGATTGGACCTGGTCTCCAGCCTTTAAACCTTTTGCAGCGATGATGTAGCGGCGTTCACCGTCTGCGTACTTCAACAGAGCAATGTGTGCCGACCGGTTGGGATCATACTCGAGACGTTCGACGACAGCAGGAATTCCATCTTTGTCGCGGCGAAAATCTATTACACGATAAAGCTGCTTGTGACCACCGCCTTGGTGTCTCGTCGTGATGCGACCACCACTGTTTCTTCCGCCCTTCCTCTTTTTAGTTTCAACCAAAGGAAAGTGAGGTTGACCCTTGTGCAGGTCGGTGTTTACGACTTTTACTACGAATCTGCGCCCGGCTGAAGTGGGCTTGGTATTAACGATAGCCATTTCAACTATACCCTTATTCCGCGCCCAAGAAATCTATGTCGTACCCTTCTTTCAAGGACACATAGGCTTTCTTCCAGTCCTGCCTGCGACCTTCGAAACGACCGAATCTCTTCTTCTTTCCCTTGACAACTACGGTCCGGACAGAATCGACCTTAACGTTCCACAGCGACTCGACAGCGTTCTTTATCTCGCCTTTGTTCGCATCACGAGCAACCTTGAAAACAATTGCCTTGTGCTTATCAGCGACGATCGAAGCCTTCTCGGAAACATGAGGACCGATCAAAACCTTGAAAATGCGCTCTTGATTCATCCCAGCATCTCCTCGAACTTACGCAACGCGCCAACGGTCACTACGACCTTCTCAAACGCAATGAGACTAATCGGATCTGCAGCCTGCACATCACATACATTAACGTGCGGAATATTTCTGGCAGACAGAAACAGGTTCTCATCAATCGAATCAGAAACAATCAACGCACTCTGCAAACCCATGTCGCTCAGCTTCTGCACAAGCGCTTTCGTTTTTGCGCTATCGACGACAAATTGGTCGACTACGATTACGCGGTCCTGACGCACCAGCTCCGACAAGATACACTGCATCGCACCGCGATACATTTTCTTGTTGACCTTTTGGCTATGATCACGAGTAACGGCCGCAAACACCTTGCCGCCGCCTCTCCAAATCGGGCTACGAATCGTTCCGGCCCGCGCGCGACCAGACCCTTTCTGCTTCCAAGGTTTCTTGCCGCCGCCACTCACCTCGGCTCGCGTCTTTTGCCCCTTTGTCCCTTGACGGCCTGCCGCCATGTAGGCGGTTACCACTTGGTGGACCAACGACTCGTTGAAATCACGCCCAAACGCTACTTCAGAAACAGTTACACTGCCACCGGAAGCCATATTCAGATTCATCTGTTATCTCCCCTTGGCTTAACCTTTAACTGCTGGACGAACGATAACGTTGTTACCCGCCGCACCTGGCACAGCGCCCTTAACCAACAAAAGGCTACGCTCAACATCAACCCGTACCAACTCGAGACTTTGCACCGTCACTTGCTTGTCCCCCATGTGGCCGGACATCTTTTTCCCTTTAAATACTCGCCCGGGAGTTTGACGTTGACCAATAGAGCCTGGTGCGCGATGAGAAAGCGAGTTACCGTGTGTAGCGTCTTGGGTTCTAAAGTTCCAACGCTTAACAACACCTGCGTAACCTTTACCCTTCGACACCCCGGTGACATCAACCGATTGGCCGGCTTCGAAGACCGATACACCTATAACGTCGCCAACAGAAAACTTCACAGAATCATCATCAGAGAACCGAAATTCCCACAAGCCAGTGCCCGCTTCCACGCCAGCCTTGGCAAAATTGCCTGCTTCGGCTTTGCTTACGCTGCTAGCCTTGCGCTTACCAGCCGTTACCTGAACAGCAGAGTACCCGTCCTGCTCCTGCTTTCTCACCAACGTCACGCGATTGGGATCGACCTCAATCACCGTGACAGTAGTCGACGTACCATCAGCATTAAAAATACGAGTCATCCCGCATTTTTTTCCAACTAATCCGATTGCCATACCTTAAAACCTCGCTGGAATTCTCGTATGGACTCACATCAACCCAAACTGATCTGGACGTCAACGCCAGCAGCAAGGTTAAGCTTCATCAAGGCATCTACTGTTTTATCGGTGGGCTCTACAATCTCCACCAGCCTTTTGTGAGTTCTGATCTCGTACTGATCTCTCGCATCCTTGTTCGCGTGCGGAGAGACCAACACTGTAAAACGCTCTTGGCGCGTCGGAAGCGGGATCGGACCGCGAACTTGCGCACCGGTGCGCTTAGCGGTCTCTACTATTTCTGAAGCCGATTGATCAATCAATTTGTGATCAAAGGCCTTCAAGCGGATGCGAATTTTTTGACTTTGCATCGCCGACAAACTCCAATTGCTGCCCAATTTAGACAAAAAAACCTCTGCGCAAGCTTCCCACAAAGAGAACTTACGCATTGGTGATTTCCACTTAATCCGAGAACGATGCCCCGGTTGTACATATGGCGCCCCACATCTAGGGCGCCATAATATAGCCCAGCTATTACGCTAAAAGCAAGCTTAAGCGATAACTTTTGCTACTACGCCAGCACCAACAGTGCGCCCACCTTCCCGAATTGCAAAGCGCAGACCTTCCTGCATGGCAATTGGGTTGATCAGGGTGACAACCATTTTGATGTTGTCGCCAGG
>JBPOHS010000223.1:0-12524 GCA_052035295.1 Pseudomonadota bacterium
TCCACGCCGCCAACACTGTGATTTACCCCGGGAAGTGGTACACTTCGCCCCGTTCAAAAAAAGAATTCCCGGGAGCGAATTATGCAGCTGGACCTGTCCCACTTTCCCCAGACACTTGATCTACTACACCTGATTCTGGCCGCCGTAGCCCTGATTGCCATCGTGATTGCCGCCCTCAAGAAAGGCGCCTCGGTACAGGGGAGCATACCCCAGACTGCAACGGCAACAGTGCCGGCAATAGCGGCACCTGTCGCTGCTCATACGGCCGCGCCCGCCGCTGCACACGCCGCTGTGCACGCCCTCAAATCCACGGAACCGGAATCGGCGCTGCAACTGCTGAGCCTGCTGCAACAAGAAGCCCGGCTGGTGGATTTCCTCAATGAAGATGTCAAAGCCTACTCCGACGCCGAAGTCGGCGCCGCTGCGCGTGTCGTTCACGAAGGCGGCAAAAAAGTCCTCAACGAATACTTTTCGCTGCAGCCAGTGCGCACCGAGTCCGAAGAAAGCCGTATTACCCTGCCCGAAGGTTACGATGCCGCTGCTGTGCGTCTGACTGGTAACGTGGTAGGTCAGGCCCCGTTTTCCGGCGTGCTGGTGCATCGTGGTTGGCAGGTGGCTGACATCAAACTGCCCAAGATCACCGAAGGGCGCAACCTGCGCGTCATTGCGCCGGCCGAGGTGGAGTTATGAGTGACAGTCGTTATGTGATCGGCATCGATCTGGGCACCACCAACTCGGTGTTGTCTTACGTGGACACGCAGTCAGGTCAGGATCACCCACCCGTTGAGGTGCTGTCGATTCCCCAACTCACCAACGTCGGCAGTGTCGAAGAAAAATCCCAGTTGCCGTCGTTCCTTTACCAGGTGCACGAGACCGAGTTTGCGCCTGGTGACCTCACTTTGCCGTGGGCCGAAAACGCTGAGACCGTGGCCGGTGTGTTTGCTCGCCAGCTGGGGGCGAAAACCCCCATCCGTCTGGTCGCCAGTGCCAAGTCCTGGCTGTGTCATCCGGGTGTGGATCGTCGCAGTGAATTCCTGCCCGCCCAAAGCCCCGAAGAGGTCAAAAAGGTCTCGCCATTGCAGGCGTCGTCGGCCTACCTCGCGTACTTGCGCGATGCCTGGGATGCTGCCCATCCCGATGCACCGCTCTCGCATCAACAGGTCACGCTGACCGTGCCAGCCTCGTTCGACCCTTCCGCCCGCGATTACACGGTCGAAGCAGCCCACCTTGCCGGGTTGCACCAGCTCACGCTGCTCGAAGAACCACAAGCCGCCGTCTATAGCTGGGTCGATCGCCATGGCGAAGACTGGCGCAAACAAGTGAGCGTGGGCGACATCATTCTGGTCGTCGACGTCGGTGGTGGTACCACCGACTTGTCGCTGATTGCCGTGACCGAAGAAGACGGCAGCCTCATGCTCAACCGTGTGGCGGTGGGGGATCACATCCTCCTCGGCGGCGACAATATGGATCTCGCGCTGGCCTACCGTCTCAAGCAAAAGCTCGAACAGGAAGGCAAGTCGCTGCAAAGCTGGCAAGTCATGGGCTTGGCTCACGGTTGCCGCGAAGCGAAAGAGAGCATCTTCGCCGATGCCTCCATCAATGCCGTGCCGATCGTGGTGCCCAGCCGCGGCTCCAAACTCATGGGCGGCACCCTGCGCACCGAACTCACCCGCGAAGAGGTCGAGCAATCCTTGGTGGAAGGCTTCTTTCCCTATGTGGCGGTGACCGACAAACCGCGTCAGGCAGCACGTACCGCGCTGACGCAGATGGGCTTGCCCTATGCGCAGGACGCGGCCGTGTCACGCCATCTGGCCGCCTTCCTGTGCAAGCAGGCGCAAGCAGCTGACAGCGTGCTGGGGGGTGCCAATGCCGGGGATTTCATCCGGCCGACCTGTGTGTTGTTCAATGGCGGTGTGTTCAAGGCGTCGGCGCTGTCGACCCGCATGCTCGACGTTATTAACCGCTGGCTGATTGATTCAGGTGCAGAACCGGCACGCCAGTTGACCGGCGTTGATCTCGATCTGGCCGTTTCGCGCGGCGCGGCTTATTACGGCTTCGTGCGTCGTGGGCGTGGTGTGCGTATCCGTGGCGGTACCGCCTCCTGCTTCTATGTCGGCATCGAAAGCTCCATGCCGGCGATTCCGGGCATGGAACCGCCGCTGCAGGCAGTCTGCGTGGCGCCGTTCGGCATGGAAGAGGGCACTCATGCCGATATTCCCAGCCACGAATTCGGCCTGGTGATTGGTGAGCCCGTGCGCTTCCGTTTCTTTGGTTCGACCGTGCGGCGCGACGATGTGCCGGGCACCCTGCTCGAAGACTGGGCGCCGGGCGAACTCGAGGAACTGCCGGAAATCCAGGCGATCCTGCATGGTGAGGGCGAAAAGATCGGGCGCGTGGTACCCGTGCGTCTGGCTTCACGAGTGACAGAACTCGGTACGTTGGCGCTGGAAGCGATTGGCCGCGAATCCGGTCAGCGCTGGAAGGTGGAATTCAACGTTCGGGAACATTGATGGTTGTGATTTGATTATTTTGATTTGATTGTTGTGATTTGACCGCAGACACTTGATAGCAGCGTCTGGATCGCAGAGAGAAACGAGGCATGACAAAGAAATATGTGGTCGGCATCGACCTTGGCACGACCCATACCGTCGTTGGCTATGCCCCGTTCAATGCTCCCCTGACCTCCGACGTTATCAGGCTGTTCCCCATTGAACAGCTGATTGCTCCCGGGCAGGTGGCACCTCGCCCGTTGTTACCTTCATTCCGTTACCATCACGCCGAGGGTGAATTTACCTCGCACCAGACCGCGTTACCCTGGCAGGGCAACGGTGTCGCCGAAGACACGGTGCCCGCCATCGGCGGCGAATGGGGGCGGGAGCTCGGCGCCAAAGTCGAGGGCCGACTGGTATCGAGCGCCAAGAGCTGGCTGTCGCATGATCAGGTCGATCGCACCGCGCCGATTCTGCCCTGGGGCGTCGAAGGCGTCGACAAGGTCTCCCCGGTCGTCGCCAGCGCCAGTTACCTGGCCCATGTCCACCACGCCTGGAATGCCGCACATCCCGACGCCCCCCTTGCCGCTCAAGAGCTTGTTCTGACCGTGCCCGCGTCATTTGACGAGGCGGCGCGCGCCTACACCGTCGAAGCCGCGCATCTGGCCGGATTGCCCCATGTGCGCCTGCTCGAAGAGCCGCAGGCAGTGTGTTACGACTGGTTTTTGCGGCATCGTGATCAGGCGCCGACGCTATTGGGCGATTCCCGGCTCATGCTGGTGGTCGACGTGGGCGGTGGCACCACCGACCTCAGCCTGATCCGCATAGATCTCAATGGCGGTGAACTGCAGCTGACCCGCATTGCGGTCGGCGACCACCTGATGCTGGGCGGTGACAACCTGGATCTCGCGCTGGCGCGCATGCTGGAGCCGCGTTTGAGCGGTGAGGGTGCCAAGTTGTCGTCAGCCGCGTTGACGCAGTTGATACAACAGACCCGTAACGCCAAGGAACAGCTGCTGGCCGCCGATGGCCCGACAGCGGTAACGGTGACCCTGCTCGGCAGCGGGCGTAAGCTGGTGGGCGGAGCGCGCAGTGCAACCCTGCAACGCGACGAAGTGCATGCGCTGGCGTTGGATGGCTTTCTGCCGCTGTCGGCGTTTGACGAATTGCCGCAACGTCGTCGCAGCGCAGTCGTGGAATTCGGCTTGCCCTACGTGGCCGACCCGGCCGTATCACGGCATCTGGCAGCGTTTTTTCAGGCCCACGAACAGGCCTGTCGAACTGCCCTGGGCGACAAGGATCAACCAGAGGCTGCGCCAGTTGCCGATTGCGTTATTTACAATGGCGGTTTTTTTCAGGCACCGGTGTTGCGCGAGCGCCTGGGGGCCTTGTTGAGCCAGTGGTCTTCACGACCGGTCAAATTACTCGAAAATCCCCACCCGGATCATGCGGTAGCGCTTGGTGCGGTGACCTATGGCCTGACGCGTGCACGGGGGCAACGCACCATCGGGGGCGGGTCTGCACGCAGTTTCTTCCTGCTGGTGGAGGATGAACAAGGCCAGCGGCAGGCGGTATGCCTGTTGCCAAAAGGCAGCGAAGAGGGCAAGGAAGTGTCTTTGCCCGGTCGGCGTTTTGAGTTGCGGCTGGGGCAACCGGTGGCGTTTCCGTTGGCGTCTTTCAGCGGTGATCGCCAGTTCTTTGCGGGCGAGGTCATCAGTGCCGATGACGATTCCTTGCTGAAACTGCCGCCTCTGATGGCGCGTCTGGATGCCCGGGTCGGTCGTCAGGAGGTCACGGTGACGCTGGCGTCGACCCTGACCGAAACCGGCGTACTGCGGGTCGATTGTGTCGACGCTGACGCACAGAACGGCCGATATGCTGGCAGCGATGCATCGGTGGCGGTGGGCGCGGGTGGTCAAACCCGGTGGGCGCTCGAATTCAGTGTGCGACGTGCGCCCCGCAGTGTCGATGCCGCCGATCTGCCCGCGGGATTCAATGAAGCATCGGCCCTCATCGCCGATGTTTTCCTGAAAAGTGACAAGCAATTTGATCCAAAGCGCGTCAAGCAGTTGCGCGACGATATCGAAAAGCGTCTGCGCGCGCGGGAATCGTGGGATGTACCCTTGCTGCGGGCGTTATTCGATGAGCTGCTGAAAGGTGCCGGCAAGCGCAGGCGCTCGGTGACGCACGAACGGGTCTGGTTCAATCTGGCCGGTTTCTGCATGCGGCCGGGTTTTGGCTATCCGCTCGATGACTGGCGCATCGAACAGGTCTGGCCGCTGTTCGCGCAAGGTTTGCAGTTCCCCCAGGAAAGCCAGAGCTGGGCGGAATGGTGGACGTTCTGGCGTCGTGTCGCCGGTGGGCTCGACAGTGCGCAGCAGGGGCAGGTGCTCGATGCCATCGAAAAATTCATCAACCCGGCTCACACCCGTAACAGCAAGATCCAGACCGACATCAAGGTGCGCAGTTACGAAGACATGGTGCGCCTCGCCGGCAGCCTGGAACACCTGCCCATCGACAGCAAGGTTCGTCTGGGGGAATGGTTTGTCACGCGGTTGGGCAAGAGCGGTGAAACGCAGACCACCTGGTGGGCCCTCGGGCGGGTGGCGTCGCGGGTACCGTTCCACGGCAGCGCGCACTCGGTCGTTCCCAAGGAAACCGCCGAACAATGGTTGCGCTTCATCCTCAAGGAAGACTGGAAAAAGAATGCCGCAGCGGCGTTTTCCGCCGTGCTGCTGTCCCGCCTGAGTGGTGATCGGGCGCGGGATATTGACGAAGCCCTCCGTCATCAGGTGGTTGAGAAGCTCAAACTGGCGAAGGCGTCGGCACTGTGGTTGTCGCTGGTGACTGAGGTCGTCACGCTGGATGAAGGCGAGAACAAGCGGGTGTTCGGCGAGGCCCTGCCCGTGGGATTGCGCCTGCTCGATGCCACCGGTTGACGGTTGGCCGGACTGGCATTCCGGGGCGGGTTGGTTATAGTTTTCCGGGAACCCCGCTCACGATGCAAGGTGAATCATGTCCCTGTTCCAACACGAAGACGAACCCCGCGACAACCGGGCTCACATGAGCCTGCAAAGCACCGAGCAGGCTCTGTTGGCTGCCGCGTCCTGCATTTACGCCGCGCGCATAGCTGCCGGGCTGTGGTCCCCGGAAAAGGACAAGGAAGAAGTCCAGGGTGCGATCCGCAAGGCGATCCAGATGGGCAAGATTATCGATGACGTGGTGCGCGCCGAAAACGAGATGTGAGTGGGCTTAATCCGTCGACCGGTCGCGGGCGTGTTACGCCTTGCGGCCGCGCTCGAAGAAAATCCGCATCACGGTCGTCATCAACTCTGATGACTCCGACTTCACGGCACGCCGCATGTGTTCGACCAACGTCTGGCGTTCCCGCAGTTCAAAGGCAGACAAGGGAATGTCCGGCACTTCCGGATCGGGCAGATCGATCACGCTATTGAGTAAGACCAGCGATTTCCCGGTCAGCGCTGCCTGATCGATGGCATCCTGGCGAATAGTGGTCTGGTAGCGCAGGTAGCCTTCCTCGGCCATCCATAACAGAGTGCCGTAACAGGCGTCGTGACGTTTGCTGTGCAGACCAAATTCATCGACATGATCAGGGCCGATCAGATCCTCGACGTATAATTCCACCTTGCGTGGAAACGTCATGTGCAGCTGCAGTAACGCCAGCGCGGCATCCCGGTAAAAATCGAGCAGGTTCAGATCGGCCATGCGGGCTTACCTGTGGGCGTTCCGGTAGCGTTCGAGGAAGCGGGCGATCCGGCCAATGGCTTCTTCGAGGTCCTCTTCCCGCGGCAGGAAAACGATGCGCATATGGTCGGGATCCGGCCAGTTGAACCCGGTGCCCTGCACCAGTAACACCTTTTCCTGCACGAGCAGATCGAGAATGAAATCCTGATCGTTGCTGATGGGGTACACCTTGGGATCCAGGCGGGGGAACATGTACAGCGCCGCCTGTGGCTTCACGCAGCTGACACCGGGGATTTCATTGATCAGGCGCCACGCGGTATCCCGCTGGCGGCACAGGCGCCCCCCGGGACGAATCAACTCGTTAATGCTTTGATAACCGCCCAGCGCCGTCTGAATGGCATGTTGTGAGGGAACATTGGCGCAAAGTCGCATGGAGGACAGCATGTCCAGGCCTTCCATGTAATCCTTGGCAGCACGCATGTTGCCGGAAATCACCATCCAGCCGGAACGGTAGCCTGCCACCCGGTACGTTTTCGACAGACCATTGAAGGTGATGAACACCAGATCGTCGGCCAGTGATGCGGTCGAGATGTGATGGGCATCGTCATAAAGAATCTTGTCGTAGATCTCGTCCGAGAACACCACCAGATTGTGCTGGCGGGCAATTTCGATCATGCCTTCCAGGATCTCTTTCGGGTACACCGCCCCGGTCGGGTTATTGGGGTTGATGATGACCATCGCCTTGGTGCGATCGGTCACCTTGCGGCGAATATCGTCAAGATCCGGAAACCAGCCGGATTGCTCGTCGCAAAGGTAATGCACCGGCTTGCCGCCAGACAGGCTGACGGCTGCCGTCCACAACGGATAGTCGGGTGCCGGAATCAGGATCTCGTCGCCGTTGTTGACCAGGGCTTGCATCGCCAGCACGATCAGCTCGCTCACCCCGTTACCCAGATAGATGTCATCAATACCGACATTGAAGACGTTCTTTTCCTGGTAATACTGCATGACGGCTTTGCGGGCGCTGAAAAGCCCTTTCGAGTCGCAATAGCCCGAGGACGCTGGCAGGTTGTAAATCACGTCCTGCACGATTTCATCCGGGGGAATGAAATCGAAGGGCGCCGGATTGCCAATGTTCAGCTTGATGATGCGATGGCCTTCTTCTTCGAGCCGACGGGCGTGCGCCAGCACCGGACCGCGAATGTCGTAACACACGTTGTGGAGCTTGGCTGACTTCTTTACGGGCTTCATATCAATGGACCACTGAAATTGGCAAAACGATGGGGGAACGTGATAAGTCTAGCGTTCGGCAGGGACTGGGCCGCGATTTTAACGGAATAAAGTGCCCTGAAAACAGGCGTCCGGCCGCCTTTTTGCAGAAAATTCGTTGACGGCGACCGTCAGCCGGCGTTATCTGACGGGTTTTCGCAGTGTGATTCCCTTTTTTAACGTCATGCGAGGTAACCCCATGGATACATTGAGCAACAAGTCACTGGAGGAGTGGAAAGCCTCCCTCACGCCGGAAGAGTTCCAGATCTGTCGTCTGGCCGGCACCGAGCGCCCTTTTACAGGCAAGTACTGGGATCACAAGGAAACAGGCACCTATTACTGCGCCTGCTGTGGCAAGGCCCTGTTCCGGTCGGATGCGAAGTTTGATTCCGGCACGGGTTGGCCTAGTTTCTGGGAGCCGGTGGCGGATGGCCCCGTCAAACAGAAAGAAGACAGCAGTCATGGCATGCGGCGCGTAGAAGTGCTTTGCGCGGCTTGCGATGCACATCTGGGGCACGTATTCCCGGATGGCCCACCGCCCACCGGCTTGCGTTTCTGCATCAATTCCGTATCGCTCAAGTTCACCCCTGACTCCCCCTGAAAACTCCTGCTTAAAAACCGTTTGGCGAAAAAATGCAAAATTTTGTAATTGTTGGTTTGCATTTTTTTGCCTGCTCGTCTACCGCCCAGGCAAGTTATTAACAGCTCGGAGGCCGTCGGCTTCCGGGGTTATAACTGTTGGTTTTAAGCTTGATGACTGACTGAGAGTGAACAAAAAGTTTACTTTTGAGATCAACTACTGGTTAGTTTGCAAGCACAAATTGTGTGCACAGTGAGTGACCACTTCGCTTCTGTACTTTGCAAATTGCGAAAACAGGAATTGCAATACTTTGGTGCGTCTAACTTGTTGAAAATGTCAGAAAAAAGACAGATCAAAAAACGATCAATCTGTAGGGGTCTACCAGAGATTCGTCGTTTCGCGCTGATGTACATATTTTACTAACAGAGTTATCCACAGAATATGTGGGTAACTTAATGTAACTGATTACTATTGATTGAAATAGTATTGTACGCAACTAAACTGTGTGTATAATGGCTGACAGGTGCGCGATTTCCTTCGCGCCATTCTCACGGGGATCGACGATGGCAACGGTATTTGATTTTTCGGCAACCGATATCAAAGGCAAGGAACAGGCGCTTGAACAGTACAAGGGCAAGGTGCTGCTGGTCGTCAATACAGCCAGCAAATGCGGCTTCACGCCCCAATACAAAGGTCTGGAAGTGCTGTGGGAGAAGTACAAGGACAAGGGGTTGATGGTGCTTGGCTTTCCTTGCAATCAGTTCGGCAAGCAGGAACCGGGTTCCAGTGATGACATCTCCAGTTTTTGCGAGTTGAACTACGGGGTGACGTTCCCGGTGTTCTCCAAAGTCGATGTCAATGGTGGCAGCGCGCATCCGCTGTTCAAGCATTTGAAGAAAGAGGCGCCGGGCCTGTTGGGCACCGAAGGCATCAAATGGAATTTCACCAAATTCCTGATCAATCGGGACGGCAAGGTGGTAGAGCGGTTCGCGCCGACCGACACCCCGGAAAGCATTGACAAGAAAATCGCGGCCCTGCTGGCCTGAGCATGTCGACAGACGGGGGAGGGTGCATGACCGGGCCATCGGAAATCCAGGGGGCTAATCAGGGAAGTTTTGATCTGCTGAAGCTCGATAACCAGCTCTGTTTTGCCCTGTATGCGCTCTCTCGCAAGGTGACCGCCCTGTATCGGCCCTTGCTCGATCCCCTCGGCATTACCTACCCGCAATATCTGGTGTTCATGGTGATGTGGGAAATCCAGTCAGGGATCGCACCGGCCTTTTTTACCGGTGTGCCGGTCAAGACTCTATGTCGGCGCCTGCAGCTCGATACCGGCACGCTGACGCCCCTGTTGAAGCGCATGGAAGCCGATGGCTGGCTCACGCGTGAACGTTCCCGCGAAGATGAACGCGAAGTGCTGATCAAGTTGACTCAAAAAGGCATAGACCTGCGTCAGCAGGCGCAAAAAATCCCGATGGAACTGCTTTGCAAGGTAGGGGGCGACACGTTGTCGCTACTGGATATCCAGCAGAAACTGCATCATCTGCTGGATCGCCTGGTGCGGCTGGAAAAATGGGAGACCTAGCGATTGCGGATTTTGGCAATCAGCTGGGTTTCCTCGTCGATCAGTGGCTTCAATGAAGGCCGTTGTTGCAGATTGGTAACGTAACGGGCGAGCTCAGGCCAGCGCGTTGCATCAATTTGCTCGCTCCCATAGCCCATGTTGGTGACTTGCACGGCTATTGCAATATCGGCCACGCTGAACTGGTTCCCGGCAATGAATTCAACCCCTGTCACGGCTGGCTCGATTTGGTCAAGCAAGGGTGGCAGCTTTTCGTTGAGGGCTGTCGCCACAGCGGTTTCGTTGATCTGGCCGCCACGCAGGGACGCCAGTACGCGCTCGCGGAAAATGGTGAATGTCATGAGTGGCGCCAATTCATAATCGGCAAATTTCTCGAACCACAACGCCTTGGCGAGCTCGATTGGATCAGTGGGGCGCAAGCACGTTTGCGGATGTTTGGCGTCGAGATAAGTGCAGATGACACCGCTGTCTGCCAGTATCTGTTCGTCGTCCTTCAAAACCGGAATGCGGCCGAGCGGGCTGAGTTTGAGGAAATAATCCGGCTTCTTGGCGGGATCGATATGGACATGTTCGTACGCAAGGCCTTTTTCACGCAAGGCGACACGCACCTTGCGCACAAACGGCGAAAGTGCCGCACCGTAAACGGTCAATGACATCCGGAAACTCCTGTAGGCCTAGAAATATTTTTTCTTCCAGGCTTCTTCTTCGTTGGCGAGATCACTCAGGCCCTTGGTGAGTTCCGACGCGTCTTCAGCCTTGCGTTGCACGCCGGCTTCATCGTCGGCGCGACGGTTGAGTTCGTCACACATGGCCTTCATTTGCGCAAGCTTTTCGTTATAACGTCCGTTCTGATTGCGCTTGGACAATTCTGCCATACCTTTCTGGTAGTGGTGAACGGCCAGTTTCCATTTGCGCTCGCTTTTGCTCTGGTCGCCCAGCAGGGAAAGGTAGCTGACGTTGGCTTCGACGAAGGAATCGTGGACGTGCGCCAAAAACACATTGGCGGCAGCACCCGGGATAATGCCGGTGTCGCGGAACGATTCAATGATCTTGGTGAGATCCTGCAGCAGCGCGCGAATTTCGTTGGCTTGTTGCGGATTGGTAATCCGGGGTTCCTGCTTCTTGACCGCATTCGATTGTATTTCCCCAATCATCGCGACTGCGGTATCGAGTTTTTTCTTGAACGTATCCTGTTCGGGAGCGATTTCCACCAGCTTTTCGAGACGCTTCTGCATCTCGGTCAGGATCGTCAGTTTCAGATCCTTGTGTATGTAAGCGTCTGGAATGGTATCAATAATGCGTTGCAGGCGATGTGCGGTCTCGCTGAGGGTGCCGATTTGCACCGCCTTCTTGGCCTTTTCCTTCTCCATGTTGCGGTTGACGTAGAACACGCCCCCCAGCACCACGATGCCAAGCCCCACAAAAACAATGATCAACTCGGTGGACATGCTCTGCTACCTGCCAACGCCAGCATACACTGTGGCGATTCGTTAACGTCAAATCGACAACTTACTGTTATCGTTTGCAGTCTAGTCAGAGAATGTCCAGCCCGCTAGTTTCGGGGTGCTTAGAGCTTGACTTTGACTACCGCGTTGTTGGCGATGCTGCCCAGATAAAGATGGCCATCATGCTCCTGGGCCGAGGTCACCATGTAGGCGACACGGCCTTCCGGATCCTGCAGTGAGCGCAGCGCTTGGCCGGATTCGTCCACTTCCACGACGAATCCGTAGTGGGCCGGCTTGGGGCGCAAGGCGTCAGGCAGTTTGGCGACCAGTTTTTTCAGGGCCGGGTGAGGGTGCATGGTATCGGCGTCGGCATTGCGCGGGGTCGCCAGCGCGACCCAGAACGTGCCTCGACCGCTGGATGAAATGCCATCGGGGAAGCCCGGCAGGTTGTCCATGAAGACATCCTGCGTGCCCGCCTTCTCGCCCTTGAGCCAGTAGCGGGCGACACGATAACGATAGGTCTCGTTGACCAGCACGAAATCCCCCTCTTTCGATACGGCGACGCCATTGGCGAAGTACAGGTCCTTCATGAGCGTCTGGGTTTTGCCTGTCGCCGGATCAAAACGGATGAGTCGGCCCCAGGGGCGCGCCTCGAACATGTCGAGCATGTATTCGGTTTGGCCGTACTTGCTGCTGGCGTCGCTGAAATAGATCATGCCATCTGGCGCGATATCGAGGTCGTCGGCGAATTTGTAGGGGATGCCGTCAGTCTCGGTGGCGAGCACGGTGATCTTGCCGTCTGGATCGATCGACAACAGGCCCTTGTAGGAATCGCACACGATCAGGTTCCCGTGGCTATCGAAGTCCATGCCCAGCGGGCGGCCGCCCGTGTCGGCGAAGGTTTCCATGGTGCCATCGGGGTACACCCGTTGCACCAACCCGGTGACGCTGCCGGAATAAACGCGGCCCTGCGAATCAACGTCAGCGTCTTCTGGCCATTGGAACTGGCCACTGCCCAATGCGACGCCTGTCTGCAGGGCATTATTGGGGGCATAAGCGCCTTCGAGTGCGGGGGCGGTCGGTGGTGTGTAGGCCACCGGGTCAATCGGTGAAGGGGCAAGAACAAAAGCGCCAATGGCGCCGGCCGTGATCAAGCTGATTGCCAGGGTCAAACGTGCCATTGTGAGGAGTCTCCTGAGACTGTGAGCGTATTGTTATTGATTGATTCAAGGATGTTTTTTGATGTTTTAACGTGGCTCAGCGGCAAGAGTACTGGGCAGCGCACTCGATGGAAATAGTGCTTGACGCAAAAATGTAATCTCCATAGAATCTGCGCCGTCTCATCGATGGCCTGATTGTACGGTGAGACATCTGTGCGTCCCTTTCGTCTAGAGGCCTAGGACATTGCCCTTTCACGGCAGTAACAGGGGTTCGAATCCCCTAAGGGACGCCAA
>JBPOHS010000105.1:0-24069 GCA_052035295.1 Pseudomonadota bacterium
GCCGGCAGCGCGCTCGCGTTGGCCCCGGTGGCGAAGAAATACAGGAATACCAGCGACGCCGGGGATTCCATCAGCACCCAGGCCAGCCGGGTGGGAATCGACGGCCCCCAGCCTTTCCGCTGATGCCGCCCGTAGGGCGCATCCACAAACAGCAACACCAGCAGGGTAATCGCTGCCGCCCCGAATACGCCCAGCAACAAGGCGTCAAAAACAAACTGTCCTGTCATGCGTTTTCTCCTTCATGAAATCCGCGCCAGAGTGCGCTTTTGCCGAGGGGCCGGGCCACCTCCAAAAAGACTAGGAATCACCGGACACCGTGTACAAAACACATACAAGGTCACATGGCGAAAGCCCCACCGGCCAACTAAGCTACTGGCAAGACCATCGCATTTTCGCGTCGAGGCCGCCATGACCATCCCCGCCAGCATCGAAAATTCCCTGCACCAACAAGGCATCGCCTATCAATTGGTGGAAGGTGCCACGCGCCCCATGCACCGCCTGCGTTCTACGGCACAGCTACCACGCCATCAGGTCGCCGTCATGGTGCTGCTGGGCGATACGGTCGGGCGCCAGCAAGTGCTGCTACCCTCGGACTGCATGATCGACCTCACCCGCCTGTGCGAGATGCAGGGGCGCAATTTGCAGGCGCTGCCGCCGGAAGACCTGCGCCGCCTGGCCCAGAAATATGGGGTAGATTCCCTCGCCGCGCTCCCCATTCTGAATGACGTCACCCTGGTGGTGGATGAGCGCCTCACGCAGCAGGAATGCGTCTATCTGGAAGTCCCGGGCAGCGATTGCTGCCTGGCGCTGAGCCAACCGGAGTTCGCCAAGCTGGTGCAACAGTGCAAGGTGATGAGTTTCACCGTGCCGCTCACCCAGTTGCGCGATCAGGAAGGCGACGACAAGGCGGCCATTCAGCAGGCGGTGCAAAACTTCACTACGCTCCGCATCAAACAGCGTCTCGAACAGACGCTGGAAATGCCGCCCTTGCCCGACACGGCCGAGAAGATCATCAATCTGCGTCTCAACCCGAACGCCGGCATCAACGATCTGGTGAAACTGGTCGAACGTGACCCCAGCCTCGCCGCGCAAGTGGTGAGCTGGGCTTCCTCGCCTTACTACGCCGCCCCCAATGGCATCAATTCGGTACGCGATGCCGTGGTGCGCGTGCTGGGTTTCGACCTGGTCATCAACCTGGCGCTGGGACTCGCCCTCGGGCGCACGCTTGAGGTGCCCAAGGATGGCATCCATGGCGTCAATGCCTACTGGGTGCAGTCGGTCTATGCCGCCGCGCTGATGGACGGGCTCGCCAAGGCCATCGATGTGAAACAACGCCCCCAGGTCGGCCTGTGCTATCTGTCAGGGTTGCTGCACAATTACGGTTACCTGGTGCTGGCGCATGTGTTCCCGCCCTATTTTGAAGTGATCAACCGGCAGCTCGAAGCCAACCCGCATCTCAACCACGAGTTCGTCGAGCGGCATGTGCTGAGCATCACGCGCGAACAGATCAGCAGCCAGCTGATGGCCTGCTGGCAGATGCCCGAGGAAGTGGTTACCGCCTTGCGCTGGCAATGTGATTCCAGCCATGAGGTCAAACACGACAAATACAGCAAGCTGCTGTACCTGAGCACCCAACTGTTGCGTCGCCAGGGCATGGTCGACGGGCCCGCCGAGCCGATTCCCGATGCACTGTGGGAGGAGCTGGGCCTCACCCCCGAGAAGGCCGACGCAGCGCTGCAAAAAGTCCAGGAAGGCGAAGCAGACCTGCAGGGCATTGCCCGTACCCTCGCCCGCAAATAGGCACCACCTTTCCGAGAACAACCCAAGCGCGCATTCGAACACCACCTTTATCGGTGCGTGTTCGTTCGTGCTTTTTATAATTCGTTACACAACCACAACAGACGAAAATGCGCGAAAAGCTTCTAATTCGCGCACAAGGGTTCGGAAACGAACCCGGTGCTGACCACACCGGAACCGCTCCCTTTGGCAGGCATCACTGTCTGTTGGCGCTGGCCAGTCACAGAACGCGACCGGTTTTCCTACCTCCTTCCGGTACAAACGCGCACCTGACCAGCGATCGCGAGTACATTCGGGGCCCTCCTCTCCCGACAAGCCACACGGATGTGGCGTTTTTGTTCTGCCGACATCCGGCACGTCCTCATCCCTGTTGGATCAATCCATGGTGCTGCATCAGCGCGGCGATTTCCGGCACGCTGGCCGGGTCATCGATGGTCGACGGGATCGTGTAGGCCTTGCCATCTGCCATCTGTCGCAGCAGCTTGCGCAGGATCTTGCCGGAACGGGTCTTGGGCAAACGCGGCACGATGATCGCCCGTTTGAAACTGGCAATGCCGCCAATCTCATGACGGATACTGGCCGCCAGCTCGGATTCCAGCTGCTGCGGATCGATCTCCACCCCGTTCTTCAGCAACACCAACCCCACCGGCTGCTGCCCCTTGAGCTCATCATGCACACCGATCACCGCGCACTCGGCGATGGCCGGGTGGCCGGTCAGGATCTCTTCCATTTCACCCGTCGACAGACGATGGCCGGCCACGTTGATGACGTCGTCGATGCGCCCCATGATGAACACGTAGCCCTCGTCATCGATGTAGCCCCCATCACCCGTCAGGTAGTAGCCGGGAAACGCTTTGAGATAATCATGGTGAAAGCGCGGGAAATCGCCCCAGATCGTCGGCAGACAGCTGGGCGGCAAGGGGCGCTTGACCACGATGCTGCCCTGCTGGCCGGGCGTGCAGGGGTGGCCGTCGTCATCCAGCACCTGCACATGAAAACCGGGCGTCGGCACCGTCGATGAGCCAGGCTTGGGGGCTTTCAGCTCAACGCCGGTGAGATTGCCGCAAATGGCCCAACCGGTTTCGGTTTGCCACCAGTGATCAACCACCGGCTTGCCCAGGGTATCTTTCACCCAATGGTAGGTGGGCGGGTCCAAGCGTTCCCCGGCCACGAATATCGTGCGTAACGCCGACAAGTCGTGGCCCTGCAGGTAATGCGAATCCGGGTCTTCCTTGCGGATGGCGCGGAAAGCCGTGGGCGCAGCAAATAACGCTTTCACCTGGTGTTCGGCGCACACCCGCCAGAACGCGCCGGCATCCGGGGTGCGCACCGGCTTTCCTTCGTACAGCACCGTCGTCGCGCCCGCGATGAGGGGTGCGTAGACGATATAGGAATGTCCCACGACCCAGCCGACATCCGACGCGGCCCAAAACACATCGCCCGGATCAATGTTATAGACCGCTTTCATGCTGTACTTCATCGCCACCGCATGGCCGCCGTTATCGCGCACAACGCCCTTGGGTTTGCCGGTGGTGCCCGAGGTGTAGAGGATATACAGCGGATCGGTACTCTTGACCGGCACCGGCGCCACCGGTGTCGCCCGTTGCATGGCGTCGAGCCAGTCGATGTCACGCCCTTCCTGCAGGGCGGCCCGTTGTTGAGGGCGCTGGAATACGATGCAGCAAGCAGGCTTGAAGCTTGCCAGCGCGATGGCTTCATCGAGCATCGGCTTGTAGGCGATGACATTCGTAAATTCGATGCCGCACGACGCCGACACGATAACCCTGGGCTCGGCATCGTCGATGCGGACCGCCAGCTCGTGCGGCGCAAACCCGCCAAACACCACCGAATGAATGGCGCCCAGACGCGCCACGGCCAACATGGCCATGACCGCTTCGGGAATCATCGGCATATAAATCACCACGCGATCGCCTTTGCACACGCCCTGCGCCTGCAATACACCCGCGAACCGCGCCACCGCCTCCTGTAATTCGCGGTAACTGTAGCGTTGTTGCACGCCTGTCACCGGGGAGTCGTAAATAAGCGCCGTCACCTCGCCCCGCCCTTCGTTGACATGATGATCGAGCGCGAGATATGCCGTGTTCAATTCCCCGTCGGCAAACCAGCGATCCATGCCGTTGTCATCCTGACTGAGCGTGAGCGAGGGTGGCTTGTACCAGGCAATCGCCCTGGCCTTGTCGGCCCAGAAGGTAACAGGATCATCGATGGATGCACGGTATTCATTCAGGTAGGACATGGGCAGTTCCGCTGTGACTGGGGCGTTTCCAGCGTAACGGAAAGCATGCAGGGACACCAGCGCAGTCATGCCGCGCAAACACCGCGCTGATAGACTTTAAAATGAGAACCGCATCAATGTTTTGCTATTTTTTGCATCAATTTTGCCATTTTATTGCGAAATAGCCTGCCACCCGTCTGCTTATAACTTGCGCACTGCGCAAGCTCCGCTAAGGTTGCCCATGCAGCACGTGACCGCATGGTCACGCTCAGGTGTTTTGCATCACCACAAGTAGTTTTCATCAACAAAAGTGTTTTGCATCACCACAAAGTAGTTTGCATCACCATAACAAGAACCAGAGGACGCCAAGCCAGGCTGCGGTGATCGCCCTCGCTGATCAGAGACTTCACATGAAAAAACTGCTCTATGCCGGGCTGGCCCTGGCGCTCGCCGGCGCGTGCAACACCGCACTCGCGGCGTTACCCACCAAAAAAGCCGCTTCCCTCACCTTTACCGATACCGATCTTTATCGGGGCACCATCGGCGGCCCCGTGAAAATCGGCCGCGCCACTAACGAAAGCAACATCAAGTCGTATGTCTTGCGCTGGGGACTGGCAGGCGGCTGCAGCGCCGCCAACAGCTTTATCGCCGAAATCCCCAAAACCGGCAGCGATCTGACCTGGAACATGGCACCCGGCACCAAAATTCCCGGCGCTGTGTACGAATTACTGGTGTACACCAAAAACGCCTCGGGTGAGATGCTCACCTGCCAAAGCACCCGCGCGACACTGAAGGACGTCGTTGCCGCCGCGCCCAAGAATCTCGCCCGCAAGGTCCGCTACACGTTCACCACGCCCGCCAATCCACAGGATGTACTGACGCGCCCGAAATCCGAAGGGATCGAAATCTGGCCGGCCGCCAATGAAAGCGACATCACGCATTATCGGCTGTACTGGGGCGACGCCGCTGGCAACAAGCTGGGCATTGATCTCGCGCCCCTGCTGGCACGCATCCCGGCGCCCAAGGATGGAAAAATCCTGCGCTGGGATTTCCCCGATACCATGGCCACCGAAACCGGCGCCATTTACGTGCTGGTCTGTTCTGAAAACTACGGCCAGGAATACTGTGGGCCGTCAACGACCACCAACGGACGCACGGTGGACAAGATCAGCAAGTCTGACCCGCTGCGTTTTCTGGGTATCATCGGGGATTTGCGCAATGGTATTTCCGCCAACAACGAGAACAGCTGCCCCGGCCTCACCGTCATGGAAACCTGCGGCGACAATGCCTGTAACGGCATCGAAACGGCGCAATCCTGCCCCAGCGATTGCAGCAGCTACAACACCGCCTCGTTCAATTACCAGGTGTTGTGCAATCAAGTGCAAACCGTCTACCGACCATCCTCGGTGGCAGAACTGCAGAACATCGTTGCCAATGCCTCTGCGCAAGGCCAGCACGTAAAAGTCGTGGGGGGCGCCGGTCCCAATGGCACGACCGGTTCGGCCAGTGGCGTCGTGTGCAGCGACGGGGTGGTGATCTCGATGGAAAACATCAACGAAAACAACCCCAATTTCACCATCGGGCTGGAGCAGTTTGAGGGGCAGGAGGTCGTCAACGTACCCGCCGGCGCCAATCTGCATAACCTCGGAGAATGGCTGTACGCGCGAGGAAAAGGCCTGGGGTTTGCGCATCTGGGCTGGCGGCATCCGTCCGTGGCCGGCGCGATCGGCACCTCGACCCATGGCAGCTCACCGTCGCAATCCAACGTCCTGGCGCATCGCGTGGTGGCGATGGACCTGATTACCGCGGACGGCCAATACCGGAGCTATTCGGCCGGTACCACGGGTGTGACCGATCCGGATCTCTGGAAATCCCTGACCACCCACCTGGGCTTGCTCGGCATTATCACGCAGGTCAAATTGCGGGTGGAACCGGCCTTCAACCTGCAGGTGCGTGTCACGTTCCACGACGAAAGCGAGTTGCTGGATGCCCAGAACGGCACCTTCGCTGAAATTGCCGAATGCGACTATGGTCAGTACAACTGGTTTCCCAGCATCAACAAGGTCATGAAAACCTGTGGTCTCAAAACCAGCCTGCCCGCCGATCCCAACGCCAATAACGCGCTGCTGTGGCCCTATGTCGACATGTCGCAGTTTTCGGTGCAGGAAACGGTGCAATCCTATCAGCTGGGCGCGTGCCTGCCCGATGACAATTACATCAAGCTGACCGAAGAACTGCGCTACAACGGCTGGCTGTTGACGCCGCCACTCACCAAAGACGTTGCCAACGTCAAGCGCTACAGCTCGAACGTTATCGGCCCGGCGCATCGCATGATGTCCAGCCCGTTGATCGACGTCGGTCGCAAGGTGTTCCAGATGGATTGGGAAGTCGCCGTTCCCGCGCAAAATCTTGAAGCCGCCATGCAATACGTGCGCAACTTTACCAACGGCCAAAACCTGAAGGCACGGCAAGTCGGTATTCCGATGATCGGCATTTTCGTGCGGTACGCGAAATCCGAGAACAAAACCTTGATGGCGTACACCGGCACCGGTGGGCCCTTCCAGGAAGGAACCCACGTCGTGCATATCGAAATGCCGATCTGGGTACCGGTGGGCATGGATGAAGCGCGCTTCCAGAATTACATGGGGCCGTACGAAGAAGCGATGCGCACGCTCATCACGCAATACGGTGCACGCGGTCACTGGGGCAAGAACATGCACTCCAATGACCCGTGGCTGTTTGAAATGCAGCGACAAACCGGATCGTATGATTACGACAATCGTTTGCAACGCTTCAACGGCAAGGTAGGGCAACTGGATCCCAACGGCATGTTTGCCAATCCCATGGCAAAAGCGATTGGTATTCAGTATCCCAACTTTGCGTATCCCGCCAGCTGGTAATGCGGCCGCGTGACGAACGCGGATTGCAGTACGTTCGTCACGCCATGACCCGCACCACGCAGATTTTGTCGCTGCGTGGTGCCCTCGATATGCAGTACCCTCTGGCGCCTCAAGATATGCAATGAGCGCCCAAAGACATGCCGATTCACCCGCCGTTCCATACACTGGGGTAACTCATCCCTGCCGTGCAGAGCAGGAATGCCAGAATTTTCATCCCGGGCTGGAGAACAAAAATGAACAATCAAACTGCCTTGCCTTCACGCGCCAAACCGTCGGTTCACCTGATTCAATCCACATTGCTTGCCGCCTGTGCCCTGTTCACACTCCCGACGAACACCGCCCATGCGTATGTTTATACCTGCGAGAAAACCGAACCGGGCTGCGTGACCAACTACAACAAAAACCCCATCAAGGAAGACGAAGCCGTCAAAACCTACAATCTGGTGCGGGTGGTAATGCCGGAGGGGCAAACCCGGGACTTGGGGGACATCAAGAGCAGCGGCCGCTGGCTGGAAAATTTCTTTCAGACGGCATCCCGGGGCCAGTTGCGCGTCAATCTCAATGCGGCAAAAGAGATCGAGCTGGAGCAAATGCCCTGCAAAGAAGCCAAGCAGGCGTTGCCTGATTTTCCCGAACAATTTTATACGATACGCGTATTTCCCTGGGTGGAAAAAAATGTACGCGTCGACGGCAAGCGGGTGACCCAATTGCGCCCCTTGTGTGGTTCATCCAATGCCGGTAATGGCAATGCCAATCTGGTGGGCGTACTCAAGCGCGATTTTGCGCACGAAGTGGGTCACTTGCTGGGACTGAAGCACGGTCATCGCCTCGAAAAAAATGGCAGCGTGCTCGAATACGGCGACAATACCACCATCATGGGAGATTCCGGTTCGTATAATTATTCTGTTCCACAACTGCACTGGCTGGGGTGGACACAAAAGAATGACATCGTTCAGCTCGATGAAGCAACATTGAATAATGGGGGTTCACTGGAAGTCACCTTGCGCCCCACCGACATGAATACCGTCAGCAACAGTCCGGTGCCGATGGCTTACGTTCATGATCTTCCCAATGACCGTCGATTATTTATCAGCATCCCGCGATCAGACGAAAGCGGGCATGGCGTTCCTGCCGGCAGAATTGCTTTCTATACGGCCCCCAAATGCAAACAGTGTCGAGGCATGGCGATGGACGATACCTTGATCGATTCCATTTACAACCCGAAAATCAGCAAGGATTATGAGGTATCAGGGTTGGTGATCAATCCCGTCAGGTTTGAATCCAGACAGGTCAGGGAAAACGGCAAAAACGGAGAACGGATCACGTCCGTGACCTTGCGCATCAGCAAGGCCGTTGCGCCATGACAGCGGCATTATAGGTGCAGGTCTATGCTGCATGCCTCTCCGGGAAGCGGCGTGCAGCATGAAACCGCACCATGGATTCTATCTGTCCTCTAATGACAAGCAAAATGTCCCTTCTGAATCTCCTTGCTGTTCGCATCTATCTACTAAAGTGTCATAACGCTCGAGGCGCCACTGTCACGTCACGACTGCCACGTAACGACTGTCACTTCACGACATTCACGTCACGAGGATGCCCGGGTCGATAACGGCAGACTGTCACTCGCCGTCCTATTCCATTCCGACACTAATGCAGCAGGCGATTCATGAAAACATTGGAAAACAAGGTGGTTGCACTCACGGGTGCCGGTTCGGGCATCGGCCAGGCCCTCGCCCTGGCGCTGGCACAACAGGGCAGCCATCTGGCCCTAGCCGATGTCAATGCTGCAGGGCTTGAAACCACTGTTGCCCGCCTGCCGGGTAACATCAAGGTCACCACCCATCTTGTCGATGTCGCCGACAAGGATCGTGTTTATGCGTGGGCCGAAGAAGTCGTCAAGGCCCATGGTGGTGTCGATGTCATCATCAATAACGCGGGAGTTGCGACGCAATGCACGCTGGAAGACATCGACTACAAGGATTTTGACTGGGTGTTTGATATTGTTTTTTACGGCGTACTTTATGGCACGAAGGCTTTCTTGCCCTACCTGCGTCAACGCCCTGATGCCCACATCGTCAACATTTCCAGCGTCAACGGCTTTTTCCCGTTCCCCGGCAATGGTCCGTACAATTGCGCCAAGCACGCAGTCAAGGCGCTCAACCAGACACTGATACAAGAGTTACGCGGTACGCCGATTCATATCACGTCGGTACATCCGGGCGGAATCAAAACCAATATCGTGCGCAACAGCCGCATCATCAGCCCGGTGCAAAAAGGCATGACCAAGGACAAAGCCGCCGCCCGTTTTGAAAAAATGGCCAGCACCACGCCGGAACAGGCCGCCGACATCATCATTGACGGCATTTTGAAAAACAAACAACGTTTGCTGGTCGGCAAGGATGCCTACCTGCTTGATGCGCTGACCCGTCTGTTTCCGCAGGCATTTTCGAATTTCGTCGGGCGCACATTGATGCCTGAAACGCGCTAGGGACGTCGCCGGGTGCTCGCCTGCGGATTGCGCGCAGGGCGAGCGCCGAGGAATGACCACCAAGATGCCGGGGGGATGCCAGTCTAACCCAGCGCCTTGACCAGGTTCATCACGCTCAGACTGCTGATCAACACGCCCACGATGATCAACAACACTTTCGCCGGCAGTTTGCTGCACAACCATGCCGCAAACGGGGCCGCAAACAATCCTCCCACGATCAACCCGGCAATCACGGTCCAGTGCGTAAACCCGCCCAAAATCGCGAATACCGCGCCACCGACCATGGTGAGGAAGAATTCCGCCGCATTGACGCTGCCGATGGTCTGGCGCGGATCCTGGCCGCTGCCAATCAGGGAAGTCGTTACCACCGGCCCCCAGCCACCACCGCCGACGGCATCCACGAAGCCACCGGTCAACGCGAGGCCAGCGACATGCTTCGGTGGTTCCTTGCGGGTTTTCAAGGTACGGAATGCTTTGCTCAGCACATACAGTCCCATCAACAGCAAATAACCGGCGATATAGGGCTTGATCACATTCCCGTCGACAGAAGTAATGATATAGGCGCCCAAGACCGCGCCGATGATGCCGGGAATCAGCAACCGTTTGAATAACGCTTTGTTTATGTTGCCGAATTTCCAGTGCGAAAACGCCGAAAAGCCGGTGGTGAAGACCTCGGCCAAATGCACCGATGCCGTCGCGGCGGCCGGGCTGACGCCGGTGGATAACAGAAAGGTGGTCGCCGTGATGCCATAGGCCATACCCAGGGCACCATCCACCACTTGCGCAAACAGACCCACCGCCGCCGCTGTCCAGAAGCTATCACTGGCGAGTCCACTCTTGATTTCATCGAGCCAGGGCGCCAGCGAGCTCGGCAGCACCCAGGTGGCCAGGGCGATCAGTACCAGCACGCTCAAGGGCAGGGCAAACAGCAGAATCAGATCCCGCCGGAACGGGTGCGCGCCCGGGTGGGTTATTTCCTCTTCCAGCGGCGGCAACCCCAGCTGTTGGTGCTCGAGGCTGATCGGTGCATCGGGATCTATATGGCGGATTTTCATGAGACGGCCCTGTTTTAATCGACGGGCATCATAAAGGCGGCCGCAAACCCCGCAAAAGAATTCTAAGTTATTTGCTAATTACCAAACGGCTCCCTTCAACCACAACCACCCAGCGCCAAGGCAGCGTTTTTGCAAGCCCGCACCGGGAGGAGTAAGCTGACCCCACGCAACCCAGGAAGGATCCGCTGCCATGGCAAGACGATTACTGATATTGGCGGGGCTCGTCATTATCGCCCTGATTCCCGCGGTATTGCTGTACCTGTTGTTTGGTGACATCAACAGCGCCACTTTTGAAAAAACCGGCGTGAAACTGGGCGGGCCCATGGCGGCCTTCTTTGTCGTTTTACTGTTGTTGTGGCGCATGTACAAACACATGCTGGCCAACGACAATCCGCTGGAATCCCAACTGGCCCCACTGGAAGGCGACTGGCAACTCGAATCGGTGTCCAACGGCAGCAAGCGCAAGGCAAGTTCAGAAACGGCCATCGAATTGGATGACGGCGAGCTGCGTATCAGTGGCGGCACTTTTTTCGCCCTCAGCCCGGAGGGCAGCCGTGGCAATCCCATTGGCAACTGGAGCGTCGAAATGGCCGTGTCTGACGGGCGGCGTTTGAAATATTTCTACCACCTGACCGATAACCTGGCGCAACAATCCAGCTGGAAAGGGTTGGTCGAAGCCACTCTGCAAGACGACGGCAAACAACCGGTATTTGTCGGGACCTGGCAGGTGCTGGGCTCGGGCAAGGAAGCCCACGCAGGCACGATCACCCTGACCAAACAACGCAAGCAACCCTAGCGCAGGCACAAGGTATAACGATGCTGAAGTTGGCCCTGTTTGACATGGATGGCGTAATTTTCGAGGGCAAGAATTTCTGGCTGGAGCTGCATCAGCGCATGGGCACGGAAAAGCAGGCCTGGCAGCTCTGGCAGGGGCTGGCCAGCCGCGATTACCAGCGCCTGAGCGAACTCACCGCCAGCAAGCTCTGGCAAGGGCGATCCGCCCAACCCTTTCTGGAATTGATCGCCCAACGCCGCCTGGTGCCCGGGATTCAGACGGTATTTGATTTTCTGCATCAACATGGCGTTGTAACGGCCATTGTTAGTTCCGGCCCCTATCAATTGGCTGAGCGGGCGCAGGCGCTCCTTGCGATCACCGACATCCGCGCCAACAAACTCGACATCGATGATAACGGCTGCTTCACCGGCAAGGTGGAGGTTCAGGTCATCGATAACGCCAAAGATGAGGTCGGCCGGGCGTTACAAGCCCACTATGGCGCCACGCCAGAAACGACCCTCATGATAGGCGACTCGAACAGCGACCGGGCACTGGCACAGCTGGCGTCGCTGGCCATTGCCTACGATACGCAGGATACGGAATTCATCAGCGCTTGCACCCATCAACTGGATGCCGGCACGCTGGCACAGGCGGTAGCACTGCTGGCGACCAAGCTGGCGCACTGAGGCGTACGCACTGAACAGCGGGCGTTATGTCACAGGCCTGTGGCAGGATCTGAAAAGAGCATTCCGCACCAGTGGCAGAAAACCACTGGCGCGGGTGTAACAGCGTCTGAATTACAGGAATCCTGCCAGACGTTTGTTGATCAGTTGCTCAGCCTCGACCATGATGCGGTCGATCAATTCTTTACAGGTGGGGATGTCGTGTATCAGTCCGGCCACCATGCCGCATGACCAGGCACCGGCATCCATCGCGCCTTCGAGCATGATGCGCGGGTAGACGCCCGCCACTTCGGCAATGATGTCTTCGAATTTGAGGTTTTTGCCCAGGTCCGCTTCTTTCTGCAGGATTTTTTCAACCGCGGAATTATTCAATACACGCTCGGTATTGCGCAGCGGGCGCATGACCAGACGGGTATCGAGTTCGGTTGCCGCCACGATCGCCTTTTTCACGTTTTCGTGTACGGGCGCTTCCTGGGTGGCAATGAAACGGGTGCCCATGTTCATGCCTTCAGCCCCCAGCGCCAACGACGCCACCAGCGAACGCGCGTCGGCCATGCCGCCCGACGCCAGAAAGGGAATCGTCAGCTCTTCGGCCGCACGCGGCAACAGGATCATGTTGGGAATATCGTCTTCACCCGGGTGACCACCGCATTCGAAGCCATCCACCGACACGGCATCGCATCCGATTTTTTCTGCTTTCAATGCGTGGCGCACCGACGTGCATTTATGGACCACCTTGATGCCGTGTTCCTTGAGCACCGGCATATAGGCTTCCGGGCTGCGGCCTGCGGTTTCGACGATGCGCACACCGCCTTCGATGATGGCCTTGATGTAGCCCGGGTAATCCGGCGAGGACACGGTCGGCAAAAACGTCAGGTTGACGCCGAACGGCTTGTCGGTGAGGTCTTTGCACTTGGCGATCTCATTGGCCAGATCCTTGGGGCTGCGTTGGGTCAGGCCGGTGATGACGCCCAGCCCCCCCGCATTGGACACGGCAGCGGCCAGGGGTGCGAAGCCGACAAAATGCATACCGCCCTGCATGATGGGGTGCTGGATGCCAAACAATTCGGTAATACGTGTCTTCATTGGGGGTGCCCTTATTCTTGTGGAGGATGACGACGCAAGTAGAACGGTGCGCAGTGCTCAAGGATTCTACGTGCAATTTACAGCGTCGACAAAGTGTGAAACTCGCCACTCTATCGAGATGCATGGATTTATCGAGATGCACGGATTGCTACGCGGTTCCCACCACAAAGCTGGCCACTGCCGACGTCGAGCCCCCCACGTTCAGCGTTGCCACGCGTTTGGCGCCTTCCACCTGACAGCCGCCGGCCCGCGCCGTCACTTGTCGGGCGGCGTCCAGCAGCATACGCACGCCGGTCGCACCCACCGGATGCCCGCCACCAATCAGCCCACCTGACGGATTCACGGGCAGCTTGCCGCCCTTGAAGCAATCGCCCGCCTCCACCAGCTGCCAGGCCTGTCCGGGCCCGCACAAGCCCATGTGTTCCAGCAGCATGTATTCGGTCATCGAAAAACAGTCGTGCACTTCGACGGCATCCAGATCCCACGGCGAGGCCATACCGGCGCGCGTGAGGGCCCGCGAAAAACAGTCGGCCAGATGCGGGAACAGATAGCCCCCGGGCGCCGCCTGCTGCGCTTTGGCATCCGACAATTTGCCCGCATAGGAGAGCCGCGCCCCGCCCTGCGCCCACCCCAGCACCCGTGGCAGTGTCGATGCCCGCGCGGCCAGATGCGCGCGCACATAAGCGGCACTGGCCAACACGACCACGGCCACGCCATCGGTCACCTGACCACAGTCGTTACGCCGCATGTGGCCTTCCACCACCGGATTGAGCGCGTCATCAGCGCGGAAGGCACCGTCGGGAAATTGCCAACCACGCGTCTGTGCCAACGGATTATTGCGGGCACAGGCAAAATTGTTTTGCGCGATGGCGGCGATATGCGCGTAATTCATGCCATAACGGGCATCGTAGTCTTCATACAGGTTGGAAAACATGCGCGGCCACAAGTAACGGGCGTCTTGTGCCTCATGACCCGCCCACGCCGCCGTACCAAGATAACGCGCTGCCTGCTCGCCCGAGACGTTGCGCATGAGTTCGACGCCGGCGACCAGCGCCACATCGCACTCGCCCGCCTTGATCGCATGGATGGCCGCCATCAGGGCCATCGAGCCGGAGGCGCAGGCGGCTTCATGGCGGGCGCCCGGAATGGCGCCCAATTCAGGAACGGCTTCCAGCAGATAGGAGGCGAGCAAGCCTTGCCCGGCGAAGAGTTCGCCGCAGAAATTGCCGACATGAACGGCTTGGACGTCTTGGGGGGGTATGGCAGCGTCGGCGAGGGCATGGAGTGTGCTTTCCCGCAGCATGTCGTTAAGCCCTGCGCCTTCGCGGGCCCAGTTGCGCGCGAAATCGCTTTGATGTCCGCCCAGCACGAAAATCTCTGTCATGTCAGATTCCTGTGTTCAAGAGGCGCCTGCAGACGTTGCAAGCGGATGTTCGTCTGCATTTTAGTATATCTGCGTGAATGTCGGAGTCCGAGGCTTGGTGGGGCCAAACAAGACATGCTGACGACTGCTCACGGTCAGGGCCGTCGCGGGCTTGATGTCGAGACGATACGTCGTTGCATCATTCTCGGGGGAATAGGTCAAGATCTGCCGCAGCGGATCCCAATCAAACAGCGGCGCTTCGCCACTGGCTTTCAGCGTTGCGATATCCCGCGTTTTCATCGTGCCATTGGCTGTCACTTCCGCCACGCTGATATAGAAGCCTTGCGGATAATGTCGTTGCGGCACAAAAATTTCGGTTCCACCCTGCACATCGGCGTTGGTTTTGAACTGCAGGGCGAATTCGCGGGTTTTCTGATCATAACGGAAGAACTCAGGGTCTCCGGCGATGGCGCGTGGATAGGTGCGGACCAGATGATCGACTTTGGGATTTTCGTTGCCTTCGCCATCGAGCAAGCCCCAGCTGCCCGGGTCGTTCGACCAGTAGGCCCAACTCGCGCCCATTTGGTCATACATGGCGGTTGCATCGTCGATATAGTCGCGGAAGCCTTTCGTGCTGTCGCTGCCGCCAAATTCGCCCACCAGCAGCGGTACGCCATGGGCGTTGAGTTCGGCGACACGATGGCGATTCCAGTCGCGCATTTGCTGTTTGTCGACGAGGTTGTATGGAATGCCTTCGTGCAGGCCGAAGGGGTACATGTGCGGGGCATATACCAGCCGCTTCTCACCCTCACGGGCGTCGTTAATGGGCGGCAAGCGTGAAGCCATGCCGAAATTCACAGCCAGGGATTGTGGCTCGTAGAACAGCCATTTTTCCTGATCGACAGCGCGCAAGGCCGGTATCAGCCGGTCATACAAGCCTTTCAGCCAGGTGGGCTCGAAGGTGAAGCGAGCGGCCCGCACCAGATCGCCGGCGTGGGGTTCGTTCATCAAGTCATAGCCAATCACGCCGGGGTGATCCTTGAAGCGTTCAGCCACTTTCACCCACGCACCGACGTAATGATCCTGCAACCAATGGTGTTCGCCATAGCGCCAGAAATTGACGAAGGCGGCGATGACCGCCGGATCGATGTTCTTGACCCACCAGGGCATGCCGGGGAAATCGAGGGTGAACTTTTCCATGCCCGAGGTCACGACCGCCCACGCAGGCGCGCCGTTACCACCGACGACATGGCTGTAGATATCCTGATGCATGTCGAGCATGACGTAAGCGCCGCGCGAGGTATACCAGTTGACGCGTTCTTCGACTGCATCCAGGTACGCTTCATCATAGACGCCGCGTTGCGGTTCGATACCGTCCCAGAAAATCAGCAGGCGCACAAAGTTGAAGCCCCATTCGGTGGTCTCCTGCTCGACATGCTCTTCGGTGATCCACGGCAGATGCCCGGTGGCTGGGTCTTTGGCACTGCTGCTGGCGTTGGTGCCGTGCAGGATCAGGGCGCGCCCTTGCGCATCGGTGATGTAACGGGTCTGGGCAGGCTGCTCCCAACACCCCGTCAGCAGGAACAACACACTGGCGATCACGCCAGACCAGGTGAGGTGTCGAAGGGAGGGGCGCATGGCAGGCTCTCGGCTTTTTGTTATTGGCACCAACGTACCATGCCGGATTGCCCTCGCCAACCTCGATTTGGACTAGTCAGACAGGCGCGCATCTGCGGCTATTGCTGGCGTTTTCTCCAAGGGCGCTCCCATGCCTGCCAGCCTTTCTCGTTGAGATAGCGAGAGCTTCGGCAATTCGTGCCGCGGCTGGCTTCGCACTTCTGCACCAGATCCTTTACCTCCGCAGCAGTAAGCAAACCATGGGTTTTGGCGGCCAGTGCTTCAAATTCAGGCTCAATCGAGGTTTGAGAGCCATTGTCAGGAAAAGGTTGGTAGGTGGAGGCGCTTCTGGGGGCTGACGCCGCAGCGATCCGGCTATCCAGTTGTTTCATCAGGGTCAGCCGATCGGCTTTGCAAATGACGGTGTTACAAGCGCTGATTCGAATGGCGTCATCGCAGAGGGAGGTACTACAGGATCGATCCGCTTGTTTCACCCTGGCACAAAGTTCCGCGTCTTTGTCACACCATTCCGCGAATTTGTCGCGTCTCGGGGGAAACATGCTGAGCCCGGAAGGGGACGACGCACTTTCCAAGGGGGAACCGTAGGCAGAGGGGGTCGTTGCTGGTGAGTTGGAAACCGGTGCCACTGGCTGTTTGAACTCAATTTTCTCAGGTGTTCCATGGGCTGGCGGCCGACCCCCAAAATGGGTGTGGCCATTTTCATCGACCCATTTATACACCGTTTCTGCCGAGCAGAAAGTGGCGAACCCCATCAGTAAGGGAATAAACAATCTTGAGAACACCTTGGCAAAAGACATCATGGGTTCCTTGATAGCGCTGTGTAAATCTGCAGGACAGATTGTCTAATCGAAAGATCGAGGGTAGACCGCCAAGCGACTTTCGACAGATAAAGCATAGCGACAAAACAGGCTGTTTTCCGTTTGACAATATTACAAAGCGATCAATGGTTAATGCGTTCTCAAATGTCTGTCATCGCAATGCCATCAATTTTTCATCACGACCAAAATACGTGGCAGGCCACCAAGAAGATCCGCCAAGCGATCTGCTCCGCCAATTCAGCGTCACGCGCCTCACTTACCGGATCAACGGTGGCAAACCCTGTGCCACCGCCCCCCGGACATTTACCCCAAGACCGTCACTTCAACCTCGCTCGAAGGGAGGGGCGCATGGCAGGCTCTCGGTTTTTTGATGTTGGCACCAACCTCGATTTGGGCTAGCCGGACAGGCGCGCTGCCTCCGCTAATGAGTTCGTCAGGCGAATTTTATCAATTAGGCTTGGTGTGATCGCCAAGGGTGTTTATGATTGGCACCAAAGTACAAGAAAGGATGTCGTTGCAGGCATCCACTGATTCCCTATGCAGGACCTCACCATGACTTTCGACAAACGTCAGCTTTCGCTGGCCGCCTTATTGATGGCGTGCCTTGCCCTTTATTTCTGGACACAATCCCGTTACCCCGCACTTGATCAAAAAGCTCAGATGGGACAACGCGCCAGTATCAGTGCCATTGCATTTGATACGGTGATAAAGGTTGACGTCGCGCAACCCTACACTGAACGGGTATGGCGGTCATCACTCAATTGGGGCTACACCAATTGGAAAGGGATGACCTTTGGATTGTTATTTGCTGCCGCGTTCATCACGTTTCTGCGGTTGCTGCCGCCTACGCCATCCTCTCGATTTCGCGCACTCAACGCACTCAAAGGGATGTTTATCGGCATTCCGCTAGGGGTATGTGCCAACTGCTCGACCCCTATCGCCTATGGAATGGTCAAGGCGGGCACGCGCGTCGAAACTGCATTGGCGACCCTTTTCAGCTCACCCACGCTGAATATTTATGTATTGACGACCACCTTTTCGTTGCTTCCATTTCATATGGCAATGCTCAAAGTCGCGGGCGTGCTAGTGGTTGTTTTGATTGTTATGCCCGCGTTGGTACAGCGTTATGTGTCTGATGCCCTTGTATTGCCAAAAGCACTCAATGAGATTAATGCGATAGGTAAGGCGCCAGAACTGTCTCGGAGTGGCGATGATACCTGTGACGTACCTGCGCGGAATTGGTTCGAAGCAACTACACGCGTGGTGAAAACGTTTCTGGGAAATCTCTGGTTTATCGTGAAAACCACGTTACCACTAATGTTGCTGGCGGGGGTGCTGGGTGCCACTGTGATCGAGGCTATTCCAGCGAATGCCTTGGCCAACATCGATACGAGCGTTCTGAGTTTGCTTGCCGTCAGCGTGGTCGCCACATTTTTGCCGGTGCCGATGATGTTTGATGTCATCACCACCATGATTCTCATGGCTAGCGGCTTATCTGAAGGCTTAAGTATGGCGCTACTGTTTTCCTTGGGAATTTTCAGTATTTATCCGGCAATGGTGATTGCTCGTCGTATTTCCGTTGCCTTGAGTGTTGGCTTGTTTCTGGCCGTTGCATTGTTGGCCACCACCACCGGCGTAGTTGCACAATATCTGGATGACAAGACGGTATCGGCAGCAACCGCACAAATTACACAGCAACTCGATTTCCAGGAAAACTCTGTGGCTGGCAAAGGTGTGAGCGACGAGCGGCTGACGGCTATGGTTGCTGAATTGTGTCTCAAACTCCCTGAGGTCGCCTGGCAGGCAAATTGTGAGCAACAGGCGCTCAACGACATTCGTTCAGGCAATCTCGCCGTAACGCATCCTCAAGTGCAAGACACCTCTACCTGTGACCTCATAAGTGGACCTGAAGCCAAGCAAACATGCCATGCCAAAATTGGCCATGACTATGCCGTTAACACAGGGGATCTGGCGCTCTGTCGCGTGATTCCAGTGGCTGAACTGTTGGCGTCGTGCCACGAAACCATCATGGTCAATCGCATTAAAACCCAATATGCCCTCGAAAATGCAGAAACCTCAGTTGCACAGCAAGCCCCACCCAAAATGCCTGCTGCCGAGGCGCCAGTGATCCCCCGCCCCAGCACCGCCACGGTGACGTGGACACCCTTGGCAGCAACGGAGAATAGTAGCGGTGAGCCCTCGCTAATTGAACATTCTGATTTTCAGACGTCGGCTTTACAGGTGGCTGATGCCAAGACGATGTTCACTCGAATGTCGGCCGAAGCATTGGGCATAGAAATGCCGTTTGATTTTCGGTTGAGCGATTTTTACGAGCCATTCAAGTATGGCCGAGGGATAGCGTCGGGTGATGTTGACAACAATGGCTTTCCTGACCTGGTTTTTGCTACGTCCAAAGGGCCTGTTATTTTCATCAATCAAGGCAATGGTCACTTTGCCGAACAGCCATTGGCATTGGCAGCACAAGCGCCGTTGAACACCTTTGTTGTAAGCTTTGTTGATATTAACAACGATGGTTGGCAGGATCTCTTTTTCACAACCTATGGTGGTACCAATTACTGGGTTGAGAACAAGCAAGGCGTTTGGGCAACTGACAGCATGCATGCCATTGAAAACCCGAACACCAGCTTGACGATGTCTGTTGCTTTCGCAGATATCAACCAGAATGGCACGCTCGATGCGCTAATGGGCAACTGGACAGCGGGTGCAGAAAACCAATTTTCTACTGATCATTCAAGCAATGTCTGGTGGGTTAATAACGGTAATGGCTTTGTCACGTATGACGACGATGCCGTGAAAGGTGAAACACTGTCGGTATTGCTTTCGGATTTCAACCATAACGGACGAGTCGACCTGATAGTAGGCAATGACGGAGAGGCACCTGATCTCTATTATTTCGACAAGCCTGAAGGTGGCTTCGATCGTATAACACCTCAACAGGGTATTATTCCGAATACGACACTCACAACCATGAGTGTTGATACTGCAGATTTCAATAATGACCTGCAGCTGGATATCTTCACTACCGACATGTCGTTCGGACCAGGAGAGGCTCCGTCTTATTGTGAATTGATCGACACCCCGAACGGCACCCGACAGTGTAACGACTTGCTTAAGGGTTGGCAGGCACTCAAGGAACTAAGACCCGAGTGGTGCGAACAAGCATCCACAACAACGTCTTCGGCCTCCGACTCTACAGAACAACGAAAAGCCTGTGTGGCCGCTTTTGCCACAGCGATTGCGCGCAACACCCGTAATCCGCAACTGTGTGACCGTATCAGCAGCGAATTTACCGATATACAAATGCTGTGCCGTCGCATGGCAGAAGCGCAGCCGCAAGCACCTTTGTCGCTGGCCGAGCACATTCCACAGCAGCACAACAACAAGCTGTTGTTGGCCGATGGCAATGGCAAATTCAAGGAGGTTGCCAAGTCAATGCAGGTGGATAAAAGCTTCTGGAGCTGGAACTCCAAGGCGGCAGATCTTGATAATGATGGCTGGCAAGATATTCTCGTTGCCAATGGTTTTGGCTTTGGCGAGCAACAGAATGAAATCCACAGCAATGTCTTTTTTCACAACGAACAGGGCCAGGTATTCACGCGTGCAACTGAGCCTGCAGGTTTGAAAGAACTGCTGAACACGCCTGCGTATACCTATGTGGATCTTGATAATGATGGTGATCTTGATATCGTGGCTACCGCGATCATGTCCTCACCCCGCATCTACATCAACCAGACAACGCTTCGTGGCATATCGTTTGCGTTACACGATGAAAAGGGTAACCGCTCCTGCATTGGTTGTAAGGTCATGGTGTATTACGGTGACAATCAGCAGCAAATGCGTGAGCTAAAACTTTCAGGCGGTTATTTGTCGTTTGATGCACCAATAGCCACCTTTGGCTTGGCACAAGCCAAGCAGGTAGATCGCGTAGTGATTCAATGGTCTGATGGGCTGAAGTCTGAAATTCGTCAACCGTTGGCTGCCGGGCAACGTTATCGAATAACGCGATCCGCGGTGGCAGTGCAGTAAATTTTTTAGTGCGTTTAGTAAAGTACTGCGGCGGGGTTCGAGGTGGCATACACGCGTTGGCCACCTCGAAAGGAACAGGACACGCCCGCAGCAAGCGCATCTCCCGTATTTTCAGTCACTGCATTCAGGTATTTTTGGGCGATTTCAAGAATGTCTGCCAAGCGATCCGCTATACCAATTCAGCGTCACGCGCCTCACTCACCGGATCAACGTGATGCAAATCCAGCGGCACCGCAGCACCGGACGTTTGACCCAGGACCTTCATTTCCAGTTCGCTCAGTGCTTCCCCGGTATAAACGGCCAAGCGCTGCAGGCTGGGAATGGCGTTACGACACCCGGTGAATCCCAGCGCAATGCGATCGGCGTAGCCGACGATCGTGACATTCAAGGCATAACCATCAAACAGCACTGAAATCGGATACATCGCTTCAAGCGCTGCGCCGTTGAGATAGAGTTTGCTGCGCGAAGCCACCACGTTAGAGACAACAAAGTTGAAAAAAGGTCGAGCCCGTGTGCCCAGGCCAGTCACCTGCGAGGCAATCAGCGGGACCAGCCCCAATAGCGCCAATTGATTGATCGCCGCCATCGACAAGCGGCTCAGATGCATTTTTGTACGCTTGGTGATGACCTGAATGGTGCCGAGACGCGCAAGTGCATCCTCTTGCTCAGTGAATAGCGGACACACGAACCCGGCCACCGCGTTACCCGGTTTGCCATCCGGCCGGGGCTTGCCGAAAGGCACCGACGCAATGAGCGATTGCTCCGGGAGTGCATTCATTTCTGCCAGATAACGTCGCGTCGCAGCGCCAATGATCGCCAGCGAAATATCATTGATCGTGGCGCCAGTCGCTTGGCGCAAACGATTGAAACGTTCCACATCATATAGTTGTGTCGCCAGGCGACGCTGCTGGGTGATTGGCAGATTGAACAGGCTCGGCGGCGTGTGTAACGCCGACCGTGCACCGCCCTCAGGGTTCGCGACGGGATCAAACATCTGCTTGAGTACCTGAACCAATTCGCGAGCGGCTTGCGTTTGATCACGAAAAAATCCCTGCAGGCGACGAAAGGCATTACCGCTGTCTAGCGGCGCCTTTTGCCGGGGACGCGCAAGCGCCCAGGGCGCTGTATCGGTTTGAGCGGCAGGATCCACGGAAAGCCAACGTTTTATCAGCTTCATGGCCCCCAAACCATCCATCGCGCAATGATGGACTTTGAAATAAAACGCGAAGCGCCCGTTTTCAAGGCCTTCAATCAAATGAAACTCCCACAAGGGACGACTCATATCCAGCGGGTGAGAGTGAAGACGCGCCACCAGCACACCCAGTTCACGCTCGCCGCCAGGATACGGCAGCGCCGAATGTCGCACGTGATAATCGAAATCCAGGTTTTCCACCACCTCCCACTGCGGGCGCACACTGTTGAGCGTGTCAGGTTGAATACGGCAGTTGAACGGATGGGTGGGCGTATTGGCGGATTGGAGCTGCGCATGCAGTTTTCGCAAATAATCGGGCGCTGCATCGGCAGGGCGCTGGAACACCATCAGCCCGCCCACATGCATGGGGGTGCCAGGAGACTCCAACCGCAAGAAGGCCGTATCGACAGGGTTAAGGTAGCTCATGAAATATCCTTATTCGGTGAGACAAGGCGCCCCGCCACAGGATAGGAACGGGCAACACGGTGTGCGACAGACATATCGTGACTATATAGTCACGATATGTCTGTGTCGAGGTCCAATTTGAAAAGCGACCGGCGGCCCTCGAGGCGCACGCAAGTCGCGGGCCAAGCCGAGTGGAAAGTCGGCTTACCGATCAGGGGAATCAAGCTTCGACGGTGAGCAAATTCGTGTGACTGCGTTTACGCTTGAATTCCTGCATGAGTCGCGAGATCTCTTCTTGCGGGAACAAGGGCATGTTCAGTTGTGATTGCTCAGGGCTCCAGACGGCAAGCACCTCCGGTTTCAAAAAGCCACACTGAATCGCGAGATCCCTCAACGGCGTTCCATGGTAAGGAACAAACACCGAGCAATTTTTCACGCTGGCCTGGATTTCACGACTGAATCGAATGCTGTCCCTGGCCAGCGCCGGGGTCTCCTTTGGAAACCCCATGATAAAATCTGCGCTGATCCAGGCACCACGCCCCGATGCCATCTCAAATCGCTTGATCAATTCGCTATTGGTCATTCTGCGCTTGAGCACATCGCGACGGAACGCTTCATTGCCATGCTGGATGCCGATATTCATCAATTTCAACCCTACCGCCACCAGCTTGTCTATCCTCTCCGTTGAAATGGTTTCTGGCGTGCTGTGGCAAATAAAGGGAATCCTGAAATCGGAATACATTTCAATAAACTCGTCAAATTCACTCGGCGTCCACGCCAACAGCGTATCCGAGCAAAAATAGAGCCCTTCTTTATTGATTTTCGCGGCATGTTGCGTGGTCAGCACCTGTAAATCACGATGCAGTGAGGCGATGCTGTGTTTACGAAAAAAAGGCTTTTTTGAATTCCCGTCAACAATGCGTGCTTGCGCTGGCGAATTGCAGAAAGTGCACGGATAGGGGCACCCCCGATGCGCAATCAAGGGCACCGGGCCGGTAAATTTATGTCGGTCAAGCACCCCGTAATCCGGTGCCGGAAGCGCTTCCAGGTCCATCGGCGCACCCGCCGGATTCTTTTCAATGGACCCGTCAGCCCCCTTGATCCACAACCCTGGAATACCCTGCAGCGGGGCGTTATTCTGCAGCCGTTGGCAGAGTTCTGTCAGGGGACGCTCACCTTCACCAACACAAACCGCATCCACCGCGGAATGAGCCATCACTTTTTCAGGCGCAAAGGTCGCAAAAACACCCCCGACAATCACCACGCCGCCGTAGCCCGTTAAGTCACTCAGTAACTGCACCGCCAGCGGATAAGCATCTTCCACCACAGACAGGGCAATCACATCGGGCTGATACTCACGAATGACCTCACGAAACGCCGCAAGGTCTTCGGCCAGTGGCCCCTCACTCACGACTGTATTGGGCATGGAATTGACCCTGCGACGGTGCAGCGCAGAGAACACGTTTACCTCAAACCCTTGCTGCTTGAGTACCGACGACAAAATCAGAATGGACAAGGGAAAGACATCGGACCAGATATTGGGGTACACCAACAATACCTTGATTTTCGAACTCATAGCGATATCC
>JBPOHS010000153.1:0-4778 GCA_052035295.1 Pseudomonadota bacterium
CATGACTGCCGGGTGCGGGCCGTCCCGCCATGAAAATCACCGCAAGCGGGTCGTCCCGTGCGGGGGTGAAAAACATGGGTTAGTGTTCATAAGTTGCGAAAAATTCCAGCAAGATTCGTTCCAGGCGAGAACAGGGCGCTTGCCCCGCGTCGTGGTCTATATATGCTCACTGCCAGTGCTTTTAGGCAGAAAATGGCATCAAAAAAGTGCGAAATGGCGGTGACGCCCCCTACCCCAAAATACGATTAGCTCTTAAATCCCGCTTATTTGTTAGGGGTTGTCTTTCGCATCGTGATTACGTCAAACGGACAGGCGCATGCACACAGCGCACAGCCGGTGCAGCCTGTCGGAGCGTGAAGATGGGCGTGTTTGCGGCCCATGCCGGTGGGCGTGTCCGTGATCAGCCATAGAACGTGAGGAGGGCAGGCGGCCACACAGCGTCCGCAGCCCGTGCAGCGATCGTTGTCGATGTCAGGAAGTGCGTTGTTGGTCATTACAGTACCCTGTGCTGCACACTTTTGTAGTCTTGATCAATTCGCAAGGACTTGGCAATTGCCATTTTTGCGGCTGTGCCAGCTATGGCAGCGCTTGGGATTCGAGGTTGGTCGGGCTAAAGCAGGGAGGGGTGCTGATATGTTGTGCGAGTGGGCCAATCTGACAGAAGCCTTTTGGGGCATCTCTTGCCCAAGCAAAAAAAACGTCACATGTAAGGTGCCATAACAAGGCGTTCATTCGTCAGGAAGCCATGCATGGTCGCGAGCACGATGCATGGACCTCGGCGCTCATCGAGATGGGCTACCCGGCCATGGAAGCCTTCGATAAGAAACTGAAATTCGACAATCAGTGGGCGCGCAAGAAATTGTCGCCGCTATTGCGCCTGGCGATGACATCAGCCTCTGAGCATTTTACGGCGTCGATGGCCCACCTGTTTATTTATGAGCGCCCGGATTTGATCGAAAACGCCGCGTCGCCCTTTCGTGAGTTGCTGGTCTATCACGCAATGGAAGAAGTCGAGCACAAGGCTGTGTGTTTCGATCTGTACCAGGAAGCGAAGGGTGGTTACCTGATGCGTTCGGCCGCGATGATGTTTGTCACGATCGACATGCTGGTCAGACTCCATAATCGTCAGGAATACCTGCTGAAAACCGACGGCTTGTGGAATGACAAAACGAAGAAACAGGCGCGGGATCTGCTGTGGGGCAAGGACGGCATCATGCGTGTGCTGGCGCCCTATTTGCTGCAATATTTCCGTCCTGATTTTCACCCGTGGGAAACCGATGAGCGCCGCGATTTGCTGGCGAAATTCGGCCGGGAAATGCAGATCATCGCGGACCAGCAGCAGGGAGCGCAGGCGGCTTGATACAGCCGCCCGCCTGACCGGGCTTCGGCCCGGTTAAAACTCCTCTGCCGAAAACGCCATGATGTCACCCGCGCCTGAATCGATGGTCGCAATGAGGCTGTCGACCCGTGGCAATATCCGTTGGAAATAGTAATTCCCGGTCTTCAGCTTGGTGCGTGCAAAATCGCTGTCCTTTGTGGCAGCCACCGCCATCATCCGCAACCACAGGTATCCATACGTCACATAACCCACCACATGCAGGTAATCGCACGCGGCGGCCCCGAGTTCCAGCACTGATTGTTCGCCTTTGTGTATCAGACGTTCGGTCAGTGCCTGCAGCTTGTCGATATTGCGGTGCAGGGCGGCAATGTGGGGTGATAACGCTGATGTTGAGTGGCCTTCCATCCAGCCGCGCATCTGTGCGAGGTGGATCTGCAGGGTTTCCCCCCGGTTGGCAAACACTTTGCGCGTGATCAGGTCCATCGCCTGAATGCCGTTGGTGCCTTCATAAATCTGGGCAATACGCACGTCTCGCACCAGTTGTTCCTGCCCCCATTCACGCACGTAGCCATGGCCACCAAAGACCTGCTGGCCCAGCACCGTGCTCTGCAATCCGAGGTCGGTAAAAAAAGCTTTCGCGACGGGTGTCAACAGCGCGACCATGGCATCGGCGTTGGCACGTATTTCGGGCGTTACGCCGTGTTTGGCCTGGTCGAGCTGCATGCCCAGATAAATGGCCAGCGCACGCCCCGGTTCGGTGGTGGCGCGCATATCCAGCAGCATGCGGCGAACATCCGGGTGGCAAAGGATCGGGTCTGCGGCCTGGATCGCGTCCGGTTGTTGCGGATCACGCCCTTGCAAACGTTCCCGCGCGTAGGCGACTGCGTTCTGGTACGACATGTCGGCCGAACCGATGCCCTGAATACCGATCGACAGGCGTTCGGCGTTCATCATGGTGAACATGCATTGCAGGCCGCGATTTTCCTTGCCGACAAGATAGCCTCGCGCGCCATCGAAATTCATCACGCAGGTGGCCGACCCCTTGATGCCCATCTTGTGTTCGATCGAGCCGCAAGTCACGCCGTTACGCGCACCGAGAGAGCCATCTTCGTTTACCCACACTTTCGGCACCAGAAACAGGGAAATGCCTTTCGAGCCTTCGGGGGCGCCCGGCAGTTTGGCCAGCACCAGATGTATAATGTTGTCGGTGAGGTCCTGCTCGCCACCCGTAATGAAAATCTTGGTGCCGGTGATGGCGAACGTGCCGTTTTCGTCAGGCACGGCGCGGGTGCGAATCAACCCGAGATCCGAGCCGGAATGTGGCTCGGTCAGACACATGGTGCCAGCCCAGGTGCCGTCATACAGCCTGGGCAGGAATTGCTGCTTGAGCGCCTCGCTGCCGTGGGCGTCCATGGCGAGGCAGGCGCCGGCGGACAGGGCCGGGTAGAGCGCAAAGCTGCTATTGGCCGCGAACAACATCTCATCGATCATCAACGCGAGCGCCTTGGGCATGCCGAGGCCACCGTAGGCTGGGTTCCCGGTGAGGGCCGTCCAGCCTCCTTCGCGAAATGTTTCGTAGGCGTCCCGGAAACCGGCCGGGGTCGTTACCCCTGCGTCGGACCAGCGTGCGCCTTCCTCATCGCCCGGGCGATTGAGTGGAGCGATGCGCTGCTGGGTGAGCTTGGCGGCTTCTTCGAGCATGGCAGCAGCGGTCGAACGGTCGATCTGGCTCGCCAAGGTGGGGGTGTTGGACCAGTCCTGTTGGGCCTGGAAAACATCGAACAACAGGAACTGCATGTCATCGAGAGGAGCGCGGTAGTTTTGCATGGTTGCCTCGGTCAAGCGTCTGGGTGCCGCAACATTTTGTGAAGGTTGCGAACTTTGTAAGGGCCGGTTTCAATCTTGTGAATCGACCGCCGGATTATTGGAAAGATGCGGGTTCTCTACAACAAAAGCCGTGGGGGAACGTGCCGAGCTGCAAAAACCTTCGCAAACCGGTTATAGTTTTTGCAAAGCTTGTAAATTTGCAGAATTGGCGAAGGTGGCCCGACATGACACAGCGTAAGCGCAAGCTCTTTCTGGGGAGCAAGATCCGGCGGCTGCGGGAACAGGTCCCGATGAGCCAAGCGGAGCTCGCGTCGAAACTCGGCCTCTCGCCCAGCTATCTCAACCAGATCGAGAACGACCAGCGCCCCTTGACCGTGCAGGTGCTGCTGAAGCTCGGTAGCGTGCTCGATGTCGATCTGACCCACTTTTCCGAGGAGGAAGACGATCGCCTGATGGCAGAGCTGAAGGGGTGTCTCGAAGATCCGCTGTTCGACAATGAGAAAATCCCCCTGACTGATATCCGTGAGCTGGTGACCCGGTCGCCCGGCATGGCACGTCATTTCCTGAGTCTGTATCAGGGGTATGTGCAGGCGCGACAGAACTATGTGGGGTTGGCGCAGGATGTCACGGGCGATGAGGCGGTGCGATCCATTCAGGGGGCGCCGTTCCCTTATGAAGAAGTGAGGGATTTCTTTTATTACCAGAACAATTATTTCGATGCCCTCGATCACGCGGCCGAGGATCTGTTTCAGCGCGAAGGCATGACGCTGGGCGGTGGCGAGGCGCAACTCATTGACTATATTCATCGCCGTCACGGTATCGAAGTGGTTCTCAACGCCGATGATGAGCGGCTGCGATTCTTCGATGTGCGCTCGCGTCAGCTGGTGTTGTCCAAATTGTTGTCGGGGCGCCAGCGCGTTTTTCAGCTGGCACACCAGATTTGCCTGCTCGATCTGCAACCCCTGCTGGAAGAGATTACGCGCCGGGCACGGTTTATCAGCCCGGAAACCAATGCGGTCTGCAAGGTGGGGCTGGCCAACTATTTTGCCGGTGCGTTGCTGATGCCGTATACCCAATTCATTCAGCGCGCGCAGCAGGAACGTTACGACGTCGAACGCCTGCAGGTCATTTTCAATACCAGCTTCGAGCAGATCTGCCACCGCCTGAGCACCTTGCAGCGCCCCTCCAATAAAGGCATTCCGTTTTATTTCCTGCGGGTGGATGCGGCCGGCAATATCTCCAAACGACAGAGCGCCAGCAGTTTCCACTTCGCCCGGGTGGGTGGGGCCTGCCCCTTATGGAACGTGCACGAAGCCTTTGCGCAGCCGGGAAAAATCCTGCGCCAGGTGGCACAAATGCCCGATGGCAAAACGTATTTCTGTATCGCGCGCACAGTGAGTCGCACCGAAGGTGGGTTCTTGATGCCGCAGAAGAATTTCGCCGTGGGACTGGGTTGTGAGATCGGTCATGCCTCGCAGTTGATTTACTCCGTGGGGATTGATCTCAACGACAAGGAAGCAGCAGTACCGATCGGGGTGAGCTGCCGTGTGTGTGAACGTAACAATTGCCCGCAGCGGGCGTTTCCGCCGATTGGAAAACGGATTCATATCAG
>JBPOHS010000065.1:0-6285 GCA_052035295.1 Pseudomonadota bacterium
AAGGGGATCACCAGCACATAACCGGCATCACTGGCGACATGCGACAACATGCCGGAAAACACCACGATCAAGGTAACGAGCCGCTCAGGGGCCCGCAGCAACAGGGCGCGCAAGGCCGTACTGATCAAGCCGCTGCCTTCGGCAATGGCAATGCCCAACATTGCCACCAGCACCGTACCCAGCGGTGCAAAACCAGTGAAGTTCGTTACCAAGGACGTCAACAACTTGTGTAAGTTTGCCTGCGACAGCAGGTTGTCGACCCGAACCTCCGAATGATTGAGCGGATGCACCACGCTGACCCCGAACGCGGAAAGCACCCAGGACAACACCATGACCAGTGCGGTCAACAACAGAAACAGGGTCGCCGGATGCGGTAGTGCATTGCCGAAACGCTCGACGCGCAGCAGCACAGTGTGCAGTTTCATGCAGGATCCTCAATGGTTTAAAGGCCATCCAAGCATAACGCCTCCTGTGCAATCGCGACACAGGCAGGGACTTGACAGCACAGTGACCGTACAGCCATGGTACGCACACCCGACCGGTCAACCTACAACGTGAAGACTGTCCTCCATGAGTTCACACCACCCGGATTCCACCTCCCTGCGGCGCACGCGACAGGGCGACGTGATTGGTTATTCATTCACTGACACCACCCATGCATGGCTTGGGATTCCCTACGCCGCCGCCCCGGTGGGTGCCTTGCGCTGGCGGGCACCGCGTTCACCCGCAGCATGGGAAGGCACCAAGCCTTGCCTGCAATTTGGCGCCATGAGCCTGCAGTTGAAAAGCTTCATGACCAATTCACCCAATTCACAGTGGAACAAACCCATCGGCAGTGAAGATTGCCTGACGCTCAATGTCTTCGCGCCCAAACATGTCCCTGTTTCACCGCTCCCCGTCATGGTGTGGATACACGGCGGTGGCAATACCGGCGGGGCTAGCTCGATGTATGCCATCGCCGGCAATTTGCCTGCCCACCACGATGTCATTGTGGTCAGCGTCAATTATCGGTTGGGCGTATTCGGCTGGTTTTACCACCCGGCCCTGTTTGATGAAAGCTGCTCTGCCGAGGATCGCTCCGGCAATTTCGGCACGCTGGATCTCATCGCAGCCCTGCGCTGGGTACAGGACAATATTCGCCAATTTGGCGGTGATCCGGACAATGTCACCATTTTCGGCGAGTCTGCGGGTGGCCAGAACGTCTTGAGTCTGTATGTGTCGCCACTGGCAAAAGGGCTTTTTCACAAGGCGATTGCCCAGTCGCCGGTAACGGCCAGTGTCAGTGCAGAGGAAGGCTTTCACTTTCACTCACAGACCCCGGCAGGCCATCGTGGCAACAGCGTCGACATCGCCGGCAAGCTGCTGATTGCGGAAGGCCGCGCGCGCAACCATGAGGATGCCATCGCTACCCTGCAAGACATGGCACCGGAGGCTTTGCGCCACTACCTGTTCCACAAGGACGCCGAGCAAATCCTCACCATGTATAACGGTGGCAATGCGGGCATTTACGAATCACCGCGTCTGTTTCAGGATGGCGTGGTGCTGCCGGATGTTCCCCTGCTGCAAGCCTTCAGCGACCCCCGCTATCAGAGCGACGTACCGCTGTTGATCGGCACCAACCGTGACGAAATGAAGCTGTTCATGATGATGAACCCCGAATACGTCACCATGCGTTTCGGCAAGGTACCAACGATCCGTGATCCCAAGCGTTACGAGATCGACGCCCACTTCTTTTCCACCATGTGGAAATCCGTCGGTGTCGATGAACCCCTGCAGCGCCTTTACGCCAACGGCAGACGTAATGTGTTTTGCTACCGCTTCGATTGGGATGAAATCCCGGCCATTCCGTTCATTCGCCCGGATCTGTTGATTGGCGCAACGCACGCCATGGAAATCCCGTTCGTCTTCCGCGATATCGAAGGACGCTTCAACCCATTTCGCACCTTCACCAGGAAGAACGAAAAAAGTCGGGTGGCCGTCACCAAAGCCATGGCCCACTACTGGACCAACTTTGCCAAATACGGGAACCCGAACGGAAACGGTCTTCCTGAGTGGCATTGCTGGCAGCCCGGCACGCAAGTCAACACCCTGGTGATCGATTCGGATGCCGAAGGAGGCATTCGCATGGAAACGACCGATGCCAGCCTGGAATCCGTCAAATACATGCTGCGCACCGACAAACGTCTGCTCAAACGCGACAAGGAACGCTGCCGACTGTACGCGCTCATGTTTCTTTCCGGCGGTTTGTTTGGCATCAACGGAACGCCTGAGGAATACGAATCGCTTGGCAAGCATGGCAAAGCCCCGGTACCGGCCGCCGCGTTCAAATCGCATCGCCTGATATGAATTCAAGAAAACAAATCAACAACCCCAACCAACAATATATTGAATAAAAAAGGACGACAAGATGACGATCGCTTTATGGTGTGTTCTGGTGGCAGGCATTTTGCCGCAACTGTTCGGTGTGTATGCCAAGGCTTCAAAGGATTTCGACAACAACAATCCACGTGAATATCTGGCAAAACTCCAAGGCAAACGCGCACGGGCCGTCGCGGCGATGAACAATGGGTATGAAGGCTTGCCGTTATTTGCCGCTGCCGTGATCATCGCGCACATGCTGCAAGGTGCACAGGACACCGCCAATCTGCTGGCCATGGGCTATATCGCCAGCCGGATTGCCTTTGGCGTTCTTTACATTGCGGGCAAGGGCACGTTTCGCAGCCTGGTCTGGGTGGCCGGTCTTGCGTGCATCATCGGGCTGTTCGTGGTCGCGGCCTGAATTCGCAAAATGCGAAAGATGCCGTCTATACTTTTTGGCATCAGTATTTGCCAAAGAGTAGTTCCATGGATCAATTGATCTGCGAGATCGTTGCGCCCACGTTCATTGCGGTGTCCCCAGACTGCACCATCCGGGAAGCCGTGCAGAAAATGCATGATCAGCGTTCAACCTCGGTCATCATCGAAGAAGGCGGCGAACCCGTGGGCATTTTTACCGAGCGCGATGCCGTGGGTTTGCTGCTGGAAACCTTTGACGGCGTGTCCTGGCAGGATCTACCGATCCGTCATGTCATGACCACGCCCGTCATTGCCGTGTGCGACGATTGCACCCTGGGCGAAGGTCTGGCCATCGCCCGGGGAGGCAAGATCCGTCACGTCCCCGTCATCAACGAATGGGGTAAGCTGTCCGGGGTGCTGAATCAGGGCGACATGCTGCGCTCGCTCTACGAGTACTGCCAAAACCACAACTTCTGACCGGGGTTTTTCTGAGCGCGTCGGACTGCCGCATCGTTCGTCTTGCGGAAAATGTGGCAAAAACAGTCTGTTGCTGATGCTCTCCTGGCGACTCCCCCGCCTGCACTGCAGATGTTACAATCCAGTCACAATTGGTTCAGGTGGCCCTGACAGGTGTAGTCCTGCCCTCGGCTTCCCTCCCACCACGACGAAGGATTCCCCTTTTCGCCATGAGCACGTTTCACCACGATGTACTGATCATCGGCAGCGGCGCCGCCGGACTCACCACCGCCCTGCGTCTGCCCTCCCATCTTCGCATTTGCGTCATGAGCAAGGGCGGGCTGACCGCCGCCAACACTTTCTACGCCCAAGGCGGCGTAGCAGCGGTCATGGATGCCACGGATTCCATGGAATCCCATGTGCAGGACACGCTCATCGCCGGGGGCGGCATCTGCCATGAAGACGCCGTTCGCTTCACGGTGGAAAGCGGCCCCCACTGCATTCAGTGGCTGATCGATCTGGGTGTACGCTTCACCACCGAAACCGATGCCAGCGGCCAGGAAGAAATCCACCTCACCAAAGAAGGAGGTCACAGCCATCGCCGCGTTGTGCATGTCGCCGATGCGACGGGACTGGCCATTTCCGAGGCGCTGATCGAAAACACCCGCAAATGCACCAACGTCACCCTGCTCGAATCCCGGGTGGCCATCGACCTGATCACAGGCAAGAAGCTGGGTCATGCCGATAATCGGGTCTGGGGTGCCTATATCCTTAACGTGAAAACCGGCCACGTTGAAACCCACACCGCACCGTTTGTCATGCTGGCCACGGGCGGCGCAAGCAAGGCCTATCTGTACACCAGCAATCCGGACGTGGCCACGGGTGATGGCATCGCCATGGCCTGGCGTGCCGGTTGCCGGGTCGCCAACATGGAATTCAACCAGTTTCACCCGACCTGCCTGTACCACCCCACCGCGCGCTCGTTCCTGATAACGGAGGCTGTCCGCGGCGAAGGCGGGATTCTGCGACTGCCCAATGGCGAGCGTTTCATGCATCGTTTCGATGAGCGCGCCGAACTGGCACCCCGTGACATCGTCGCCCGCGCCATCGACCATGAAATGAAACGCCTGGGGGTGGACTGCCTGTACCTCGATATCAGCCACAAACCGGCGGATTTCATCAGAAGCCATTTCCCGACCGTGTATGAAAAATGCCTGAGCATCGGCATCGACATCACCCAGGATCCGATTCCGGTAGTCCCCGCCGCGCATTACACCTGTGGTGGCGTAATGACCGACCTGCAAGGCCGCACGGATGTCGAAGGTTTGTATGCCGCCGGTGAAACAGCCTTCACCGGCCTGCATGGCGCCAATCGCATGGCCAGTAATTCACTGCTGGAATGCCTGGCGTTCGCAACCTCGGCAGCCCAGGACATCGCCGGCAAAATCGCGAATGCACCGGCGATTCCCGCCATTCCGGCATGGGATGAAAGCCAGGTGACCGACTCCGACGAAGACGTGGTGATCTCGCACAACTGGGGTGAACTGCGCCATTTCATGTGGGACTACGTGGGCATCGTGCGCACCAACAAACGCCTGCAGCGCGCCAAACGCCGCGTGGATCTGTTGCTACAAGAAATTGAGGAATACTACGGCAACTATCGCGTCACCAACGATTTGCTCGAACTGCGCAATCTGGCGGTCGTGGCCGACCTGATCATTCGTTGCGCCATGCTGAGAAAGGAAAGCCGCGGCTTGCATTTCACCCTGGATTACCCGGACATGACGCCGGAAAGCCAGGATTCAATACTGCTGCCCTGATCGACTGGCTCACCGTCATCCGCCGCGCAATCGTCGCAAACGACTGGCCTGCTCCAGCACCTGCCACATGAGCTGGCGCCAGGCTTCTGCCTCCATGCTCCAACGACCCAGCAACACATACCGACGGCGCTTGTCGGCATCGCGCAGGCAAAGCGTCATCCACGAGGAACCATGGCGGGTTTGTTCGTCGAGCCAGAAGGGGCCGGTCATTTCGCCATCCTGCGTCACCAGCCACCAACGCATGCCCTGGGTACAGAGCGCGACGGGCGCGTTGCGCTGGCGCCGGAAGGCCATCACGGCTTCGCCGATCACGGCCAGCCCGAGCAGGGCGGCGCAGCCATGGTAGCCCCACCACACCAGCACCGGCACCACGACAAAGCCGGCAGACCAGACCAACCACAGGGGTTGGCGACTGACCCGCACCGGAAGATGCAAATCCATGCCGGCGTCGGCAGAGGTTGCGGGGGGATTGCCCGAAAGGGCGATTCCTGAAACGGTAGACATAGGCTTGCGACCTCCCTGCCGCAGTAAAAAATCCATCCTTGAATGAAGCCCTCTGCACCTGACAGCGCGTTACTCGGGCCCCGTCAGCACGTTATACCATGCCGGAGCAACGCTCCAAAATCATTCTGACGATGCGCCGCAGCTCTGCATCCTCGGGCTCGGAACGCAAAGTGAACCATTCGAACAGGTCGACATCGTGCTCTTTCAGAAGATTGATGAAGGCACGTTTGTCTTCGACCGGCAGTGACTCGAAATAACGGTCAACGAAGGGCGCAAGCAGCACCTCTGCTTCCTTGATTCCACGCCGACAATCCCAGCGAATACGCCCGATATTGAATTCCTCGACGCTCATGATGCTGACTCCCGAGACCGATCGCAGATAAAATTGCGGCGAATTATAGCCAGCCACCTGTCGCCATGTAAGATGTGTATCAACATTCCCGCCGGTTTGGCTTAGTACCCTTTTTGAAAAGGCATTCATGATGGACCGCACAATCCCACTTCCCGCCACTGCCCGCTCGTTTCTCCCCACACAGGGAGGGTCACCGGGCGATCTCCCTTTGTATGTCGCGGTGGGCAACGAGCTCGAATCACTCGTGTTCTCTGGGCCGGAAGCAGCGAAATTCCTGCAGGGGCAGGTCACCTGCGATCTCAACGAGATCGTTGCCGGCGGGCTGCGGCTGGGTGCGCACACCAGCCCCAAAGGGCGTGCCCAGGCCAGCTTTCTGGC
>JBPOHS010000102.1:0-4854 GCA_052035295.1 Pseudomonadota bacterium
GGAAAGGGCGGAATTTCGTATCTGCTCGAAAATCATTACGGGCTGATCATGCCCAGACGCATGCAGATAGAATTCAGCAATCTGGTGCAGAAACACACAGATCAACAGGGTGGCGAAATTTCTGCACATACACTGTGGGAATTATTCGGTAACCATTACGCGCAGATTTGCTCACCGATTGAATACCACGAACACCATTTGTACGAAGCAGGACAGCAACAAGGGATTGCCATTACCGTTACCATGGATGGTAGGCGAAAAACACTGAACGGAATCGGCAACGGCCCGATTGAAGCCGTGATAAATGCGCTGCAAATCCCGGTGAATGTTGTGGCCTTCGAGGAACGCGCACTCAGTCAAGGCGCGCACGCCAATGCCGTGGCCATCATTGAAATCAGCACGGAACACAACAAGCACGGTGTATTTGGTGCAGGAATTCACGCCAACATCGTGACTGCATCCATTTCTGCCGTGATTGCAGCACTCAATCGCGCGTAGTCTTTTCCCTACAGATCACACTCACATCTTTGTAATGTCTACTATTAGTGCGCATAAATTAATCCTTATTACCAAAAACGATAATTATCCAACAAAATCGATCTTTAAACCTGGTTGTCAAAGCATGCTAATTGGCCAAGACTGTCAATGATAGTCTTGGTCGCCTTCCTCGGCCCGCCCTATTAAAAGCCATTGCAGATATCCTCATTCTCTCTATTGGTACTCACCACATGGAAGCCCACGACATTGATCAGCGAGACCTCGCACAAGCGCTGCACGAGAGCGAAGAACATTTTCGTTTGCTCGTTGAAAGCGTTCAGGACTATGCGATCATCATGCTCGATGAGCAAGGGTATATCATTTCATGGAACCTCGGCGCCGAACGCAATACAGGCTATGTGGCCGATGAAATCCTGGGCAAGCATATCGCCATATTCTACACGCCCGAAGACAACGCCCATCAACAAGCCGAACAGGAACTCGTGCAAGCTCAAAAACATCCACTTGAGCTGGAAGGCTGGCGAGTACGCAAAGATGGCAGCCGCTTTTTGGCCCAGATCAGTCTGACGCCGCTCAAGGATACTGAAGGCAAATTGCGTGGATTCGCCAAGATAACGCGCAATATCAGTGACCGTCACAAAATGGAGCAGCGGTTCCGCCAGGTGGTGGAATCAGCCCCCAACGCCATCGTCATGGTCAATATCGATGGTGTTATCGAGATGGTCAATGCCCAGACGGAGCGGATCTTCGGCTACGTTCGCACTGAACTGTTGGGAAAATCCATTGAAGTATTGATCCCGGAACGGTTCCGGCCGCAACACCCGGGCCTGCGCAAGTTTTTTTTCACCGACCCGCACTCGCGCCCCATGGGAAAAGGGCGGGATCTCTACGCGTTGCGCAAGGATGGGAGCGAATTCCCGGTGGAAATCGGCCTGAACCCGTTTGAATCGGATGAAGGCACCAAAGTGCTGTCAGCGATTGTCGACATTTCGGATCGCAAACAAAAAGAGCAGAAAATTCAAGCAGCACTCGAAGAGAAAAACATCCTTCTGGGCGAAATTCACCACCGCGTCAAGAACAACCTGCAAATCGTACATAGCTTGCTTGATCTGCAATCCACCCGCATCCAGGATGATGCAGTCCTCGAAATGTTACGCGACAGCCAGAACCGCATTCGCTCTATGGCACTCATACACCAGACGCTTTATCAATCGAACGACTTCGCCCGGGTCAATTTCAGCAATGTGCTCGAAGCACTGGTGCCCTCTCTGGTCGAATCGTATGGCATCGACAGTGGCGCGGTTGTCTTTTCCATCAACGCCAACGAAGTACTTTTACCACTCAACATTGCCATTCCTTGCGGTTTGATCGTCAACGAACTGGTTACCAATGCGCTTAAACACGCCTTTCCAGAAGGGCGACAAGGCGAGATCCGCATTGAACTGCTCAAACAGGATACTCAGATTCTGCTGTCAGTCAGCGATAACGGCGCAGGTGTGCCGGCAGACTTTGAACTGGAAAAACGCAGCACGCTTGGCCTTCAACTGGTCAGCCTGCTGGCAGACCAAATCAGTGCCCAGCTAGCGATTGAACGCGCCAACCCCACCCGTTTTTCTCTCACTTTCAGTTTGGGTTAATGCCATGGACAAGGAAACCCCATAAACATGCCGACAAGAATTCTGGTGGTAGAAGATGAGCGCATTGTTGCCTTCAATCTGCAGCAACGGTTATTGAAGCTGGGATATGAAGTCCCCGCGCTTGCCGTGAATGCAGAACAGGCCCTGCGCGCTGTAGAGCAACATCACCCCAATGTCGTACTGATGGACATTCATATCGAGGGCCCTCTTGACGGCATCGAAACAGCGTCCTTGATTGCAGAGCAATTTCGCGTCCCGATTATTTACCTGACGGCTTATTCTGAAGAATCCACACTGACACGCGCCAAGAGCACACGTCCTCATGGCTATCTGCTGAAGCCCTTTTCAGAGCGTGAGCTGCATGCCACGATCCAGATGGCACTTGAACGCTACGAAGTCGAGAAAGCCCTCAACCTTAGCGAAGAGCGTCTGCGCCTTGCCTTGAGTGCGGCCAACATGGCTGACTGGGAAATCAGGCAAGTAAAAACCGAGCAGGAGACACTCTATATTGGCCAGGCCAACCACATTCTTGGCTACCCCGAGCGGGTATTCTGCGGTTCCCGTGAGGAATTCATCGCCCTGGTCGCCGAACAGGATCGCGAGCGTGTCAACGGTGTCATTGATCATAGCGTCGCCAACAACGTTTCCTGCGACATCGAATTTCGCACGGCGCAACTGGACGAAAACAAGCGCTGGTTGCGTCTGCAAGGAAAAATGATGAATGACGCCACACAGACGGCACAGCTGGTCGGAATCATTCAGAACATTACCGAACGCAAGGCGACCGAGCATTTCCTGCGCCAAGCGGCCACTGTGTTTGAAGCGACCCAGGATGGCATCCTGCTGCTGAGCAATGATTCCCAGGTTATCAACTGCAATTCGAGTTTTACGGCCATTACTGGATATACGCTCGAAGAAATCATTGGCAAGACCCCAGAATTTTTTACCGATCCCTCCACGCCCGCTGGCACGCTCCATCACTTGGGAGATGCACTGAGCAAAGCTGGAAAATGGCGGAGCGAGGTCAACATCATCAAACAGAACGGTGAATCGTTTCCCGCGCTGCTGTCGATTGCCTCAGTCAATGGCAGCCACAATGGCAACCTGGTGTCGCACTTTGTGCTTATTCTCACCGATCTCACGCCGGTGCGTAGCGCAGAGAAAAAGTTGCAATATCTTGCCCACTACGACCCGCTCACCAACATTCCAAACCGTCTGCTGACCATGGAACGCCTGTCGCAAGCCATTCTGCGCGGCAAGCGCCACAACGAACGCATCGCCGTCTTTTTTATCGATCTTGATCGCTTCAAATGGGTAAATGATACGCTGGGGCATGATGTCGGCGACCAGCTGCTCCAGGAAATCACCCAGCGCATGCAGAACTGCCTGCGTGCCGATGACACCATCGGCCGCCTGGGCGGCGATGAATTCCTTGCCGTCGTGGACCCCATCGACAATGAACAGGCTGCTGCGATCGTTGCAAGCAAGCTGACGATCGCCGTTGCTGCTCCCGTTAAAATAAAAAATCACACCATTGAAATTTCATGCAGCATTGGCGTGAGCTTTTTTCCTGAAGACGGCACCAAAAGCGACACGCTGGTGCGTACGGCGGACACGGCCATGTATGCAGCCAAGGAACGTGGCCGCAATTGCTACGAGTTTTTTACACCGATGATGCTTTCCAAGGCCATGCGTTTCATCGCGTTGAACCACGACTTGCATCGCGGTTTCAAGGCACAGGAACTATGCCTGCACTATCAGCCACAGGTTTCGCTTGCTACGGGAAAAATCGTTGGGCTTGAAGCTCTCATCCGCTGGAATCACCCCAAGAAGGGTCTATTGGGTGCAGCCGATATTATTCCGGTTGCGGAAGACAGTGGCCTTATTATCGACATTGGTGAGTGGGTGTTACGCGAAGCTTGCTTGCAGATGAGCAAGTGGGCACAAGAAGGCATTTTGCGGGTGCCTGTCGCCGTCAACATTTCGTCATTTCACATCAAAAAAACACATTTCTGTTCACGTGTCGAAAGCATTCTGATGGAAACGGGAGTAGACGCGACATCACTTGAAATCGAAATCACCGAAAATGCTTTACAAAGTGAAGAACCTTGCATCAGCACGCTGGATCGCCTGCAGAAACTCGGCATCATCATTACCATTGATGATTTCGGCACTGGCTTTTCCTGTCTGAGCTCACTGAAACTGCTGCCCATCAACAAGCTTAAAATCGACAAGGCCTTCATTCAGGGAATACCGGAAGACCACAATGATGTGGCGCTGACAGAGGCCATCATTGCGGTCGCCCAGAAGCTCGGCATGCATGTCATTGCAGAAGGCGTCGAAACACAGGCGCAATTGATGTTCCTGAAAGAACAGTGTTGCGACGAAGTACAGGGGTTTTATTATTTTCGCCCCATGCCGGCAGATCAGCTCGCCACACTCATGCAGGTGAGTGGAGCCCCCGATTAACGACCCCCTTATACGCAGCGACAGAAATCACGGTTTCGCTTCGTTGGATGCCATCAAGCCTTTTCCTGCAGCGTTGCCGTGCGTTGGGAAGTACTATGCGATGTACTATGCGATGCACTTTGTGCAGTCTAATTTGCAAAACATTTTACAAAAACAGTGCAAATTGTTCTGAACCTGCCATTCGGGGTATAATGCCGGGTTTATCGCGCCCATCTGTCAGGAATCTCCATGGACGTCAATGCTTATATGC
>JBPOHS010000210.1:0-17380 GCA_052035295.1 Pseudomonadota bacterium
CCATTTCGAATTGTTAAAGAGCGTCTCGCTTCAGCTTTCCTTTCGTACTCACTCATCGAGAGGGGCGCATTCTACAGCTTTCCATCTCGATGTCAACTCTTTTTTCGAAGCGCCTTCTCAGCACCGCTCCAAAAGAGCCACCCCTCTGCACCAGTTCGGCACCGTGTGCTGCGGAGTGGTGCGCATTCTATAGAATTACAGTTTCGTGTCAACAACAGATTGGCGAGATTTTATAAACTCTTCAAGCAACACGCCAACAGACTGAAATATATACAGATTCTCCTGACTGAAGGCGCCCAGACCGTTGGTGATAGCACAATCAGGCAGCCAGGTACCTAAGCACGCTATGGAATATCTCGCCGCGCAGATCGGCGGATTCGTTCACCAGTTGATGGCGTGCGGCGGGTATCAACACCAGCTCCATGCCGGGAAATTTTTCGCGAAGAATACGGAGGTTGTGCTCATACTCCACGGTACCATCCTGCTGCCCCTGAATAACCAGCAAAGGAAATTGGGAAGCGCGGCTCGACTCAATGCCAGGTACCCACTCTTTGAGCGCCCCCACCCATCTTGCCGAGAGATGCCGAGACTGAAGAGGATCTTTGTTACGCAGGAACTGGAGGAATTCCTCACTATGCGAATTCTGAGCGAAGCCCCGCTTCACATAATCACTGAAAGGCGACACCAGTCGATGTACGTATCGACCAATGCTATACCCGCGAGGACGAAGCAGTGGCGCCAACAACGCAGCCCGATGGAACGGCACCTCCACACCTCTGGAGGCATGATCCAGGAGACAGTCCATGATGATGGCGCCGCCGGTACTCTGTGCAACTGCATGCCACGGCTTGGCGGCTACATCACCAAACAACCCCAGTACATGTCTGAAAATAATCTGATAGCGATTGAAGTCGGGGATTGCCACCTTGTCACCGCCGGAGAGGCCGTGCCCCGGCAGGTCATAGGAGACTACGGAATAACCACCCTGCAACAGGGCCCGCAAAATATGATTGAAGATGCCGACGTGGTCATAATAGCCGTGCAGTAGAAACACTGTTCCTTTGACCGGGGACGCTTGGCGATAGTGGTGCAAGGCTATGCGATACCCACTGATCTCTCGCACCCCTATGGAAACCGATAGCTCCGGGAATTCCTTTTCAAATTCAATTTGATAGAACTGCCTGTAGGCAAGCAGGGAAGCCTCAGAAAAATCGGTACGTTGAAAGGAAAACGGAGGCAGGCGCGATTTCACACTCTCGACATCGAAAGCTCGCAGGGCGGATGGTTCGTTGGGCGTCATGGGAACCCCGGTTGATGGCACTCCCTAATGTTGGACGCGATGACGGGTTCTGACAAGCCATTAGACTTAACGGGAAAGGCGCAAGAGATGCTGTCGCAGACGACAGCATCTCTTGAGGGATTAATTGACCTTCTGGGTCAACTCGCCCTTGGCGTATAGCTCGAACATCGCCTCCAGAGAAAGCGGCTTGATCTTGGAGGCATGGCCAGCGGAGCCGAAGGCGGTATAGCGCTCAACACAGATTTCAGTCATGGCTTTCATTGCATCCTTGAGGTATTTGCGCGGATCGAATTCCTCGGGATTTTTTGTGAAGTGGCGACGGATAGCGCCCGTGGCAGCCAAACGAAGGTCAGTGTCGATATTCACTTTGCGAACGCCATGTTTAATCGCTTCAACGATTTGCTCAACGGGAACACCGTACGTTTCCTTGATGTCGCCACCGTTCTCGTTGATGATTTTCAACCAGTCTTGCGGTACTGAAGACGAACCGTGCATAACGAGGTGGGTGTTCGGAATGCGGGCATGGATAGCCTTCACACGATCTATCGCAAGAATGTCACCTGTGGGCGGACGGGTGAACTTGTAGGCGCCGTGGCTGGTGCCAATGGCGATGGCAAGGGCGTCCACGCCGGTATCCTTCACGAATGAGGCGGCTTCTTCCGGGTCGGTGAGGAGTTGGGAGTGATCCAGGATACCTTCCGCGCCGACACCGTCTTCTTCACCGGCTTGGCCGGTTTCGAGGGAACCGAGACAACCGATCTCACCTTCCACCGAAACGCCGCAAGCATGGGCGATTTCAACCACCTTGCGAGTGACGGCGACGTTATAGTCGTAGTCTTTAGGTGTCTTGCCGTCTTCACCAAGCGAACCGTCCATCATGACCGATGAAAAGCCGAGTTGGATGGAGCGCTGGCAGATCGCAGGCGACGTGCCATGGTCCTGGTGCATGCAGACAGGAACGTCAGGGAATTCATCGATAGCGGCAAGGATCATGTGGCGCAGGAAGTTGGAACCTGCATATTTGCGGGCACCAGCAGACGCCTGCACGATCACGGGGCTGTCGGTCTTGGCCGCCGCCTCCATGATGGCACGCATTTGTTCGAGGTTGTTGACGTTGAAGGCGGGTACGCCGTATCCATATTCGGCAGCGTGATCGAGAAGCTGCCGCATGCTGATGAGTGCCATAGAGACTCCCTTGGTAATTGGTGATGTTGTGCTGTTCGTAATGACGCAGAAACTTTTTCTCTGCGATTAAATTCGGGACGATATTGACCTCGCACGCTGTCAGCAGCTTTTGCGACGCCACTGACAACGGACTACCAGAACCCTCAGCCTCGGGCGCGCGCCTCAAGCATGGCCACCGCCGGGAGGGTCTTGCCTTCCACGTACTCCAGGAAGGCGCCGCCGCCTGTAGAGATATAGGACACCTGGTCTGCCACCCCGTACTTGTCGACGGCCGCGAGGGTATCACCGCCACCCGCAATGGAGAAGGCTTCACTTTCGGCTATCGCCAGCGCCAGTGTTTTGGTGCCCTCCGCAAACTGATCGACTTCAAACACCCCGACAGGGCCGTTCCAGAGGATCGTTTTCGCATCGGTGACAATCCTGGCGAAGGCCTTTGCCGTATTGGGGCCGACATCAAGAATCATGTCATTATCCTGTACGTCCTCCACTGCTTTGACCACAGCTTTGGCGTTGCTGACAAAAGCCATGAAGTCGTCAATCGGGCCGGTGACTTCTGCTACTACAACGTCAGTGGGCAACGGAACACTCACTTTGGCCGCGATTGCCCTGGCTGTATCGATCAGGTCTTTTTCACAGAGCGACTTGCCCACATTGAACCCGGCAGCGGCCAGGAAAGTATTGGCAATGCCTCCCCCGACAATCAACTGATCACACTTGTCCGACAGCGAAGTGAGCACGTCCAGCTTGGTGGAGACCTTGGAACCTGCAACGATGGCCAGCATCGGGCGGCCAGGCTTGGCCAAGGCTTTTTCAAGGGCATCGAGTTCGTCACCAAGCAGGATGCCAGCACACGCGACCGGCGCAAACTTGCCGACACCATGTGTGGAGGCTTCAGCGCGATGCGCGGTTCCGAAAGCATCCATCACAAACACGTCGCACAGGGAGGCGTAGGCTTTGGCCAGATCCTCGTTGTCTTTCTTCTCGCCCTTGTTGAAGCGAACGTTCTCAAGAAGCATGAGCTTGCCTGGCGCCGACGCAACGCCATTTTTCCAATCAGCCAACACCGGGACGTCAAAGCCCAGGAGCTCTGCAATTCGGGCGGCGACCGGTGCCATCCTATAGGGCGCATTTTCTTCTTCACTGCCACCTTCAACAGGACGACCCAGGTGCGACATGAGGATGACGCTGGCACCTTGCTTGAGAGCCAATTCCACGGTGGGCATGGAAGCGCGTATACGCACATCACTGGTCACAACGCCATTTTTCACCGGCACGTTCAAATCCGCACGGATCAGCACGCGTTTGCCCTTGAGGTCGAGGTCAGTCATTTTCAGTACGTTCATGCTTCTATTCCCTTGGTTCTTACTACTGTCATGCAAAATAGTGGTGGTCAAAATTAATCGCTCATAGGAGCCAGCGAACTCAGCAAGTCCAGCAACCGGTTGGCATAGCCCCACTCATTGTCATACCACGCTGCAATCTTGACCAATCCCCCACAGGATGAGGTTTGTGTGGCATCAAAAATGGCCGATTCCGTGCGGTGGTTGAAATCGGAAGATACAAGCAACTCATTGCAATATCCCAACAGCCCACTCAATTCCTGTTGCGCTGCCTGGGCCATGCGCTGATTGATGGCCGACGCATCGGGTGGATGACGCAGCTGCAAACTGAGATCCACCATCGCGACATTGAGGGTTGGCACGCGCAGTGAATAACCACTGATCCGCCCTTGCATTTGCGGCAGGACCTTCTGGATGGCGCCAATGCTGGAACTGGTCGTCGGGATAAGATTTTGCGCTCCTGCTCGAGCACGACGCAAATCACGATGCGTGTGGTCGAGCAACTGCTGATCACTGGTATAGGCATGTATTTCGGTCATCATGACGGACTCGATGCCAAAGGCACTATCGAGCACGCCAAGCAACATGGCAAGACAATGCGTCGTGCAGGAAGCAGCCGAGATCACCCGATGCTCGGGCCTGATCATGTGATGGTTGATGCCGTAAACGACAATCGCATCTGCATGGTCGAAAGGGACTGCACCGACCAGGACCTTGCCCGCCCCGGCGTCGAGGTGACGCGCTGAATCTGCATAAGCCCTGAAAGCACCAGTACATTCCAATACGACATCCACCCCCAACGATGCCCATGGGCAATCGGCTGGATTAGGATGATGCAACAGGGGAATCGCCTGGTCACCGACGCGCAGCCAGTGCCCTGCCTGAAGACTCACCGGAACACTGAAGACACCGTGCGTCGTGTCATAACGAAGCAGGTGCGCCAGGGATTCCGGCGCACCGATGTCATTGATGGCCGCAATCTCGACATCGTACTCCTTGGGCGATTCGTACAATGCCCGGAGTACGTTGCGGCCGATGCGGCCGAAGCCGTTAATGGCGACCCGTAAGGTCATCTTAGCCAAGCAGCCTTTCGACCGTGGCGACCACGTTGTCGACGGTAAAGCCGAACTGTTTCATCAGCACATCGCCCGGGGCAGATTCACCAAAAGTGGTCATGCCGACGACAGCGCCATCGAGTCCAACGAAACGGTACCAGTAGTCGGCATGTGCCGCCTCGACGGCGACGCGCTTGCGCAGGCTCGCGGGCAATACGGATTCCTGATAGTCGGCAGATTGCTTGAGGAAGACATCGACGCTGGGCATGGAAACGACAGCGACGTTCTTGCCGGAAGCGGCCAGCTTCTCTGCTGCATCCATGGCGAGACCGACTTCTGAACCCGTCGCGATGATCAAGGCGTGCTTCTCACCAGCAGAGAAGGGACGCAACACATAGCCGCCCTTGGCGGCATCCGCGAGTTGTTGCTCGGTGCGAAGTTGATGCGGCAGGTTCTGGCGAGAGAAGATCAACGCACTGGGCCCGTCCTTGCGCTCGATCGCTGCTTTCCATGCGAGGGCGGATTCGACCGCATCGCAGGGACGCCACAGCGACATGTTCGGCGTACCACGGAGGTTGGCGATCTGCTCGATCGGCTGGTGGGTGGGGCCGTCTTCGCCCAGGCCAATGGAGTCGTGGGTGTAGACCTGAATGTTGCGCTGTTTCATGAGTGCCGCCATACGCATGGCATTGCGGGCGTATTCCATGAACACGAGGAAGGTGGCACCGTAGGGAATAAAACCACCGTGCAAGGACAGACCATTACAGATGGCCGTCATGCCGAACTCGCGCACGCCATAATAGATGTAGTTGCCACTGGCATCTTTCTCGCTAACGCCCTTGCAACCTTTCCAGAGAGTGAGGTTGGAGCCTGCCAGATCAGCGGAACCGCCCAGGAGTTCAGGCAACAGGGGGCCGAATGCGTTGAGGGTGTTCTGCGAGGCCTTGCGGCTGGCGATGGTTTCGCCTTTGGCTTGCAGCTCACGTACATAGGCAGTGGATTTTTCTTCCCAATCGGCCGGGAGTTCATTGGCCACGCGGCGTTTGAACTCGGCGGCAAGCTCGGCATGCTCAGCGGCATAGCGCTCGAACAGGGCATTCCACTCGGTTTCGTGAGCGTTGCCTTTTTCACGGGCATTCCAGGCAGAAGCGATGTCAGCCGGGATTTCAAAGGGGGCATGCGACCAGCCCAGTTGTTCACGGACCAAGGCAATTTCGGCGTCGCCCAAGGGAGCGCCGTGGCACTCTTCTTTACCTTGTTTGTTGGGGGAGCCGTAACCGATGATGGTTTTACAGCAGATCAGTGTGGGGTGATCTGCATTGGCGCGGGCCATTTCAATGGCGGCGCGGATTTGCTCCGGGTTATGGCCATCCACATGGGGGATGACCTGCCAGCCGTAGGCTTCAAAGCGCTTGGGCGTGTTGTCGCTGAACCAGCCTTCAACTTCGCCATCAATAGAAATGCCATTGTCATCATAGAACACGATCAGTTTGCCAAGACCGAGCGTGCCAGCCAGCGAGCAGACTTCGTGCGAGATGCCTTCCATCAAACAGCCATCACCCAGGAAGGTATACGTGTAATGATCCACCACGTTGTAGCCATCACGGTTGAACTGGGCGGCGAGGATTTTCTCGGCCAGCGCGAAGCCTACCGCATTCGCGATGCCCTGCCCCAAGGGACCGGTGGTGGTTTCGACGCCCGGGCAATAACCGTATTCGGGGTGGCCGGCCGTCCTGGAATGCAGTTGGCGAAAATTCTTGAGGTCATCAATGCTGACGTCGTAACCGGTCAGATGCAGCAGCGCATACAACAGCATGGAGCCATGGCCGTTGGAAAGCACGAAACGGTCGCGGTTGGACCATTCCGGATTGGCCGGGTTGTGACGCAGGTAATCGCCCCACACCACCTGTGCGATATCCGCCATGCCCATGGGCATGCCGGGGTGGCCTGACTTGGCCTTTTGAACGGCATCCATACTGAGGGCGCGAATGGCATTGGCAAGATCACGACGGGTGGACATCGGAAAAACTCCTTGGGGGAATAAAGGTGTCAAACGCATGGAAGTTCAGGAACGCTGCCTCCCACCGGCTTTCCCGCAACAACACGGGACCGCCAGATGCCACGGACGACGCGGCACTGCCAAAGGCGCGCTATTGTCGCCTACCTTGCACCGGACAGCAAAGTGTCGGCACCACAATTTCTGCCGCTTTTCCCTTCAATTGCGAGCTTCTGCCCACCCCGGCCAACCTATATCAAAATTTTTTGATATAGGTTGGCCGGGGTGCTACACTCCACTGCAACTTATTGTCGAGAATCGATTGATTGTGCTGATGCCAGAGATGCCCGCTCAGACAGCCGCGCACCCGGACGCCATTGCGCAGCTGTGCAAGGCGGCAGGCGATGCGTTACGACTGGAAATAGTGCGGGCACTCAAGAACGATTCCTTCGGCGTACTGGAACTGAGTGACATTTTCGACATGCGTCAGTCGGGTATGAGTCATCATCTCAAAGTGCTGTCAAAAGCCGGCATTCTGAGCACACGCAGGGAAGGCAATTCGATTTTTTACCGGCGTACGCTGGGGGATGGCCAATCCGTCGTGGGGGCTTTGCTCAAGAGCCTGTATCAGGCCATCGATAGCACCCCACTGAGCAGCGCCGTTGCGCACAATATTGACGTGATCAAGGAACAACGCGCGGAGGCGGCCCGGGAATTTTTCAACCGCGTGGCAGATGAACTGGATAGACAGCAGGAGCTGATCGCGCTACCTGAGCATTATCTTGATAGCACGCGCGCCGTACTGGATCAGTGCCCACCCTGTCGACAAGGGAGTGCACTGGAAATCGGGCCTGGCGACGGGCGATTCCTTGCCACGCTGGCAAGCCGTTATGATGACGTGGTAGCGCTGGACATCTCGGAAGAAATGCTGGCAAAAGCCGGTCAGTTCTGCCGGGAACACGGGCTAAGCAATGTGCGGCTGATCCGTGGCGATACCCAGGAAGCGTGCAGGGAGGGTTTGCAGGCTGATCGCATCGTCTGCAACATGGTATTGCATCATGTGCCCTCGCCCGCCGATGTCTTCGCCGACAGTGCGCGCATCTTGCGGGAAAATGGCAGCCTGATCGTCACTGATCTGTGTCGCCATGAGCAGCAATGGGCGCGCGAGCGCTGTGGTGATTTGTGGTTGGGCTTCGAGCCCGAAGAATTGAACGACTGGGCCAGCGCTGCGGGCCTGGTCGAACAGGAGGGCCTGTATCTGGGGCTGCGTAACGGTTTTCAAGTACAGGTACGGCGTTTTGACAAGCAGGCACAAGGGCCTATTCATCTCTGAGGAATCTAAGCAATGAGCGAGTACTCCATATTCACCTCCGAATCCGTGTCTGAAGGTCATCCGGATAAAATGGCTGACCAGATTTCGGATGCCGTACTGGATGCCATCATCAAAGAAGATCCATATGCGCGTGTTGCCGTCGAAACCATGGTGAAAACCGGTATGGCGGTGATCGCTGGCGAAGTCACTACCAAGACTTACGTCGAACTGGAAGACATCGTTCGCAATGTGATTCTCGATATCGGTTACAACTCCAGCGACGTTGGTTTCGACGGTGCCTCTTGTGCCGTATTGAACGCGATCGGCAAGCAATCGCCCGATATCGCGATGGGCGTTGACGAGAAAGATGACAAGCAAATCGGCGCAGGCGACCAAGGCTTGATGTTCGGTTACGCGACCAATGAAACCGACGTGCTGATGCCGGCACCGATTTATTACTCGCACCGTTTGGTGGAGCGCCAGGCACAGCTACGCAAGAAAGGCGTGCTGAGCTGGTTGCGTCCGGACGCGAAAAGCCAGGTCACGCTGCGTTATGAAAACGGAAAACCGGTTGCGGTTGATGCGGTTGTTCTTTCCACGCAACACAGCCCGGCGATCAGCCAGGGCGATCTGCGCGAAGCGATTCTGGAAGAAGTGATCAAGCCTGTGCTGCCCTCCGAGTGGCTGCATTCCGGCACGCAGTATCACATCAACCCGACGGGTCAGTTCATCATCGGTGGTCCGGTGGGCGACTGCGGCCTGACGGGTCGCAAGATCATCGTGGACAGCTACGGCGGCATGGCTCGTCACGGTGGTGGTGCGTTTTCGGGCAAGGATCCGACCAAGGTTGACCGCTCCGCAGCCTATGCTGGCCGTTACGTTGCCAAGAACATCGTGGCTGCCGGTCTGGCTGATCGCTGCGAAATTCAGGTGTCTTACGCGATTGGCGTGGCTGAGCCGACGTCGATCAGTTTGAACACGTTCGGGACTGCGAAGGTGTCGGAAGAAAAGATCATCGCGCTGGTGCGTGAAACCTTCGACCTGCGTCCGCGTGGCATCATCGAAATGCTGGATCTGCGTCGTCCGATTTATCGCAAGACGGCGGCGTATGGTCACTTCGGGCGTGAAGAGCCGGAGTTCACCTGGGAGCGTACGGACAAGGCGCAAGCTTTGCGGGATGCGGCAGGGATTTGATTGGCTATTCCCGAACCTGAAATTTGATGACTCAATTGTGAGTTGTTGATTTTTAATTTCGGGAGGCATGCGCGGGAGGGGGAGATCGTTTCTGGAATCGCCGTTGCACGGCGCCCGTTAATACATCCATGTAGGCTCGACGCCGGCATCCCTGCCGGCGACGCTCCCGAAACGATCTCCCCCTCCCGCATATGCTTCGCATCGAAGTAACTTGCAGCACTGAAATGTCGATTTATTGGAGCGCACTCCTGCGCTTTTACTCTTGCTAAAGATGTTGAGCTGATACCTGTTTACTCGAAGCTCACGTCCAAGAGGTTAGTAACGGCAGAATTAAGCTATACAAGTATAGATTGCGGTTTGCGGCATACGACTTGATGGCCTAATTTGTAATATCTGTAATCGAATACTATTTAACGGTTCGCGACACAGCCCCGAATGCGATATGCATGGGAAAGTCTTTGCACCATACCTGAATTGATGTGAGGTTTGGAGGTGCGGGTGGAAGTTGATGGAGCGTCGGCGGCAGGGATGCCGCCGTCGAGCCTACAGGGACGTATTGACGGGCGCCGTGCAACGGCGTCTCCAGCAAGTTCCACCCGCACCTGCACACCGGCCCAAACCGACAAACGAACTGCTCCGAAATTCAAAAGCGAGAGAACGACATGAACGCCAAAGCCAACTTCTCCGACTACAAAGTTGCAGATATCAACCTTGCCGCCTGGGGCCGTAAGGAAATCGAAATCGCCGAAAGCGAAATGCCCGCGCTGATGGCTCTGCGCACCAAATACCGCGCAGAAAAACCACTGGCCGGCGCCAAGATCCTGGGCTGCATCCACATGACCATCCAGACCGCCGTGCTGATCGAAACACTGGTCGATCTCGGCGCAGAAGTTCGCTGGACCTCATGCAACATTTTCTCCACCCAGGATCACGCTGCCGCTGCCATTGCAGCTGTGGGCATCCCGGTATTTGCCTGGAAAGGCGAAACCGAAGAAGAATACTGGTGGTGCCTCGAACAGCAGATTCTGAAAGACGGCAAACCCTGGGATGCCAACATGATTCTGGACGACGGCGGTGACCTCACCGAAGTCCTGCACAACAAATTCCCGGGAATGCTCGAAAGCATTCACGGCATTTCCGAAGAAACCACGACCGGCGTGCACCGTCTTGAAGAAATGATCAAGAAAGGCATCCTGAAAGTGCCCGCGATCAACGTCAATGATGCCGTCACCAAGTCAAAGAACGACAACAAGTACGGTTGCCGCCACAGCCTCAACGACGCCATCAAACGCGCCACCGACCACTTGCTGGCCGGCAAGAAAGCGCTGGTCATCGGTTATGGGGATGTGGGCAAGGGCTCTGCCCTGTCCCTGCGTCAGGAAGGCATGATCGTCAAGGTCAGCGAAATCGATCCAATCTGTGCGATGCAAGCGTGCATGGACGGTTACGAAGTCGTTTCGCCGTTCATCAATGGCGTTAACAATAACGACCTGGCCTCGATCGACAAGCAATTGTTGGGTTCGATCGATTTGTTGGTCACGACAACCGGCAACACCAACGTTTGCAACAAGTTCATGCTGCAATCGATCAAATCCGGTGCAGTGGTGTGCAACATCGGCCATTTCGATAACGAAATCGACACCAAATTCCTGCGTACCGAATACGAATGGGAAGAAGTGAAGCCGCAAGTACACCGCATTTATCGCAACCGCGGCGACAATGACTGGCTGATCCTGCTGTCGGAAGGACGTCTGGTAAACCTGGGCAACGCAACTGGTCACCCCTCACGCATCATGGATGGTTCGTTTGCCAACCAGGTGCTGGCGCAGATGTATTTGTATAAAAACGGTTTTGCCAATCTTCCTGCTGCCGAGAAGCCTAACAATTTGTTCGTTAAGGTATTGCCAAAGCACCTCGACGAAGAAGTGGCCCGCTACATGGTGGCTGGTTTCGGCGGCGTGATTACGCAACTGACGGCGGACCAGGCGACCTACATCAACGTGCCGGTCGAAGGCCCATACAAGCCGGAAAGCTACAAGTACTAAAACACCGCAAATGGGCAGCGCGAGCTGCCCATTTGGTTTGAGGGGTAGTCATGGAAACACAGAAAAAATACAAACCACGCTTCAGCTTTGAATTCTTCCCACCGAAGACGGATGTTGGCGTCGAAAAACTGCATGCCGTGCGAGAAAAACTGGCGGCGGTCAATCCGAGCTTTTTCTCGGTGACTTACGGCGCCGGCGGTTCAACGCGGGACCGGACGTTCGACACGGTCATGCAAGTGCAGAAGCAATCAGGCATATGCACCGCCCCGCATCTGTCCTGCGTGGGTGACACGCGAGAAGAATTGCGCGAGCTGCTGAACCGTTACAAGGCAGAAGGCATCAATCGAATCGTGGCCTTGCGCGGTGACCTGCCTTCGGGCATGGGTGCGTCAATGGGCGAGCTGAAATACGCGAGTGATCTGGTGCGTTTCATTCGCGAGGAGACAGGCGATCATTTTCATATCGAAGTGGCCGCATACCCAGAGAAGCATCCACAAGCATCGTCGATGACCGCGGATTTGCAGGCGTTCAAAACCAAGGTCGAGGCCGGCGCAAACAGTGCCATCACGCAATATTTCTTCAATGTCGACGCGTACAAGTTCTTTGTCGACAGTTGCGAGAAAATGGGGCTGGATTTGCCGATCGTGGTAGGCATCATGCCGATCACCAACTACGAAAACCTGCTGCGTTTTTCCAGTAGTTGCGGGGCCGAAATTCCGCGCTGGATTCGCATGCGTATGGAAAGCTACCAGGGCGACCTGAAAAGCATCGCACAGCTCGGCGAGGAAATCGTCACGAACCTGTGCGAAGAATTACTGGCACTGGGCGCGCCAGGCATTCACTTCTACACCATGAACCAGGTAGAGCCTACCCTCACAATCTGGAACAATCTCGGCCTGTCCAACCGCTGAGAATTGCGACAACACCCGACAAAGGCGGTGTCTTCACGACACCGCCTTTGCAGCTTCCCCCACCAGGAATTCACTGCTCAGCAAATCGGGCTGGTTATCCGCACGTGCCGCCACCCGGAAACGATAGCGCCCTGCCGGTACATCATCCTGCCAATACCAACACCCTTCGTATTGCCATTCATTATTGAATTTGCGTGGCAACAACATGACTGCCAGATCATAACCCTCGTCATCGACCGGGCGTCGATTGAGTAGCAGGGGCTGCCAGCGACCATCGATACAGGTTTCAACACTCAGTATTGATCGATTGAAATCCATGCTGGCGGGATCGACATCCATCCACGTGAAGGACCAACGACTTTCCTGCTCGCCGTTCCTGGCCTGCACCCATACGGGTGGCTGCACCTGTCGGCGGTTAACGCTGACCGCAAGCGGCTGCGGGAAGTAACGACGCGATTTGAGTTCAAAACGCCAACATTCGGGGCCTTCAAAAACGGAATCCGTGCTGGCCACCTGCTGCGCCAGCGACTGCAAATGCGCCGCGATAAACGCATTGGTATTTGGCCCATAGAGGGTATGTCCGCCTTCGTAATGTTGTTGTGCATATTCCTCGGTCGTGGTGACATACCCGGTATAGCCATTGGCCAGACTGGTCACGCAGGTTTCGGCATCCGCTGGCAGGATTTGTTCGACGGCGCGCTGCATGCGGCGACCGGCTTCGGTGGTGACTTCAAAAGGAACGGCCAGCAACCAGAAATTGCCGATGCGCAACGTCTGGAAAAGCAGTTGATGAGGAAATTGATCCTTTTCCAGCAGCAGCGGCTGTAGCGGTCCGGCCAATTGGCGCTTGGCCCCCTGCTCCTCACCGTCATAACGAAAACGGGCACTGCCGAGACCAGGACCAAAAAACGGTGCGTGATACAGCACTGGCGTAAAGTTCTCATAAGCCCCGGCCACCAAGGCATTGCCAACGACCGGTCGGGACGCCAACTGCACATCCCCCACGGAAGGATTCTGGTAGCAGTCTACCTGACGCAGGCCGGCGCCTACGGTCAAATCATCGCGCAAGTTGTCCTGCAAAGAGTGAAACAAGGTAATCGCCTCGCGGGCCAGCCCCATACCGACGCGACGCGCTTCCGGAAAGCCGGCCTTGCCCGTCTCGACGGCTGGCGCGACATCGCCATGCGTTCCCTGGCAGGCGCCATGAACGGGCGCCCATTCAAGGGCATGCTGCTGACGCATTTCCCATTCGAGCTCGCGCTCCAGATAGGCCCAGAGGTCAGCGTTGTAGGTAGTCTCAAAGCGCGGCACCGCTGTACCATGAATGGAAAACGATGACAGGGCCGCCAGTGGTTGATAGTCCCCGTTGCTATTGCGGGCATCCAGCCGAAGCATATGCAGATACGGGTTCACCTCACGAAATCGGGCCTGCACATCGTCGGCCGGCTTCTCGACATTATGGTTGCTGCGATGTGGTGCCCAGGAACGGTTGCGGGAAAACCCGATAATGTCGCGTTTGCCCACGGCGATGCGCCCCGGACGACGGTCACGCCAGGCCTGCAGGGCGGCCGCCAGCAGATGCTCGCCGAGCCATTCGAACAAGGCCGGGTCAAAACCGGGCTTGTTCGACGTAAAGTCGTTGTAGAAATTGCTTTCAATGAATTGACCCGGGCCACTGTGCGTATGGGTGCAGGTAAGGCATACGGCGTGCTGGGGAATGTCGGTCACCGCCGCCACGGCTTGGGCGACCTGCTCACGCAGCAAGGCAGATCCTGCGTGCAAATCGACTTGCAGGATCAGCATTGCGCTGCCCCGCGCATCTTTCAGATAGAATGCACGCGCCTTGAGACGGGTACGGAATCCATTGCCCGTGCGCGCCCAACTGGCATACCCGCCCTTCGGAATCCCGGGAGGAGGTGTGATGTCGACTGCGGCAGCGCCCACCCAGCACTGGCCATCACCTTGCCAGGCAGCCGGTGGCCGGCGGTGGAACGCCAGCTTGTGTGTTTCAAAGCCCAGCCAGTGATCGACTTTCTTGCGCCAGGGTGAGGCCGACAATGCATTCCAGGTGGTCATTTTTTATTCTCCATATTGGATAACCCAATTTAGCAGTTTGGAAACATGCCCTGCAACCAGTGACTGGCCCATTTGTCGCCCAGTTGACATTGTGCCAGGGACTCTTGGCCGCCAGCAGCAACTTCGCCATACTGGCGCCCAGTCGTTGTTGTCACCCCGAAGAGAAGCTCCATGTCGTTCTTGCGCCCCCTGAATCTGTTTGTACTCAAAAATATCCGTACCATTGAAATGATTGGCGTGCTGATGCGCATATTCAGTTTTTCGCTGGTGAGCTGGCTGGGGCCGGCGAGCCCCTTTTTGTTCGTCTGGATATTCAATACCATCGACGCCATCATGCTGTCATGGTGCTCGGCACTCAAGCGGGATAACGCTTATACCTTGTTGAATGTCTTCTGGATCATGGTGGGGGTCATCGGCATCTTGCGCACCACCGATGTCATTCCCCACTGACCGGCATCCCGCTCACGGAAACCGAAGGAGCCAATGCATGAAGCCCAAACCCGATAACGCAACACTCAAGGGGCGAGACCTGCAGCATGTCTGGCACCCCTGCACACAGATGAAGGATCACCAGTGGCTGCCGATGATTCCGATACGTCGTGGAGAAGGGGTGTGGCTCGAAGATTATGATGGCAATCGCTATATTGATGCAGTGAGTTCCTGGTGGGTCAATTTGTTTGGCCACGCCAACCCCCACATCGGTAACGCAATAAAGAAACAAGTCGATCAACTCGAACACGTGATCCTCGCGGGCTTTACCCACGAACCCATCATTGAACTGTCAGAAAAGCTGGTCGCCCGTCTTCCTGCTGGTTTGACACGCTGTTTTTACGCGGATAACGGCTCATCTGCAGTAGAAGTCGCCCTGAAAATGAGCTTTCATTTTTGGCGCAATATCGGCAAGACAAATAAAACCCGCTTCATCACCCTGGGCAACAGCTATCACGGCGAAACACTCGGCGCCCTTGCCGTTGGGGATGTCACGCTATACAAAGAAACCTACCAACCGCTGCTGATGACGCCGATTACGGCACCCTCCCCCGACTGTTTTAACCGGGAGGATGGCGAATCATGGGAGAGTTACAGCCTGCGTCAATGCGAGAAAATGGAAGCCCTGATGGCCCGATATCATGACGAAGTCTGCGCTGTCATTGTGGAGCCGCTGGTGCAATGTGCCGGCAACATGCGGATGTATCATCCTGCGTATCTTTCGCGACTGCGTGAGTTATGCGACGAATATGGTATTCATTTGATCGCCGACGAAATTGCCGTCGGTTTCGGACGCACCGGAAAAATGTTTGCCTGCGAGCACGCCAGAATAACGCCCGACTTCATCTGCCTGTCGAAAGGGCTCACCGGAGGCTATTTGCCGCTGTCGGTCGTGGTCACGACCGAGACGATTTATGACGCTTTCTATGATGAATATTCCACGATGAAGGCCTTCCTGCATTCCCACAGCTATACAGGTAATCCGCTCGCTTGCAGCGCTGCCCTGGCAACGCTGGAACTGTTCGAGCAGACGCCGGTCCTCGAGAACAATCGGCGGCTGGCCGCCCACATGGCCAACGCCACTGCGCATTTTGTCGATCACCCGCATGTCGCCGAAGTGCGCCAGACCGGGATGATCCTCGCCATCGAAATGATCAAGGACAAGACCCGCAAGACGCCCTGGCCATGGGAAGAACGCCGTGGCTTGCGGGTCTACCAGCACGCGTTGCAGCACCAGGCCCTGATGCGCCCACTGGGATCGGTGGTGTACCTCATGCCACCGTATGTGATTACCGAGGAACACATTGATCACCTGGCACGAGTCGCCTGGGACGGCATCTGCCTGGCGACCCAAGGCACCTGACCATTGATTTCGGCCAACAAAAGCAGAAGAAAACACGCCGACCCACCCGGATGACTCTGACGGGCGCACGTTTTCTGCTATTGTTGGCAAAATTTTGTTCGTGGCACAGGATGCGCCAAGGAACATGCATGGACGCAGGAAACCATGCTCGTCAGGCCCCGATCGCGGGGCAAGCCAGGTAGTCAGATGCGATTTCGTTTTTTTGTGGGTCTCTTACTCTTGCCATGCTCTGGCAACCTGCTCGCCAGCAGCGATTTGGCCAGCATGGAGCTTGAGCAGTTGATGGACATGAATGTCACCACCGTGTCCAAGCGTGAGCAGAAGTTCAATAGCGCGGCGGCGGCCATATACACCATCACCCAGGAAGATATACGTCGCACGGCTGCCACCAATCTGCCGGAAATTCTCGCCCAAGCCCCTGGCATGGAAGTGGCACGCATCAATCCCTCCATGTGGGCAATCAGTGCCCGCGGGTTCAACAGCCAATTTGCCAACAAACTGTTGGTGCTGATCGATGGCCGCAGTATCTACACCCCACTGTTTTCCGGCGTCTACTGGGATGCGCAGATGCCTCCCCTGGATGACATCCAGCGCATTGAAATCATTCGTGGGCCCGGGGCCAGTTTGTGGGGGTCCAATGCGGTCAACGGTGTCATCAATATCATTACCTATGACACGGAACAAACCGTGGGCAGCCATGTCGTTGCCGGGATCGGCAATGAGGAACGCGGGTTTGCCAGGGCACGTCATGGATTTCGCCATGAAGCCTTGACTGGACGGGTCAATGTGCAGCAACGTAGGGTGGATGAAGGCGTTTTATCCAGAGGTGATACCGCAGGCAACGATGACTATGTTGCATCGCAAGCAGGTGCCAGACTGGACTGGAAACCCACGACCAGTGACAAGTTCACGCTGGACATGGCCGTCACCGAAACCGACAAGCACACCGATATCAATATTCCAGACAATGTGGAACCGCTGGTATCAGAGCGCGAGGATCTGGGGGCACACAATTATTACCTGATGATCAACGGGCTGCATGCTCTTGGTAACGGTGATGCGATTTTTGCGCAATTCTACGCCGACCATGACAGTCGTTATGACCCACTCAACA
>JBPOHS010000214.1:0-12104 GCA_052035295.1 Pseudomonadota bacterium
TGTCGATCGCGTGGTGCTTGCTTCAACACGGCAAAATTTGCTAAACCAGTCGCTGTCACCGGCCAGATCATAAACCTCATGCATCGTATTGATAATGCACCGTATAGATAGCCGCCTGTACAACGCGCTGGGCTTCCAGCTGCTGTGGTTTGCCTGTCTGTGGTCGCCCGGATTCGTGGCCCTGGTGTTGGCCATCCTGTTTTGGGTAGGCCACTTAAGTTGGCCGTTGCAACCCCGCCGCTTTGCGCACCAGACGTTACTGTTGGCGGCTTTGGGAATGGCGGTGGACGTGGGATATGCATGGGCAGGGCTGCTACAGTTTCCTGCGGTCGACACGGGGATTTCGCTCAACCTCGTGGCGGTCTGGATGTGTTTTGCCACGACGCTCTCGCTGAGCTTCCGCTGGTTGCGCGGGCGGCTCGGATTGGCCTTTGTTCTGGGCGGCGTGTTTGGGCCGCTGTCGTATTGGGGCGGCGCCAAGTTGGGTGCCGTGAGCTTTCCGTTGGGCCTGGGCTTTACCCTGACGGTATATGCCGCCACCTGGTCGGTGTTGTTGCCGCTGTTGATCTGGATGGGGCAGCGCCCGTCATTGCAATATGAATTGTCGCCGGAGGTATCCCATGCGCGTTGATCAGGCCATTTTCAGGAACATCCGCCGACACACCGCGCTGAAAAGGCCGGTCGGGCCGAGTGTATCCTCGTGGTTGTCGTCTCTTGTGCTGCAGTTTCTGGTGTTGTCTTCTCTGGTAATGTCGTCTCTGGCATTGTCGGCCCCCGTCGCCGCAGAGGAACAGACAGTATTACGACGGGCGTTCGCCTATGCGCCCGACACCAATACCCTGTTGTACACCGAAGAGCATCGGGAAACCTGGCAAGACGGCAATATTGCCCGTTCCGAAGTGCGCTATCTTGGTCCCGATAAACAATTGCTGGCCGAAAAGACCATGGATTTCCGCAAGAATCGCCTGGCGCCCGATTTCCTGCTCAAGGATTTGCGCGACGGTTATCAGGAAGGCGCATCGCTCGATGGCAAGCACGTGCGGGTGACTGCGCGCCGCAATGCCGATCAGCCCGTGAAAACCCGCGCGCTGAAAGTGCCGGCGCCGGTGGTGATCGACGGTGGCTTCAACGAATTCGTGATGGCGCACTGGAACGAATTGCTGGCGGGAAAGACCCTGCAATTCCAGTTTGTTGCGCCGATTGAACAGGATTATTTTGCTTTTCAGGTGACGCCGAAAAAAGTCCGTCAAAGGGATGGTGGCGGGCAGTTGCGGCTGGAGATGGAGCCGGTGTCTTCGCTGGTACGGCTGTTCGTCGGAACGGTGCAACTGACCTATGACGTTGCAGATCGCCATTTGCTTCAGTTCGAAGGCATGACCAATCTCAATGATGCCAAGGGCAAGAGCACCATCGCCCGACTGGTCTATCCCAAAGAAGAAGTGAAGACGTTGACCGCGAAGCCGGTTGATGACAGGCAAGTGTCGCTCGTCGCGTACTGACCGGCGTCAGGATTTGTTCTTGATCTTGTTTTCCATGGACGGCATTTTGGGCGCGATCACCAGACGATTCCGACCGGATTGCTTGGCTTCGTAGAGCGCACTGTCAGCCTTGTCCAGCAACACCATCATGGCGCTGTAATGTGGGGGAATCACGGCAGCGACGCCGCCACTGATGCTGAGCGGTATGGATTCGTTGCGCCATTGCAGCGGGGTTTGTTCCACCCGCTTGCGAATCTCCTCTCCGACGTGCCAGGCGCCTTCCGCTTGCGTATTGCAGAGCACCACCACGAATTCTTCGCCGCCATAACGCGCAACGATGTCTGACGCGCGTGTCACGCTGTCGCGAATAATGCCGGCCACGTGGGCAATGCAGCGATCCCCCACCAGGTGACCATACTGGTCATTGATCTGTTTGAAGAAGTCGATATCCAGCATCAGCACGGCGATCGGTGTCTGTTCACGATAAGCGGCCTTGAAATCCGCCTCGAATTTCTGGTTGAAGTAACGCCGGTTATTCAGGCCACTCAACTCATCGACGATGCTCATTTTGGCGAGGCGCTCGTTGGCATCCGCCAGTTTGCGTATCACGTCGGCCAATTCGCGGGTACGTTCGTCGACGCGACGCTCAAGCTGGGCGTTAGCGCGTTCCTGCGATTCGCGGATCTCGCGTTCGTGCCGTAACTGGGCATCTTGCGCGGCCAGTTGTTCCCGGTGCATTTGCTGGATCTGGTCGGCCAGGGCCAACGCCAGTAATACCGCCTGCAGGGTGGCGCCGATCTGCTGGATGTTTTCAGTAAGCCACGAGACCGACAGATATCCCGTTTTACTCGCCAGCAAAAAGACACTACTGCCCATGAGCATCGTCCACGCCAGCAGATAAAAACGCGCCGGCATGAAGCCGTTGCGCAACAACAGGGCACCAATCAAGATGCAAAGCGGGCTGCCAAGCGCAATGGCGGCCACCGCAAAACGCAGCGCAAGGGCATAGGGCAACACCAGCGAGAATACGACGCCACAGCTGCCGAGGAATGCGAACAGGGCGAACGGATAATAGTAGAGTGGCTTTTGCTCTTTCAGCTTCAGGAAACTGATGGCGAAATACATGGAAAACGCGCTGGCGCAGGCAATGAAAAACGCGACCGACTTGTCCTGCCACCATTGATTGTCGGGCCACAACATCTGGTAGCCGTAACCATGCAACGTGGCCTGGAACAGCAGCAGCGACATCACCGTGCCGACATAATAGAGATAACTGCGGTTATGCGTGGCGAGATACACGAACAGGTTAACCACCGCCATCGCCAGCATGATGCCGTAGAACACGCACTGCCACATCAGTGACACTTGCTCATGCTCGATGAACGCATCGCTGTGCCAGAGCCGAACCGGCAGCTGCATGGTGCCCGAGGTATCGGAACGGATGTACAGCGTCAGCGTTTCCTGCTCGCCAATGGGCGGCAGACGCAGCAGGAAATTGCGATGATCGATCGGCCGGGCCGAAAATGGCAGGGAATCGCCCAGACTGACCGGCGCCAGAATGCGGTCCCCCCTGACGAAATACACATCGATGTGATCGAGCAATGGGTTGCCGATTTCCAGCAGCCATTGGTCATCGCTGACCTTGCTGTTTTGCAGCTCGATGCGGAACCAGAAATTCGAGGTGCTGAATCCGGCGTTGAAGATGGGGTTGGCATTGCGCTGCCATTGCGTGGTCGGCAGGGCTTTAAGGTCAGACAGGGTGAGACGCTGTTGCGGGTCTTCGATGTAGTCCAGTGCACTGCCGAGATCGATCACGGGACTGCGGGGATCGAGCTGAACGGCGTGAAGCTGTCCGCTGAGTGCGGCGGTTAGCCAGACGATTCCAAACAGCCTGCCCGGCGCCCAAGCAAGAAGAGAGCGCCACCAGCGGCAGAGGCGGGCGGTCAAGGGCATCGATGGATTAACCTAATCTTGTAAGTTTTTTTGCTTATGCGCGAGGGCTTTTCCTACTCCTTAATAGACCCTTTTCCGGAAAACGGCAAACACGATCTTGGCGTTGAATGGCAACGCGTTTCCGGCAGGGTTGTCTACGCTTAATACTGTCAGTTCTGCGTATCCCTATTGGCTTGGTGCATAGCCCGGTCGGGGCAGGTGCCGGACTCGACCCAAAAGCCGTCAGTTCAGCAGGTTAGTGCCTATGCATCGTTTGCTAGATTCGCAGTTGCAAAGACTTTGGGGACAGCCCATCCCGGAAGGTATGCGGGAGCTCTTTGCGTCTATCGAACGCACCTATCACCATGTCGACGCCGATCGGCGCCAGATGGAGCTCTCGCACGCCGAGCAAACTTCCGATCTCCGACAGAAGGCGCTGGCGCTCGAAGATCGGGTCGAGAAGCTGGAAAAGACTCAGGTATCGCTGAATGCCTCGGTGGACGTATTGCGCGCCACCCTGGAATCGACCCAGGAAGCATTGTGGGTGATTGGCAAAGATGCCGAACACACTTTCTGTAATCCGAATTTCCTCTCGCTGTGGGGGCTCAAGCCCGTGCAGCTCGAAAACGCTGACGTTGATGCCGTTTTCCGCCTTATCCAGCATCAGCTTTGGGAACCTTCTACGCTGGTGGCCCATCGGGCCCGCGCCGTGATCGTCGGCGTTACCGTCGGTCAGGAATATCCCCTGCGCGATGGCCGCGCCATTGAGGCGTTTGCCTACCATCACCCGGTCGTGGGCGTGGTGTGGAGCTTCCGCGATGTCACCGACCGCCGCAAACAGGAAGAGCGCATCCGCCACCAGGCGCATCACGACTCCCTGACCGGCATGCCCAATCGCAACCTGTTCAATGACCGGCTCGCGCACGGCGTCGCCAAACTGCAGCGTACCGGTGGCAAGTTGGCGGTGCTGTACCTGGATCTGGATGGCTTCAAGACCATCAATGACAGTCTGGGCCATGGCGTGGGCGATGAGCTCCTCCGGGTGGTCGCATTGCGGCTGGCTGACGTGCTGCGGGATGACGATACCATTGCCCGCTTCGGTGGCGACGAGTTCGTTTTGTTGCTCGAGGATGTCGAAGGTCACGCCAACGTCGTTCGTCTGGCCGAGCGCATCATGGATGTGTTCCGCAGCCCGTATCTGGTGGGCGAGCATGAATTCCATATCACCTCCAGCATCGGCATTGCGTTGTATCCGGATGATGGCGAGTCGGCAGACATCCTGATCCGTAACGCCGACATTGCGATGTACAAGGCGAAAGACAGTGGTCGCAATCATTTCCATTTTTTCACGCCGGCGCTCGAGCGTCTGGCCAAACATCGCCTCTCGCTCGAAACGCGTCTGCGCCATGCGGTGAAAAACGAGGATTTCCAGCTTTACTACCAACCCATCACGGCATTGGGCACGGGCAAATTGCTCGGCTTTGAGGCCCTGCTGCGCTGGCATACCGAAGATATGGGCTTTATCGGCCCGGACATTTTCATTCCTGTCGCCGAAGCAACGGGGATGATCATTCCCTTGTCGGAGTGGGTGCTGCGCGCCGCTTGCCAACAAACTCGCGCCTGGAAGGAACAAGGCTTCGAAGACCTGTACGTCGCGGTGAATATGTCCGCCAAACAATTCCAGCATGACAATGTGTATCGATCCGTCATCGAAACCATGGATACGGTAGGTGTGGATCCGGCCAACATAGGTCTGGAAATCACCGAGAGCCTGGTCATGCAAAATATCCAGGGAGCGGTCGCGACGTTGCGGCGTTTTCTCGACAACGGCATCATGGTGGCGATGGATGACTTTGGTACCGGCTATTCCTCGCTGAATTACCTCAAAACGCTGCCTATCAGTGTCATGAAAATCGATCGCTCGTTCACCCGTGATGTGATGAATTCACCACAGGATCGCGCCATCGTGTCGTCGATCATCACGTTGGGTCACAACCTGTCGTTGCGTATCGTTGCGGAAGGGGTTGAAGATCTGAGCCAACTCGAATTCCTGCGTGAACAAGGCTGTGACAGCGCGCAAGGCTATTTCTTCGGGCGTCCGGCACCTGCCGAGATCGCCATCGAGCCGTACCTGACCACCGAGCAAGCGCGCCGACTGCGGGGCGCTTGACCGAAATGTCCACCGACGTGTCGAATTCGGCGCTTGTCGGTGGCGTGGCAGCAGGTACCATGGGGCACTGATGTCGTAGTTCAGGAATCCCGCCATGACTTCCTCTGTTAATAGTCACGCCCTGTTTCACCGGGACACCACCCCGTCCATCCATGTTCCCACCCCGTTGGCGGCCAGCCCCTGGAATCCCGACATGTTGCACGGCGGCGCGCCCGCTGGCCTGCTCTGCCATTTGCTGGAACAGCATGCGCCCGCCGGCAAACAATTGTGTCGGGTCGCCACCGATTTGTTGCGGCCTGTGCCCCGCCAACCCTTGCAGACCCGTGTGCAGGTATTGCGTGATGGCGCCCGTCTCTCATTACACGTTGCCGAGTTATGGCATAACGACAAGTTGGTGGCGCGAGCGACCGGCACGTGGGTGAAACCTCACCCTGTTCAACTGCCTGCTTATGCACCGCAGTCCTGTCGCATGTTGCCGGCGCCCGCCTTTGTTGAGACAACGGATTTCAGCATTATTTTCGGCAAAAAAGACATTGTGATTCCGCCCGGGCTGCACACGCACATGCTTATCAAGCCGATCACCCCGCCGTTGGAGCAGGGCAGTGGTCGCTGGTGGATGACGGTTCCCCTCGAGATTGTGGCCGGGGAACCGGTGACGCCCATTACCCGGGTCGGATTGTTGTCGGATTTCTGTAACGGCGTGGGTCAGCTGAATCTCGGCGGTAACGTGGGCATGATCAATGCCGATATCACGTTGCAATTACACCGTATTCCAGAGGGCGAATGGATAGGCCTCGATGGGGTGGGCCTGGTGCAGCCCAACGGCATTGGCACCACCCATTGTCGCTTGTTCGATGAGGAAGGCGAAGTCGGCTTCGTGATGCAAACGGTCATGCCGCAGGCGGAATTCGGCGGGGCGTAACAGATCGGCGCGCCAGGCGGGAAAACACCGTTGATCCTTCGATGGTGTTTTCCCGAGAGGCCTCTCGGCCTCAGTCGTCATGCCAATCAGCCAATCATCGAGTCATCGAGTCATCGAGTCATCGAGTCATCGAGTGTCACAGCGGTTCTTCGGTGTTATCGCCCAGCTGTATCCACCACACCTCGTCGTCGACAAACAAGCGCCCGTAGCGCTGTTCCCCGGCATACAGATTGCCGCTGTTGTCGTCGCCTTCAGGCATCAGCAAACGAATGCCGTGCGCGTTCAGCAGTGTCAATTGGCCGCTGCGATAACGCGCCTCCAAACTGTGTTCATCCCAGTCGACTTTCACGTCAAGCAGACCGCTTTGCCACTGGCTGACGGTGCCTCCCAGTCTGACATGGGCGAGCAAACCGTTGTTCTCTGACTGGTAGGGCAGCCCCAGTTCCATGAGGTGCTGGCTTCCACCTTGCAACAGCACATAACCGCTGCCGTTATAGGGGCGGGTGAAATCGCCGCTCATTTCCAGCGACATGGGCACCTGGGGCAGGGCGGTGTTGATATCGGATTCCCAGTCGATGGCGCGCCAGGGATCCAGCGTAACGTCCAGCTTGGCGTTCATGTCGCCTTCGACATGGCCGCCAGTCTGACCCACCGCAGAATAGTGGAGCGTCAGATCCGCCACTAGCGCGTCGGGCAACTGGAAGTTGCTGGACGATAGCGGCGTGTCGTAATTGAACGTGCTGGTGCCATTCATGACTGTCCATGAGTAACGCTCACCCTGGATGCTGCCGTTGATGGTCATCGTTATCTGCTCGGTACTGCTCTGTTCGGCCACCATATGCAGATCAATGACCTGGCCATCGACAGTGCCACTCAATTCAGCCGTTTGGGCGAAAATATCCACCGAGGCAATCAAACCATTGTTGAGCGGTACACGCCAGTGCGTCAGATATTCGCAAAAGGATTCGCCATTGATCGCCAGGGGCAATAAACAGATGGTTTTGCTCTCCAGCAAAGAGTTGCAAAGCGTGCGATAAAAGGTGCTCTCGAGCGTGTCGCAATATTGCTTGAGCACCAGATCAGGGGCAGCGGCATAGGGTGCGTATTGACTGGCGCTGGCCAGAATCTGCGTCAGCGTCCACTGGGCCTGCAGATGCTCTTGATAATCGGCCTGCAACCCGGTGAAGGGAGTACCGTCGCCATGCAGGGGCAAATCGTCGCGCCAGGTCCGCCAGTCATCCAGGAAGGTGTTTACGTTGTCCAGGGTAGCATTGCCAATGCCGGGAGACGGGCGGGCAGTCGTCAGCGCGCCGGGTGGCAGTGCCCGCAGGTTGAGCAACAGACGCGCGAAATAGGCATCGACCGCCGGATTGGCCCGTGCCGCGATCGTGCGTGCCGCGATGGCCAGATCCTCAGCGCTGAACAGGCCGCCCTCATCATGGCGCGCCAGCAACTGTCCATTCTGCAGCGCAAACGTATCCGCCACTTGATCCAGCCAGCTGCCGAGCTCGCTGTCGCCGGCACCGCCGGTGGCCACTGCCGCGAACGCCGCATTCAGGATCGCGTAATGCCATTGGGCGTCAGTCAGCCCGGAAGGCGCATCGGTGATATCAAAGCTGTGCAGGGCACTTATATCCGTTTCCAGGCCAAACAGGTTGCTCAGCTGGGAGTAGGTGAGGGCAATGCTCAGGCTGTCCCACCCCTGCGGAAAGGTCGCCGCGTAACGCGTGGCGAGGTGGGTGAGTGGGGTCACCGAGAGCTTGCCCAGATCCGCCGCCGTGGCGGCCACAGCGGTCAGCGTCAGTGTCGGGGAAGGGTAGAACTCGCCATAGTTGGCCAGCCCATCGGCGTTACTGTCGTCGGCACTGCCGGCGTTGCCGGTCCCGCAGCCTGCCACGACATCGCAGCGCAGCCGCGTCTCGCCCGTGGCCGTGGCCTCGATCAGGAACGGCCCAATTTCGCTGGCCGGTACCCGCAGGGTGAACTCGCCCTCGGCATTGCTGGTCGTCGCGGTGATCTGCGCGCCCTTGCTGCCGTTATCAATGTGGAAAAGCGCAATGTTCGCCCCCGCCATGATGCCTTTCACAGCATTGGTTTTGACCACCGTCGGGGTATTGGCACTACCGTGGTGACTGCTCCCGCCGTTATCGCAGCCACTGAGGAAGAACAGGAAAAGAAAGGTCAGCAGACTACGTTGCCCATACAGGGCACCGAATTTATGCAGAGCACCGAGTTTATGCAGAGCACGCAAACCAAGGGCAACAAACGAGCCCCCTCTTGAAAAAACACACATAGGCGCCATGTCAAATACCTCCACACGCGCAAGAACTGAAGCGAAAACGGGCAGGGCCCGAAAATAAACAGCACAGACAATCAGCCAAAAAACGTCAGCAGCCAAAAAGCATCAGTAGCCAAAAAACAGCAGAATCAAATGACCATTCGTAACAAAAAACCGGCAACAAGAACCGGCAAGGAAAAACAGGCAGAGCCCATAAACAAGCAAAGCAGAAAACGCTGCAAATTCAGCAAAGGAAACAAAGTATATAGTCTTAAAGCACGGAGCATATAGTTTCACAGCACGCGTGGAATGTGCACCCCAGACAGGGGGCCAATCCTACCCGGCTGTGATGTGCATCAATAAAATAAATGACCGCTGGTCGCTTCGTGGTCGGCGCTTGCCAGACGCTTGCCAGCGAAGCAGGAACTTTAGTCAGTGCCAGCAATCGAACATGGCACGCAGTCAACGCATGATAAGGAGTGCGATACATGCAGTTTCGTAGACGTTTACCGGTGATGATGTCTCGTCTGGTGTTGGGAATGTCTTTGGCGGGGGCTTTGCCGCTGACCGTGGGGGCGGCACACGCCGTGCTTCCGATCATCGACAGCCAGGGCCAGAGCCTGCCGTCGTTGGCGCCCATGCTGAAACAGGTCAATCCCGCCGTGGTGAACATTGCGACCTTTGCCAACCGACAGGCGGCGGCCAATCCGCTGCTCAATGACCCGTTCTTCCGCCGTTTCTTCAATGTGCCGGATCAGCCCATGCAGCCGCAGCGACGGGCACAATCCGCCGGTTCCGGCGTGATCATCGACGGCGCCAAGGGCACGGTGGTGACCAACAACCACGTGGTCGATGGGGCCGATGAGGTAAAGGTCATCCTCAATGATGGCCGTTCCTACAACGCCAAGGTCGTGGGGACCGATCCCGAGGCCGATATTGCGGTGCTCGATATTGATGCCGATAACCTTAGCGCCATCCGTATCTCTGATTCCGAGCGGGTGGAAGTGGGTGATTTCGTGGTGGCCATCGGTAACCCCTTCGGACTCGGGCAGACCGTGACGACGGGCGTAGTGAGCGCCATCGGTCGCACGGGGCTCGGCATTGAGGGCTACGAGAACTTCATCCAGACCGATGCGTCCATCAACCCGGGCAATTCCGGCGGCGCGCTGGTGAACTTGCGTGGTGAGCTGGTGGGCATCAACACCGCCATTCTGGCCCCGGCGGGCGGAAACGTGGGCATCGGCTTCGCGATTCCGACCAACATGGCCAAGGTCTCCATTGATCAGATTCTCAAGCACGGATCGGTGAAGCGCGGTCAACTCGGGATCGTGATACAGGATCTCACCCCGGAACTCGCGGATGCGTTCAATATCACCAAATCCACCACCGGGGTGCTGGTGTCGGAGGTGCAACCGGGGTCCGCCGCGGAAGAGGCCGGAATCCAGGCGGGGGATGTCGTCACCAACATCAACGGCAAGAAAATGACCTCGGCCGCGCAGTTGCGTAACGAGATCGGCCTGCGTCGCATTGGCGAAGAGGTCGATGTCACCGTTCTGCGGGAAGGCAAGGAAAAGAACATCGATGTCGAGATCGGTGGCCGCGCCGAAGAACAGGCCAATGAAAAAGGCACCGACGCTGCCAAGGTACACAAATTCCTTGAAGGCGCGAGTCTGCGCAACAACAAGGGCAACAAGGGCGTCATTGTCGATGCGCTGGAATTCGGCAGCCCGGCCTCACGCTCGGGATTGCGCGAAGGCGATGTCATCATCGGCGCCAACCGTCGCGACGTGAGAAATCTCGACGAGCTGAAGGACGCCGCCTCCCGCAGCAATAACCTGCTGTTGCTGCGCATTCAACGGGGTAACGCGGCGCTCTATCTGGTCATCCAGTAAGTTCGTCATCGCCAACCGGCAGGCAATAAAAAAGGGCAGGGGGATTTACCCGCTGCCCTTTTTTTATCGTGATCGATCAGAACTCTTCCCACTGATCGCCGTCATCTTCGTTTTGCTCGACAACGCGTGCCGGTCTGGGGGCCACGCGCGCGCTCGCCGCTGGTGCCTTGCGTTCGTGCATGGTTGGTGCCGGCTTGTGTCGTCCTGTTCCGGTATTGGCGTGAGCCACCGACTGGCGACCGATATCGAAGAACGAGATCAGTTCGAGCAAGCTGCGCGCCTGTTCTGACAGGGCTTCGCCGGCGGCAGAGGCTTCTTCGACCAGTGCCGCGTTCTGCTGGGTCATCTCGTCCATTTGTGAAACGGCCGTGTTGACCTGTTCAATCCCGGCAGTCTGTTCGACGGCGGCAGTGGCGATTTCCTGCACAATGGTGCTGACGCGCTGTACCGAGCCGACGAGCTCTTTCAGGGTATCACCCGACTGGTTCACCAGCTGGGTGCCATCCTGCACCTTGCTGACGCTGTCGCGGATCAGGTCCTTGATTTCCTTGGCGGCGTTGGCGCTGCGTTGGGCAAGACTACGCACCTCGCCAGCGACCACCGCAAAACCGCGACCTTGTTCGCCGGCACGGGCGGCTTCGACGGCCGCGTTCAGGGCCAACAAGTTGGTCTGGAAGGCAATCTCGTCAATAACCGAAATGATATCGGCGATCTTCTTGCTGGATGCGCTGATCGCACCCATGGCCGTGACGGCACGTGCCACCATTTCCCCACCGATGCTGGCGCGTTCGCGTGCTTCGATGGCGAGACTGTTGGCATTACGCGCATTGTCGCTGCTCTGACGTACTGTGCTGGTCATTTCCTCCATGCTGGAGGCGGTTTCCTGCAGCGACGACGCCTGCTCTTCGGTGCGTTGGCTCAGGTCGGTATTGCCCTGGGCGATTTCCTGGGCACCGGTGGAAACCGAACGCGCCGCATCGGTGATTTGTTCCACCACGGATACCAAGCGATCGACCGTGGTGTTGGCATCCTGCTTGAGCTTGTCGAACATGCCCTTGTATTCGGCATCGATGCGCTCGGTGAGGCGGCCATGCGCCAGCGCGTCCATGACACGGGAGGCGTCAGAAATGACGTTATCCGCGACGGTCACGAGGCCGTTCAAGCCTTCGCTCAGTGAGCGGTAGAAACCGGCCTTGCCATTCAAATCGATGCGTTTGGTCAGATCGCCATCGTTGGCAGCGAGCAGCAACTCATTCAGCTCGTTTTCGATGCTGACTTCCTGGGTTCTATCCTGCCATTCGACCACCGTACCGATGCGCTCGCGCGACTCACTGAGAATGGGGTTGGCGGTCAAGGCAAAGGTGCGTCCGCCAACCTTGATCTGGGCCCTGTAGACTGACGACAGGGAGGCCAGCAGATTGCGTTGGTGCGC
>JBPOHS010000013.1:0-2715 GCA_052035295.1 Pseudomonadota bacterium
CGCTGCTGGAGCAGCTCAACCGTGCGCTGGATCTCGCCGAAAGCAACGCCAAGGTCGTTGTGCTGACCGGTCGCAGCGGGAGATTTTCAGCGGGATTTGACCTTTCCGTGATGGGACAAGGGGGCACCGCGATGGCGAGCCTCGTGGCCAAGGGGGCACAGCTGGCGCACCGGCTGCTGAAATTTCCCACTCCCGTGGTGGTCGCCTGCAATGGTCACGCACTGGCCATGGGTGGCCTGCTGTTGCTTTCGGCTGACTACCGAATTGGCACGGTGGGCAACTTCAAAATCGGGCTCAACGAAGTCGCCATTGGCATGACCATGCCGCTGTTCGGCGTGGAACTCGCACGCGGCAGATTGCATCCCGCCCACTTAGGGCGCGCGGTAAGCAATGCCGAGATCTATGACCCACAAAGCGCCATGGAAGCGGGCTACCTGGATCGCATCACCACCGAAGAGTCGCTTCAGGCCGAAGCCCTGCAAATCGCCAATCGCTTGGCAGAACTCGACCTGCCGGCGCATTACAACACCAAATTGAGAGTCAGGGAGCCGTTACTGATCGCTGTCGCGGAGGGAATAAAAAAAGAATTTGGTGCGTTGAGTTGAAACACCGCTAGCAGGTCACCGCGCCCACCAACCCCTGCCGACGTTCGGCCTCACGCTTGAGCGCCCACGCCACTGCGTTGAAGCCGTCCCGGATGTCCTTTCCGAACAGGCCCACGACCAGCGGCGTCAACACACCTGCAAACGCATCCCAGGTCTGGTAACGGCAGACCTGGGCGTCCACGACATCCAGGCGCTGCTCACGCAACGCTTGCAACAGCCAGGGTGTACCGAGGGTCATGCCCCACCCCAATCGGAAGGGCGGTTCCAGCAATGCGACCCGCTCCTGCTGCAAGCGCTCGCCACGTCGGGCGAAGCGCACGTGCAAGTCCACCGGTGTCCCCATCCGCAAGCAGCGATCCGGCGCTTCCGGTGTCCCGATGCGCCACGTAAAAGGATTCCACTGCGGATAGGCATCGAGATCGAGCAGCACCTGCCACACCTGCTCGATAGGCGCGTGTATCGTGACCGTTTCCGAGAAAATCGTGTGCTCAAACACAAGCATCACTCTTTTCGCGCACGGTGGCCGCCAGGAAAGGCTTCAGCAGTGCCTCACTCATCTGCCACAGACGCTTGCCGTTATCGGCATCCAGCGCCAGCCCCGACGCTTGCTTCTCGCGCATCATGTGCAGATACACCCCGCTGCGTTTGCCCATGTCGGGCGCACAGGCCAAATACAACACCGGCTCTGCTGCTTTTTCCGGCGTGCGGAAAAACCAGCGCATGATGGGACCCAGCAAGGGTTTCACCCACCCAGGCGATTCACGGGCAATATTCGAGGCGATCGGCCCGGGGCACAGAGAGTGCACGGCGACATCGATCGATTTCCCCGGGTTCACGCGCCGCGACAATTCCGCCGCAAAGGTCGACAAATGCAGTTTACTGTAAGCGTAATACTTCATGCCGTCTTTCATGCCATACGGGGTAAAGGCGGCAAAGCGGCCAAAGTCGATCGGCGTCGAGGATTTGTGCGCCTCCGATGAGACGAAAATAACGCGCGGTGTAGTGCCGGTCTTGCCCCCCGGGCGGATCACGCCATCCTTGAGCCAGCGCGCCAGCATCAAGCGATTCGCCAGAAAATGCACGGCAAACATCAGCTCGTAACCTTGCGGTGAACGACGCGCATTGAGAGGCATCAAACCGGCATTCATGACAGCGATATCAATGACCGTACCACTGTTGCGCAATTGATCGCACAACCGCGATACCGAATCGAGATCCGACAGATCGGCCTTAAGCATCTCTACCCGCGCGTTACCCGAGAGCCGCTTGACCTCGTCACCCGCCTCGGGAATCCCGCTGCGGCAAACCATGATGACCCGCCCACCCCGCCGCGCCAGATCAACGGCCACCGCTTTGCCCAAGCCGCTGTTGGCACCGGTCACCAGACAGACTTTGCCATCGATACGCACCTCGGGTGGCAACGACGGCAATTGCCCCTCGTTGCTGACCAGATCCAGCAAAGCGGTGGCAACCGCAGAGACGATATTCTTGTGGCCTACCGCATTGGGGCCATTGTTTTCATTCGACTTGTTCATGGGTGGCACTCTCAGCCTGTTTAATCATGGTTTTTCTGTCAGGGTTTTTTAAGCCATGACCTTTTCCATTAATGAAAAATATACTCGTGACATTTCCATTCATCACGCTTTTATTCATAGGGAATCCCATAACGCTGACGGTAATAGGCATACCTGGATTCGATGGCCTCTTTGGTCAGGCCAAAATCAGACAACTTGTACTGGTGCTTGCCATAGCGATGCTGGACATTTTTCTCGCTGGTTTGACCGGCCGCCCGGGCCACCGACGCATCAAACGGAAGCCCGGCAAACTGGTAAATGCGCTCGACCTGCTTGATGGGATCTGTCAGCAAATCGTAATACGACACATCGATAAAACGGTCTTCACCGAATTTTTCACGGGTATCGATCGATCGTTGCATCAGGCGATCCACTTTGCGCACCCAGTGTCGTGCTACTTCATGCGCATCCACGCTGTCACTGAACACGCCACGCCCGTGTGACACCATGCTGCAGAACGATCCGGTGGTTTTTTGCGGATCTCGATGCGTCTGCACAATCACGGCTTCGGGGAACACCTTGAGAATCACATCGAG
>JBPOHS010000091.1:0-46716 GCA_052035295.1 Pseudomonadota bacterium
GTACGGAAAATGAAGTTCAACACCGGTAAATCGTAGATCGGTTTGAACATCACGAAACGCACGGGACGGCGGCAGGCGCCGGCAATGATCAAGGCATCCATGTAACTGACGTGGTTGCAGGCGAGCACACAGGCGCCTTCGTCAGGAATTTTGCGCAAGTCCCGGTGGGTAACGCGATACATGGTATGCGTGATCATCCAGATGAGAAAACGCATGGTGAATTCGGGAATGACCGAATAGATGTAACAGGCAACCACACCATTCATGATGGCAATGATCAGGAAAAATTGCGGAATCGATAGATCAAACGCGCCCAGGAATACTATTCCGGCCAGTGCCGAAACCACCATGTACAGAGCGTTGAAAATGTTCACGGCAGCGATGGTGCGGGAGCGGTGTTCGGCGGCGGAGCGTTCCTGCACCATGGCGTAAAGCGGAACGATATAGAAACCACCGAAAATGCCAATGCCGACGAAGTCCATCATGACGCGGTAGCTACTCGCAGACGCAAGAAAGCTTCCGACACCGATGACGTCTGCCGTGGATTGGCTGGTGTGCAGGAACAGGTCGATGCCGAACAAGGTGAGTCCGATCGAGCCGAAGGGCACCAGACCGAGTTCTACCTTGTGACCAGAAAAACGTTCACACAATAACGAGCCAATGGCGATGCCAATGGAAAAAACGGCCAGCAATAGCGTGACGACGGTTTGATCCCCGTGCAGCACGTCTTTCACATAGGCAGGCAGTTGCGTGAGGTAGGCCGCGCCAAGAAACCAGAACCAGGAAATGCCCATGATCGCCAGATAAACCCCTTGGTTTTCCTGCGCGAACTTGATGGTGTGCAGTGTTTCTTTCCAAGGATTGAAATTCAGGGAGATGCTTGGGTTGGCCGCCGGTGACACGGGAATGCGACGGCTGTTCCACCACCCCATGAGAGCGATACTGATGATGGCAATGCTGATCCACATGACGCTGTTGTCGGCTTTGCTCATGACCCCGGCCAGAACAGTGCCCAACAAAATGGCGACAAACGTTCCCGATTCTACCAGTGCATTGCCACCCACCAGTTCGTCGCTGCGTAGGTGCTGGGGAATGATCGAATACTTTACCGGACCAAAAAAAGCGGAATGGGTGCCCATCAAAAACAGGATGAACAACAGCGCGGCGATGGACTGAAAATAGAATCCGACGACGGCCAGCAACATGATGAATATCTCGGCGAGCTTGATCGTTCGGATCACGCGCCCTTTTTCAAATTTGTCGGCCAGTTGGCCGGCAAAGGCAGAAAACAGAAAAAACGGCAAAATGAAAAGTCCGGCGGCGAGGTTATTGATCAGATGCAAATCCACGCTCACCGAAGTCGCCAGCCCGAACGTTACCCACAACAGCAGCGAATTTTTGAAAACATTGTCGTTGAATGCGCCGAAAAATTGCGTCCAGAAAAAAGGGGCAAAGCGGCGTTCGCGGAGCAGTTGAAACTGGGATTGTTTGGTGGGGTCGGGTGAGGACATGCGAGATCCTTCAGATCAGGTCAGCAGAAGAGCGTTCTGCCAAACTATAGCAGAAGCGATCAGGCTATAGCAGAAGCGATCAGGGCTGGTCTCGCTCGAGGATAGGCGGCCCGTGACCTGCCGCATGGGTTATAATGGCGCACTTGGTGACCCGTCCCGTTGCCCTTGCCCGGAGCTCTCTATTGATGTTGTCAGCGCTCACTCCCCCGACGCGCGGGTTGGTTTACATTCTGCTGGGAACACTGTGTTTTTCTGCGAAAGCCGTGTTGGTGAAGGTGGCCTATCAGTATCCCATCGATGCGGTGACTTTGTTGACGCTGCGTATGGGGCTGTCCTTGCCGTTCTATCTCGTGATCGGCTTTTTTGTTTTTCGCAATGCGAGCCCGGGGCCCCTGCCCATGGGGGATCACCTGCGTGTCATCGCTTACGGATTTGCAGGATATTATCTCGCGAGCCTGTTTGACTTGATGGGCCTGCAATACATCAGTGCAGGGCTTGAGCGTCTGATCCTGTATTTGTACCCGACGGTGGTCTTGCTGCTTTCAGTCGTGTTTTTCAAGCGCAGTATCGGAAAGCGTGAGTGGCTCGCCTTGCTGCTGGGTTATGCCGGGATTTTGATCGTCTATGTCAAGGATGCGTCCGTTCTGGGTGATGATGCCCTGCTGGGGATGTTCCTGATTTTTCTCTGTGCCATTACGTTTGCAATTTATATCGTCGGCAGTGGTCAAATGATTCCGCGTATGGGGGCCATGTCTTTTACGGTGTACGCGATGACGATTGCCTGTCTGGCGATCATCGTGCATTTCCTGCTGACTCGGCCGGTGGCGTTATTGTGGGTGCAGTGGGAACTCTGGGCGATCAGCGGAGCGATTGCGGTGTTTTGTACGGTGTTGCCAACGTTCCTGATGGCATGGGGAATCAAGTTGCTGGGCGCGCCCAAAGCAGCGTTGATTGGAACGGCCGGCCCGGTGTTCACGATTTTGTTGGCCTATCTGGTGCTGGGCGAACCGTTCACCCCGGTGCACGCATTGGGGACGGTCATGGTCATCATCGCGGTGACGTTTATTGGAAAACAAAAAGCGGGTTGAAACCCCAGCATCGTCAAAGATAACACATAGGTCAGGGGCAGTGCGTCGTAACGTGAGAATTGACATTTGTCTTCGTAGTAACAGGAACCGTGCGCGGCAGCGCACGTTAAAGTCGATTGTGTTTTGCTGTTTTTTTGTGCTGTATTCTGTGGCGGCGTTCGCTCAACCTCCGTTCCCCAAGGAGTTGTTGCCCACCTGGAGCAAGGAATACGTTCCTGAGCCGGAATTTGGTGGCCAGTTACTATTGGTGCAGTCCGGCATGCAGCATCGGCAGTCGGTTGTGCTGGTGCATGGGCTCGGCAAAAACGGCATGCGTGACTGGATCGAAGTCATCAAGGGGCTGGAATCGCAGTACCACGTCATTGCCTTCGACCTGCCCGGGTTCGGGGCGTCATCGGCTGAAGCTGGGCGTTATTCACCGACCCGCTACGCAAACGTACTGAATAAGGTGATCGATAAATATTCACACCCGCGCCCTATCGTGGTCGGTCACTCGTTGGGGGGCGCGGTCGCGCTGCGGTTCGCTTCACTGTATCCGCAGCGGCTGGAACGGTTGATCCTGGTAGATGCCGCCGGAATTCTCGAGCGTACCGCGTTCCTCAAGCACAGTACCTCGCTTGCAGCGGAATCCGGAACGCAGCGGCCCCAAGTCGTGCAGCGCGCGTTGGATTCCGTGGATTATCTGCGTAATTCGCTGGTCGAACAGACCGGTTTCCTGCCTGACCCCATGAATGCTGTCTACCAGAATGGCAACGCCTGGGAATGGCTGGTATCTGATTCCCCCAACACCAATGCTGCTTATGCCCTCGTCGCGGAAAATTTTTCCGAGGCTGTATTCAACATGCCGGTGGCTACATATATTTTATGGGGGGATAACGATCGCGTGGCGCCCTTGCGCACAGGAAAGCTGTTGGCGCGTCGATTGCCCCAAGCGCAGCTCGATGTCATTGAAGGCGCCGGGCATGTTCCCATGGCGAGTCACCTCGACAGTTTCATGCAACACCTGAAGCCCGTGTTGTCTCCACGCTGGCAACCGCTGCCGCCGACCCTGGTCATGGATGATGTTGAATTAACCGCAGACGAGCGCGTCAACGATTTACGCTGTGATCGTGGCGGCAACATCACTTATAGCGGTCGTTATGGCCAGATCGTCATCAATGCCTGTCGCAAGGTGATCCTCCGCGATTTGCAGGCGGACAAAATCACCCTTCAGCATTCCGACGTCGTGATGGAAAACGTCACCATTCACTCATCAGACGTTGGTCTGGAAACCTTCAAGGGCGTCATTGACGCCACCAATCTCGACATTCGTGCACCGATCGGCATCCGTGCCAACGCAAGTCGGCTTGACCTCGCAGGGGTGACCATCGAGGCCACGCAGGTCGCCATGCAGGTGCAGCGGAAATCCCGTGCCATTTTTTCTGTCAGCAGGTTTTCCAGCCCGGTGTATCGAGGCTACGTGCACGGCGCCTATTCACTCAAGTTGAACCTGCTGGATCACTATCTGGCGGCAGGCAGATAGCGTTTACCAGCGTTTGAAAATCAACGAAGTGTTGATACCGCCAAAGGCAAAATTATTGCTCATCACAAACTCATTCTGCATGACGCGACCCTCCTGCATGATGTAATCGAGTTCGCCGCAGCGGGTGTCCACCTCGTCCAGGTTTGCTGTTTGCAGGTACCAGTCGCGATTCATCATTTCAATGGTCAACCACGCCTCGATGGCGCCGCAACCGGCCAGCGTATGACCGAAGTAGCCCTTCATCGATGAAATCGGCATGCGCTTGCCGAACAAGCGCGCTGTTGCCTGTGTTTCGGCGATGTCACCCTGCTCGGTCGCGGTCCCATGGCCGTTGACGTAACCAATGACAGACGACGGCAGCGCCGCATCGGCCAGCGCCAGCTCCATCGCTACCTGCATGGTGGCGCTTTCCGGCTTGGTGACATGGTAGCCATCGGAATTGGTGCCGAAACCGACCACTTCAGCGTAAATGCGTGCACCGCGTGCCTGTGCATGAGTCAACTCTTCGAGCACCAGCGTGCCGGCCGCCTCGCCAATCACCAAACCATCGCGCTTGGTGTCATAGGGGCGTGGCGTCGTATGTGGCGCGTTATTCCGCAGGCTGGTGGCGTAGAGCGTGTCGAATACCATCGCTTCCGATACGCACAATTCATCGGCACCGCCTGCCAGCATCATGGTTTGCTTGCCGTATTTGATCGCCTCGTACGCGTAGCCAATGCCCTGGCTTCCTGACGTACAGGCGGTAGAAGTCGGGATCACTCGCCCTTTCAACTCGAAGAAAACCCCGATATTCACGGCCGCCGTGTGACTCATCATCTTGATATAGGAATTCGCGTTGATGGTTTCGCCGGGCAAGTTCTGGATCGCATTGCCGAAATTCTTGATTTCGTCGGTGCTGCCGACAGAAGAACCATAGGCGACGCCCATGCGCCCATCCTTGATGGCCGGGTCTCCCAGAAGGCCTGCATCTGCCAGTGCCATTTCCGAGGAGCGAACGCCCAGCATGGCGACCCGCCCCATACTACGCATTTGCTTGCGAGACCAGTGGGCGGGCGGCTGGAAATTCGGCAGGGGGCCAGCCAATCGGGTATTCAGCTCGTTGAACTTGTCCCATTCCTGCATGTAGACAATGCCGGTTTTACCTGCGGCCGCCATCTGCGACACGCTGTCCCAATCATTGCCCAGCGACGTCAGGGAACCCATTCCCGTAATAACGACACGTTTCATCAGCAGAGCCCTCCATTGACGGCGATGACTTGACGGGTGATGTAAGCGGCGCCTTCGCTCATCAGAAAGCTGACCGTGGCGGCGACTTCGTCGGGTTTGCCAATGCGTTGTGCAGGAATCATTTTCATCATTTCATCCAGCGGCAATTCGCTGGCCATGTCGGTTTCAATCAATCCCGGTGCCACGCAATTCACCGTGATGTTGCGTTTGGCAAGTTCAATGGCCAGGGCTTTGGTGGCGCCAATGATACCTGCTTTCGATGCGCTGTAGTTCACCTGGCCACGGTTGCCGATCAGGCCCGACACTGACGCCAGCGTGATGATGCGACCGGGTTTGCGCCGACGCACCAGGGGCATCACCAGCGGATTCAGTACATTGTAGAAGCCGTCAAGATTGGTGTGTACGACCAGATCCCAGTCTTCACCGCTGATGGACGGGAAGGCGTTGTCGCGCGCAATGCCGGCGTTACAAACCACACCGTAATAGGCGCCGTGTGCTTCCACGTCGGCGTTGAGTTGCGTTGCGCAGGCATCGCGATCGGCGATGTCGAAGCGCAACAGGCGTGCATGGCGCCCCAAGGTTTCGATTTCGGCTTTGACGGCTTCTGCTTCCGCGTCGCGACTGCGATAGTTGATCACGATATCGTAACCATCACGCGCGAGTCGCAGGGCGATGGCTTTACCGATTCCACGGCTGGCGCCGGTCACGAGAATGGTGTGTGTCATGCATTTTCTCTCAGAAAGGATTCGACGTCCGGCGGCTGGAAGACATTGATGCTGGCTTCCGCGAGAAGGTCGGGACCATGAATGCTGCAATTGAAGACGCTCAGCCCATTGCTGTCCTCGATCGATCGCTGGGCACGTACAGTGAGCGGTTGATCCGGCGAAAATCGAGGCGTGTGGCTGTGGTAATGACGCGTGCCCAGCAGAAATCCCAGGCGGATGTCGCGCCCGGCCTTTCGGGCTTCCAGGCCGGCAAAGGTGGCAATCGCCTGAGCCATGTACTCAATGCCCAGCCAGGCAGGAACGCTGTCATCTTCCCGGTTGAACAAGCCACCACGGCGTGGCGTATAACGGGTGACGACAGTGTCGTCGGTGTGTTCCAGCACCTCGTCGACGAGAACCATCGCGCCGGAGTGGGGAATCAGTTCTTCCATAGTCCATGCGTCATTCATCAGGCACGTCCAAATACAAGGGAGACGTTATTGCCGCCAAAGGCGAAGGAATTACTCATCATGTAGCCCCTGGCATTGTTGCGCAGGGTTTGGCCAACAGCGGCCAGCGCCAAGGCTGGCAGGGCGGGATCCGCAGCGCCACTCCATATATGCGGGGGCAGCAGGCCTTCCCGGTTATCGGGGCTCATCGACAACAGACAAAATCCTGCTTCGATAGCGCTGGCCGCGCCCAGTGCATGTCCTGTCATGGGTTTGGTGGAGCTACAGGCTACCCCTCCCGAGAAGACTTCGTGCATGGCGGTGGCCTCCATTGCATCGTTCTGCCGGGTGGCGGTGCCGTGCAGATTGACGTAATCAATATCGGCAGGGTCAAGACCTGCTTCCTGCAGTGCGCCATGCATGGCCCGGATGGCGCCCTTGCCCTCGGGATCGGGCGCTGACATATGGTAGGCATCCATCGAAATACCACCGCCACACAGTCGCGCCACCGGGGCGCCACTCAGGTCTGGCGTTCTGCTCAACAGGAATACGCCTGCGCCTTCGCCGATGTTGATGCCATTGCGCTGCACCGAAAACGGATCGCAGCGCGTGGCACTGACAGCTTCCAGCGCACTGAAACCGTTGAGCGTGAGTTTGCACAAGGTGTCTGCACCACCACTGACGACGGCGTCGCAGAGGCCGAGATCGAGCAGGCGCTTGGCAGCGATCATCGCGCGCGCACTCGAGGAACAAGCCGTCGACACGACCCACGCAGGGCCTGTCAATTGCCAATGGCGGGCGAGAAACTGTGCAGGCGAGCCTTGTTCCTGCATTTGGTAACAGTAGGGGTGGGTGTTGCCTTTGCTGAGCAATTGTTCGGTGAGGAATTGTTCAGCGAGGAATCGTTCAGCGAGGAATCGTTCGGTTTCAGCGATGCCGGTAGTGCTTGTCCCCATAACGACACCAATGCGGTGCGCGCCGAAACGTTCCACGGCAGTGTGCAATGCTGTCTCGATTTGCTGCGCAGCATGCAGAAGCACGCGGTTGTTGCGGCTGGCGAAAATGGCTTCTGTGGCGGGTATGTCAGGCAAGGTGGCGGTGACGGCACCTACCATGACAGTGGTCGCCGGAACCCAGCCATCTTGCAAAGACATCCCGCTCACGTCACCGGCAAACAGGCGCGAGGCCACATCGGCGCGGTGGTGTCCGAGTGCGCAGTTCATGCCGAAAGCATTGATGTAAACCGGTGATTTCAAGGTTCAGACCATTCCAGGGTTCGAAGTTCTACAGTATAGAGACCGTTGCCGCGTTCTATCACGATGCGCTGCGGTCGGGTCGGATCGCCGTCGAAGTGGATGTCAGCCCAGTGCTTGCCGCGCAGCCGGATTTCCCGCAGTCGACCGTTCTCCCGTTCCCGCACCTGCCAGCCACTATCGCGCAGTGTTTCTGCCGGCCAGAGCGCGATTTGCAGGTCGCTGACGATCGCTTCGCCAGGCAAGCCCGACCTGGCCATCAAGGGCGAAAGCTCGCTGTCGAGCGAGCCGTCGGCGTTGAGCGTCGCTTTCAGCAAGGTCTGGCCCTGTGGCGTGGTGGCCACCAGGCGAAGCGTATTCTGGTTGAGTTCGAGCATGCAGATCGCTTCGGCCTGACGCACGGGCGTGGTGAGCAGCAGCCACTGCGTCGCCACCAGCTCTCTTTGGCTGGCAGCGGGCGTGCTGAGTGCCGGCAGGCTGGAACAACCGGCCATCAGCAACGACAGTGCGGCTAGCATGCCAAGGCAGCACGCCCGTATCAAATTGCCGTGCACGTTATTGCATCCGGCATAGTTCGGCAAGCACATTGAGGCGACGCTCGGGCTCGGTCACGAATGGGTTGTCGAGATCCCACGCATAGCCTGCCAGGATGGAGCAGATCTTGGCTTTTATGTCAGGTGCCTGCTTTTCATAAAAAATGACGTCCTGGAAGCGCCCGTCATACCACGCCTCGACATAGGCACGGAAGGCATCGACGCCTTTCTTGAGTGGGCGGGCGAATTCGGTTTCCCAATCCACCACCTCACCTGACAATTGGCGATGCAGCACACTGGCTGCGAGACTGGCGGATTTCATGGCAATGGTCACGCCCGAGGAAAACACCGGATCCAAAAACTCGGCCGCATTTCCCAGCAGCGCAAAGCCCTTTCCGTGCATGGCGCGCACGTTCGCGGAATACCCGCCCAGCTCGCGTGCCGGCGTGTCCCACACGGCGTTGCGCAAAAGATGGGAGAGTCCGGGGTCTTCCGCCACGATTTGCTTCAGCCGTGCAGTAAGGTCGGTGGTATACGGCGCATGAAATTCGGCGCGGGCGACCACGCCGAGAGAGCAGCGGCCATTGGAAAACGGAATCAGCCAGAACCACACATCGCGATGCGTGGGATGGATGGTCACACGTATTTTGTCGCGATCGAATTCGTCGGCAACGATATTGTCTTCGATATGGGTGAATACGGCATTGCGCACCGGAAACTGCGAGGGGGTATCCAGGTCGAGCAAGCGGGGCAGGGTACGACCGAAGCCGCTGCCATCCAGCACGAAACGGGCCGTGTATTCGTGTTCTTCGCCGTGCATGTCACGTGCTGTCAGCGTCGGCATGTCCGAGGAAAAATCCGCACTGAGCACCTCCACTTCGTAGTGGATGTCGACGCCCTGACGAGCGGCTTCGTCGGCGAGCACCTGGTCGAAAGCGGCCCGCTGTACCTGAAAGGTGGAGCCGCGCCCCTGGGTAAATTGCTGACCAAAATTGAAATCTGAATACTTGCCATCAAAAGCAAATGCAGCTCCGTTCTTGTACTGGAAGCCAGCGGCTTCGATAGCCTCCATCATGCCTGCCTCGGCGGCGAAATCGAGGCAATGCGCCAACAGGCTTTCGCCAATCGAAAAACGCGGGAATTGTTGGCGTTCGACGATGCGAACGTCGTGTCCCTGGCGCTTGAGCAGCGCTGCCGCAATGGCGCCCGAAGGGCCGGCACCAATCACCAGAACATCGCTTTGATATTTCATTGTAAAACTCCTCTTGAAGCAGGGATTGGCCGAGCGGTGGCGACAGAATGTCCGACCAGATGCGCAAACAGCCAGGAAAAGGTGATGCCCAGCAAGACGCTGGTACCAAAGGCACTGACCGCAGGCGTTGTCGAGACCGACAGCAGACCAAAGGAAAACAGGGTGGTCAATACATCGAGTGTGATGCCAAGGGCTGTGTTTTGTAGTGCCTGGTCATCTGCCTCTGTGTGATGTTGTACTTCTTCAAAATAAATGGCGTAGTCAACACCCATGCCCAGCACAACAAGAAAGCCGAACAAACTGAACACATTGAAATTCAACTGCAGGTAGCCGTGTAGGCCAACCGTTAGCAGGATGGCGAGCGCAGGCGCCGCTACCACATTCACGCTGCGTGCAGCGCCATAGCGTGGGATCAACAGTAAACAGGTCATCACCAATGCCATGGCGATCAGGTAACTGGTGTAGCTCCGGTACTGGCCCAGCAAGCGGGAAATATCACCGACGCGATCCACCATTTGTACGCCGTCGATGCCTCTGATGGCGAGCGCAAGGGCTTGAATATCCTTGACCCCACTCACGCTGATGCGCGATGCAACGCCATTGTCGTCTTTGCCCAGCCAAAGCGAGCGCCAAGGCGCCGCGACCGGCAGGGCCAGCGCAGCATCGACGGAGAGCAGATGATTACGGTGAGAGGAAAAATCCTGCCATTCCCGCGCGATGGCATCCTCGTTGAATCCCATGTCAAGCAGCTGGTCCTTGACGGGGGCGCCGCCATCGAAAAGGTACTTGCCAAGCAAGGCCAGGTGCGCTTGTTGTGTGACCTGATCCGGTAGCCATTGCGACAGTGCACTGTAGCTTTCCAGTTGATTATTGCTCTTTAGTCGTTCCAGCCGTTGCAGCACTTGCTGCTCTCGTGAGAGCAGCTGCGTTTCGTCGTTGCCACGGATCAGAATGAACTGGCTGTTGTAGTTGAGGCCAAAGGCATGTCGCAGTTGTTCGTCAGTGTGTTGCAAGCGTGCATCGCTGGCGTAAAGCTGGCGAATATTGTCATCGGGGGCGAGTCGAAAAATGCCCGTGATGGCAATCATTGCCATGATCGAAAACAGGATCGCGCGGCGAGGTAGCAGCCTTTCACGAAGCTGCAGCAGACGCCCCTGCAATGACAATAATAACGGTTGATGTTTGCGCTGGAACCCCGTCAACAGTAACGGAAATGTCATGATCACCAGCAGATATGCGGCGAACAATGACACGCCCGAGAACACGGCAACTTGTTGCAAGCCAGGAAACGGCGCCAGCCCGAGACAGGCATAGGCCGCTACGCTGGTCGCCATGCCCAGTGTCAATCCCGGCAGCAATTTGCGTACCGCCTTGCCCGCCGACCACTGGCCACTTGACCGGAATGCATCTGCCATGACGTGCAGCGCATAATCAATGGAAACACCGGTGAGACTGGCACCGAATACCAGTGTCATCAGATGCACGCGGCCAAACAAAAGATCGCAAGCGAGTAGTGCAACCCAGCTGCCATATCCCACGGGCAAGAGGGTCAGCCAGCCACGAGGCGAGCGGAATACCCACAGTATTACCAGCATTGATGCCGCTGCAGAGCCAAGACCTACTGTGGAAATTTCAGCTTTTGCCTGCGCCGCCGCGCTGGCGGCAAATAACGCTGCACCTGAGGCAAGCAAACGAACGTCACGACGCGCTTCGTCTTCACTGATCTGTTGGATCAGCCGGGCAATGTGTTCGGGGACTTCGAGGGTGAACGCGTCGGCCTGATTGAACAGGATGATGAAAGCACCTTTTCGCCCCTCAATTTCTGCGGTCCACAAACCATTCCGGGCATCGACCGTCGGCCCGGACACAGGCAAAGTTTGCAACCATTGGTTAAGCAGACCGAACAAATCCTGTTGTGGCGAGATGGGCGCAAAGGACAGCGGGCTGGTCAAACGCTGCAAATATCCATCCACGAAGGCTTGTGATCCATTGCCAGACTGCAATTGTGCGACGGCTGCCGGGGAAAGTAGATGAAAACGCCACGGCAACAATGTGTTCAATGACCCGCTGCTCTGGCTGTTGGCACGTGTCAGTACGTTGCTGAACAATTCGCTTGCACGCAAACGCTCGGCGATTCGCTCAACGTCCGCGGTGAGCTGCTCTTCGCGCGCGGAGGATACCCACACCAGAGTAGTGCGGTTCAATGCACGCTCGGCCGCTTGGGTGGCGCGTTGCACCAGAGGATCGCGCTCCTCTGTCGGCAGTAGGGAGAATAGGTCAGCGTCGAGTGGAATCCCTGCGCGCCATTGCTGCAGCGACAACGCGCCCAGAATGAGTGTCAGCAGGGCCCAGGCCAAGGCCAGCGTATATTTGTTACCAGGCAAATGCATCAACTTCGCCCGGCTGGAGTTGGGTGTCACCGTTCAGATTCGAGAAAACGATACGGGTGCGGTCAGTGTTTTTTTCCAGCAGCTCGATGTGCTCGACGTGGGCGTTGCCGCTGATATCGATGCGGGCGGCATGGGCAGCAAACATCGAGCCGGTCTTGGGCATCAGTGTGGCTTCCCAGTGATTGCCGACGAGTCGGGCGTCAATGTCGAAATGTTGCTGCAACTGCAGCCAGTCACCACTGACCAGTTGGCGAATGATACCGGTCATCAGCTTTAACGCCGGCTGTCGGCTGCCATCCAGTTTTTCCGTGCGGCCTTGCGTATCACGTTGCACGATGCCCTTGTCGCCCAGAACGAGGTCGCCCGGCACCGGGGTCGTATTGTGCCACCAAATGCCTTGCTTGCTGTCGAGCGTGAAATGCCCGGTGCTCTTCAACGGGCGGGACAAAATTGAAAAATGTTTTTCCTGCGCGAATTCGCCGCGCAGAACGGGTGTTACCTGCATGCGCTGGTTGATGGCCGAGACCCCATCGGTGCTGTCTTGTGCATGGGCCGTGAGAACGGTAACAGCAAACTGCATACCCAAGACTATCCGGATAAGCAGCATCAAACGCTTACGCCATGTGGTTTTTGCGAACAATGGTTTGCGCGTTGTCATCAGCATGGGGGCAGCCCCAGCTTGTCGAACAGTATGCGGGGAGAGGCCAGGCACATTTCACGGGTTTCAATGTTGACGGCCACCTGTATGGTATAAGCGCGTGTCAGCCTTTCCCCGGTCTGGGCATCGGTAATGAGGTAATTGATTTTCAGCCGGTTTTCCCATTCCACCAGTGAGGCGCGAATACGAATGGTCTGGCCGAAGCGAGCCCCTTTCACATATCGCAATTGCATATCGATGATGGGCCACGCGTAGCCTGAGGCGCGCATCTGCGTGTAGTTGTAATCGAAGCGCTCAAGCAGGGCACAGCGAGCGACTTCCAGGTATTTGACGTAGTGCCCGTGCCAGACCACTTCCATCATGTCCACATCGTGGAAAGGCACTTCAATTTCAATATCGCAGGTGACGATGCCTTCAGCTCGCATAAAATGAGAATGTCCTGTGTTGAAGGGCGGCGATCAGTTGCCGCAAGTCGCTTTCCAGGGCGCGATCTTCGCCCAGGAATGCCGCCTGTTGACGAATATCCTGGATGGTTTTCGCCAAGGCCACTGGTAATGCGGAGGGCGGATTGCCTTGCTGGGCCAATCTCAATTCTACGGCTTGCACACCGGCCAGCAGACAGGCTGCCACCACTTGTTCTGTCAACTGCAGAACCCGCAGGCAGTCACGCGCCGCGATGGTGCCCATGCTGACCTTGTCCTGGTTGTGGCACTCGGTGGAACGGGAAAAAATACTGGCGGGCAGCGTCTGTTTCAGGGCTTCTGCGGTCCAGGCCGACACGCCTATCTGCACAGCCTTGAAACCGTGATTGAGCATGCGTCGGTCGTCAGGCGCGCCGGAAAGGTTCGCAGGCAGGCCGTTATTCATTTTGGTGTCGACCAGGCAGGCGAGCTGACGATCCAGCAGATCTGCAATGTTGGCGACAGCGGTCTTCAGACTATCCATGGCGAAAGCAATATGGCCACCGTAGAAATGGCCGCCATGCAGTACTTGTTCACCTTCGCCATCGATAATGGGATTGTCGTTGGCACTGTTCAATTCGCTTTCGATGAACTGCCGCAACCAGGGCAGGCTGTCTTGCAAAACGCCAATCACGTGGGGTGCGCAACGCAATGAATAGCGGTCCTGCAGGCGGGAATATTGATGCGCGTGGGTATTCTGGTAGTCAAGATCATTACGCAACCACGCGGCAATCTGTTGCTGCCCCGGGTGGGGTTTGGCCGCAAACAGCATTTCATCGAAGTGGAAGGCATTGCCTTGCAGCGCGATGCTGGCCAGCGCCGTGATGCGCGTGGCTGCCTGCGCCACGTACTCTGCCCGTTTGTAGGCAAGGCAGGCGAGGGCCGTCATGACAGCCGTGCCGTTCATGATTGCCAGACCTTCTTTCGGCTTCAGTGGCAGCGGCTGGAGGCCGAGTTTGTTCAGTACCTGTTGTGCTGGCTGAACCGATCCCTCATGCAAGACCTGGCGCTCGCCGGCCAGCGCTGCGGCAACGTAGGAAAGCGGTGTCAAATCGCCACTGGCGCCTACAGAGCCTTCTTCGGGGATCAAGGGCAATATGTCATGCTGCAGGAACGCGACCAGTTGCTGGAGCAGCTCGTAGCGCACGCCCGAAAATCCCTTGGCGAGCGACACCAGTCGTGTGGCGAGAATGGCGCGGGTCGCCTGCGCGTCGAAATGGGCGCCGAGCCCGCAGCCATGAAACGTGTACAGGTGTTTGGGTAGTTCATCGACATGACTCAGCGGGACGCTGACAACGCAGGAGTCGCCGTAACCGGTGGTCACACCGTAGATGACGCCTTCCTCTTTCAAGAGATTTTCGAGAAAACGGGCGCCTTTCTGGATGCGTTCGACGAATGCCGGTTGCGCGTCGAGCGTCACTGACACTGCCGCGCGTGCAATGCACTCGATGTCTTCGATGCTGAGAGGTTGCTGGCCAATGGTGGTTGCTGTCATGTCGTTTCTTTTGAGTGTTGTCAGTTCAGGCGTGCTGCTGCCAGAACGGAAAAAAGTTGTACCACTGCAGTGGCGCTTTCAAGCAATGCGCCTGCAGCCGCCCAGCATAACGTTCAATGTAAGCTTGCAAATCGGCTTCGCGGTGTTTACGACGTAATTGAATCCTGTCGGCAAACTTTTCGATGGTGATCTGGTACCGTTGCGACTGCTTGATGCAGAACAACAACAGCACCGGACATTCCAGCAGGCTGGCAAGAATCAGCGGACCTTGGGGGAATGCCGCGTTTTCCCCCAGGAACGGTGCCATTGACATCCGACCACCACCGACAGGAATGCGATCGCCAACAATCACCACCCATTCGCCCTGCGCCACTTTCTCTTGCAGACGCACTGCGGTGTCGATTCCAATCTCGGTCACTTGCAGCAGTTCAAAGGAATTCGCCCCGGCCTGTTCCAGCAAACGATTGAAATTCTGTGCATGTTTGGTGTGAACCAGGACGGTCAGGCGCAATTTTCCACTCAGGGAACCCAATGCGCGACACACTTCAATGTTGCCGAGATGTGAGCCTACCAGAATGCCTCCCGTGCCCTGATCCGCCAGATTCGAGAACAGATGATGATCGTGGAAATCGACATCGTCCATGCGAATCTTGCCCTGCCAGGCCTGCAGCTTGTCGAGGATGGCCCCCGCAAAACCCAGAAAATGCCGGAAGGATGTCCACAGCGTGGGTTGCAAGCCGGTCGCAGGTGAATATTGCGCAACGTGTGTCAGGTAATCCAGCGAGGCTGCACGTGCTTTCTTGCCGAACACAAAAAAATACATCACCACCAGATACACCAGCGGTGCAACACCTTTACGCCCGATGAGATTGAGAACGGCAAAGGTAAATCGCATGCCCCAGAAGGCACCGGCTTCGCGCTGGGCATACCAGTACTGGCGGCGCTCAGTGGCGCTTTGCTCCGGGGGCGATGTGTTCATGCGCGCCATCGCCTCGCCAAAATGCGAGGTAGTCGTGCCAGCATGAGAAAGAACAATTTCGCATGCATTTTCGAAATCAGCACGTTGTCGCGCCAGGCATCAAAATGGGAAACGCCATCCAGAGGGTAAGTGACGCGGGTTTCCAGCCAACGCATGGGAATGCCTTGCCAATGCGCCTGCACCAGAATTTCCGGGTCGAAATCCATGCGTTGCCCCAAGTGGCTGCTATCGAGCAATGGCACGATACGGGCCAGCGGGTAGGCGCGAAAGCCGCACATGGAATCCTTGATCTGCAGGGAGAGCGTGTTGATCCACACCCACACGTGAGTGAGATAACGACCATAAAGTCTTGACTTGGGAATGGATGCATCGTAGCGAGGAAAGCCGCTCACCAGGTGATCCGGGCATTCACGGGCAGCGTCGGCAAATCGTGCCAGGTCTTGTAAATCGTGTTGGCCATCGGCATCGATCTGGATGGCATGGGTGAATCCGCGCCGCAGCGCTTCGCGCAACCCTGCGCTTACCGCCGCTCCTTTGCCACCGTTTTGCGCAAGATTGACCAGAATGACCTCATCGCTGGCGGCAAGGGATTCGAGTACGATACGGCAAGCATCGGAACTGCCATCATTCACGAGAATGCACGGGTAATGTTGTCGCCGTACTTCTGCGACTACCTGCCCGATGGCATGTTCATGGTTGTAAGCGGGAATGACGACACAAATGGAAAACATCAATCACGCTCCCTCTTGGCTGCCAGTTGCGTTGGACTGGAAGACAACCCGACCGGAGGCATGCTGCCCTTTGTTGGACTGTATCTGGAAATACAGTTTCTGTTTCGCGGGATCATGACGCAGCGACAATTGCAGCAGTTGCAACGGCGTCACCACGCGCTGGAATTTCAGGACTTCCATATCCGTGAACTCACCGGGAATGGTCCAGCAGGATTGCCCGAGTTTTACCGCCCAATCCACTTGCACGACACCGGGCAAAATGGGGGCCTGACGGAAATGGCCATCAAAATAGGCGAGCCTGGCTGGCACATTCAGTACGAAACGGGTTTCCAACGCAGACACCGACTCCCGCACCAGAATTTCCGGTAATAACGGGCGGTGTTCGGTGGCAAATAACGGTAGTAGCAGGTCGTTGGTGCGCTTGCCTTGCGCGGTCATCGGTATCTCGGGCACGAAGCGCCATTTCTTGGGAATAATGATGGCTTCACATAAAAGCGCCATGTGCGCTCGCAGTGTTTCCACCAATTGCTTGCGATTGGCGGCTTCGATAAAGGGAAAGTCCTCACGTAGTACCACCACTGCGCCGAGTGCCTGTCGTCCATTGGGCGGAGCCAATGCCAACAGATGCGCTTCCTTTACCCACGGATGCTGCAGCAGATGATGTTCTAGCTGCGGAAGGGAAACGCGTTTCTCCTCGATCTTGACAATGCGATCCAGGCGACCCTGCAAGCGAAACTGACCATTGTTCCACAGTTCGGCGCGATCGCCCATTGCGTACGGTGTGGTGTCCGGCAGATACGGAGAGGTTATGAGTAGCGCCCCCTCGTTGGACACAGACAACCCCATGCCCTGGAACGTAGTCCAGGCGTTATCGGTTGGGGGCGCTTCACGCCAGCCCACACCGCCGGTCTCGCTGCTGCCAAAGACTTCCACCACCGCTTGCTGCAGTTGCCCGGCAAGAAAATCAGCGTTATCGCGCGGTAACGGGCCGCCAGAGCAGAACATTTTCGTCACCCGTCCGGCCAATTCCGACCAAGGCAGCAAGGGTTGCATGCGCTTGTATAACGCCGGACTTGCCACCCAGGTGACGTGCTCCCATTGTCGGGTGAGGGCGAACCATTGCTCCGGATACTGGATGGCTTCGTTGACAAACACGGTGGCGTTGCACAGTGGCCACAACAACCGGAACAGCAGCCCGTAAACATGCTGATGGGAAACGCTCGACATCAGCCGTGTGTGGCTCAGTGAATCGCCCCACAGTGCCTGCAGATTATCGATTTCGGACTGAAGCTGCGAGAGCTTCTTCGGAATGGCTTTGGGTTCACCCGTGGAACCTGAAGTGAAAACATACAGCATGGCATTATCTGCAGGTAATACGCCCCAGGTAATGCCAAGGGTGGGCTGCGTTGCGGCAGCACCGATCGTTTCCTCGTCGAGGTGCGGTACGATCACCGGTTTTCCCGTGTCGATCGGTCTGTCTGAAATCCAGCCGGCAACTTCATGATCGAGCGCTGCGATGGTTTCGGGGGTTGTATTGCCCGGCAGCCAGGCCACCTGGCCACGATGCCACAAGGCAAATAGGGCAGCGCCAGCCAGACTGGCGTCTTCACAATACACCGCCCACGATGCGTGTGGGGACGACGAACCCGCATGTTCGGCCAGGGATTGCTGAAGGGCAGCAATCAGCCTTGTCCATTGTGACCAGTCGAGCATGCGACCGTCTGCGTGGGTGGTAACGGTCTGAGTCGGGGGTCGGCCGACAGCCAGCAATTGAGGGAGCGTGAGGTAACCCGAATTCATGAGGGCTCCCGTTTTCTTGCATATTGACGCACGATCCATTCACCGCCAAACAGGCAGCCCATCAGGATATAGCTGATAACGCCGTTGTAGAGGGCCCATTGTTCGTGGGAACCCAGGTACGCGGTGTAGGCGGCAATACTGCCGTTGAACACGAAAAAAATCAGCCATACCTGCGTCACCTTGCGTGTGTACGCGACACCAGAGGGCGGCAGTTCCGGCTCCTGCAGGCGTGCCAGTCGTTCTATGAGGCTGGGAGGATTCAACAGACTCCAGCCGAACACGCAAGCCAGGGTCACGTTGATCATGACCGGGTAACTGCGCATGGCCAGCGTGCTGTCGCCCACCAGCATCCATAGCGCGGCGATCACCGCAGCGAGCATGCTCCACTGCGCAATGTGACTGTTTTGCTGTTTGCGCTGTGCCCACAGCCGCAATGCAAACAGCCCGAGCAGAATACCGCCCCAAAAGCGGGGCGACACGTGGTCGAGGCTGAAATACACCGCGACCGGGTAAAGTGCGGTCAGCAGCGCCAGCAAGACTGTCAGGACGATTTTCATTGATCAGCTGTTCAACAGTTTCTCGATGGTATCGACGACGTCACGAATCGTGCGTACAGTCTTGAAATCATCCGGACTGACTTTTTTTCCTGTCAGACGTTTGATTTTCTCCATCAGGTCGACGGCATCGATGCTATCGATTTCAAGTTCTTCATACAGTTTGGTATCGAGCTGGATACGTTCTTCGTCAAGTTCGAACAGTTCGCACATCATCTCTCTGAGCGTGATGAAAATTTCTTCAGGGGTGTTGAGGCTCATGCGGACTCCTTTTTAAGACGGGCCTGGGTAACAAATGCGGCCAGGTTGCGAATGGAAGAAAAATGCTTGCGGGTTTCTTCGCCGTCGGCTTCGATTTTCACTCCGTAGCGTTTCTGCAGCGCCAGGCCGATTTCCAGCGCATCAATGGAATCAAGCCCCAGCCCTTCGACGAAAAGGCGCGCTTCGGAATCGATATCGTCGACGCTGATATCCTCGAGATCCAGCGTATCGATAATCAGTTGTTTGAGTTCTGTCTCAAGTTCGCTCATGGCGACCTAGCTCCCGGTTAAAAAAATTCATGAGAAACGCATTCAGTTTGCGCGAGGCTTGCGGTAGCTCTCCCTCTGCGCGGAAATCAGCAAGCGGAATGTCTTCGTGGACGCACATCGTGAATCGGATCTTTTGCGGAGGGATCCGGTACCACGGCTCTGCCCTGGTCAGCGTTGTGGGCTCGACCCGAATCACCACCGGCGTCAATCGCTGTGCGGCACGCAGGGCGATATTGGCGGCACCGCGATGAAATTGCAGTGTTCCCTGTGGTACGGTGCGCGTGCCTTCAGGGAAAATGATCAGGGTTTGCCCCTCGGTAAGCGCGTTACAACTGGCATCGATCATGTCAGCGGTGCTGTCATTGCCGACGTATTGCGCGGCCAATACCGGGCCGCGTGTGAACGGGTTGCGCTTGAGCTTGCCTTTGACCACGCAATTGGCATCGGCAATAAATGCTATCAGGAAAACCACATCGATCAGCGACGGGTGATTGGCAATGATCAGCTGACCAGGTTGGCCCAGCTTTTCATGGCCGGAAATCTCATAGGTGATCAGGCCCAGTGCCCGCATCATGTTGACGAACCAGTGGAAAGTGGCACTGATGATACGGCGGCTATGATAACGCCGGGTGAGCGGTTCCCGGTACCACATCGCCACCAATGGAAATACCATCACGCGCAGCAGAAACCCGCCCAGCCCGAACACGCCGAAGCTGAAACCGGTGGCAAGCAAGCGCTGAAAATGGTCTCGCCGCTCATGCATGTTGCTTTTTCCATTGCCATTGTTGCAGGGGCGTACGCCGCAAGAATTGCTCTGCCCCCTGATCCAGCGCGTTTGCCAGCAGCAGCGGTGCGGGCCAGTAAGCTTGCTCGTTGTCGGCAGAGGCAGGCATCGTGGTTGCTGCCCGTTCAGAGGCGGCCTCTGGTGGGGTGCAGGCAAGTTGCCAGCGTGTTCCCAGTCGCAACAGAAAGGCCGCAGCCCACGCAAAGGGTGCAAATCGCGGTTCGTCTGCGTGATACATCTCGGGCAAGGGTTCGTCGCAGCAGAGCACCACGACGTGCGCGAGGTTCCCGCTGGCCAACATCATGGCAGCTTCGAGAAAGGCGGCTTCGAGGCCATCCTCGCCCTGTTGGGCAATCGTTACTTGTTCGGTGATGTCGTGGCGGGCTATTGAAAGCAGTGCAGGGATGGCGTTATGAACGGAATGGCTGAATGCGGTGGGTGAAACCGGTTCCTCGCGTTGGATGCCGTACAGCATGTCGAGCGTGCGCCCGGTTTCGCCATGACGTGAACAAAACACCATCCCGCAGGGCGTGTCCTGGGGAATCACTTGCCAGGCGACGTGAAAGCAGATGCGCGCAAGCCCCGACAGCCGGCGTCGCTGCATGGCTGGCAGGAACTCCAGTTTCGGTGCGGGGAGGGGCGCGTCGGGCGATGCTTGCTCGGGTGCCCAAACGCTCCATTTTGCGAGATCGAATTGAACGACTGACATAACGTCCTGATGTTGAAACGTAAACGTCACTAAAACATAGCCAATGGCGGCAGAGACAGAAAGCCTGATCGGGGATAAATGTCGGGTTCAGGACTTGGCCACTGGTCGCGTGGTGGAGGGGGTCCGCTGCGACCGCATCTTCCCTGTGGACGCTGGAGTGTGTTTTGTGCGTGCGCGTTATATCACACATCCCCCGTAGGGTAAATAATGGTCGGTCTGGTGACATTGCTACTGGCAATAATGCCATTTTGTCTGTTTCGGCCCGTTCCCTTCTTTCAATCCTTTTCCCCCGGCTCTTTCAAACCTGCGCGTTCGCTCGACTGAAACAGCAACCAGGTGGCACCGATGCCGGCAGACCATGAGGTTTTGTCGTCAATCAGGGGGCTATCCTCGATAGCGCTGTGTTCCATGAAATGGTTGGCGAGAAAGACGCCGTACCAGGCATGTCGGGTCCTCCGGCTGACGGTGATCTGGGAATTGATGCCGGCAAATCCGCCGTCCGCGTCATACCCGGGGCGATCTGTCGTCGCATAAGCCGGCGCGACGCCGTAGTAATAGTCATGGGTGCGCTGGCTTGAAAAGGGAGCGCCAAGTCGCATGCCCAGCGAAAAATCGTGGGGAAGTTCGGTCTGCCAGCTGAGCGAGGGCGTGACGGTATAACCGCGATCGTGCAGCTTGTTGTCTTCAATCGTGGAAATCACGTGCATACGGGTCTGCAGTGCCCAGTGCTCATTGAGGGCAAACTTGAGTTGTGGCCCCCATTCCAGCGCGGGCTCCAGATCTTCCATACCGACGCGGCGCGGGGAATCCTCGCTTTTGACCGGTTGTGTCAGTGCTGCGCTCCAGTCGACCGAAAAAGTGGCGGCACTGAAAATGCGGAAGCGATTCTGTTCCCGGTCCAGGCGCAGGCGATCTCCCCGGTAAATCCCGTAGGGGATGGGCAGCGCATAGGTATGGCCATGCGAGGCACCCCGGTAGTCCGCCAGTCTCGCTGCCGCAACGCCCAGTCCCAGTTCCCACTTGGGCAAAGGGTCTTCGGCGGCGTGGGTGGGCGCTGCCAACAGGAGGCTTGCGACAGCCGAAGCCAGAGTGGCAGAGCATGAGAGGGCATGGAGGTATCTGGCGTACAAAAATTTAGCGTACAGCACGGTTGTGCGGCTCCCGCGGCGGATTGACGATAAGGATGGGTGGAATTGTCGCCGATTGGCAAGGGTTTGCAATGTTTTGAGCTGCACGGGAGCCTGATATAAGCTGTGCCGTTCCTATCTTGTCTGGACAGGTTGACATTATGGCTGTGGAAATCGAACGGAAATTCCGGGTGGCGGATGAAGGTTGGCGCACGGATGAACACGGGGCGGCGCGTCAAGGCGTGCGTTTCCGACAGGGTTATGTGCCCGGAAATGAAGCGGCGACGGTGCGGGTGCGGCTGGAGGGCGAGCGTGGCGTGCTCACCATCAAGGCGCGAAGCGAAGGTTTGGCGCGACTGGAATTCGAATACACCATTCCGGCGGCGGATGCGCTCGAAATGCTCGACAAGGTGTGCTCACAGCCCCAGATCGACAAAATCCGCTATCGGATTGCGGTGGGTGAACACGTCTGGGAGGTTGACGAATTCCTGGGGGATAACGCCGGGCTTGTGGTTGCCGAGATCGAGCTCGATGCCGAGAACGAGCAATTTACCCTGCCGACATGGATAGGCAAGGAGGTCACTGAGGATGTCCGTTATCTCAACGTCAATCTTGCCCGCCATCCCTTCAAGGACTGGTCGTAGCGTTGGCGGGGTGTTCCCTGCCGATGCGCCAGGGAACAATCGATACATGGCGCAGGATCCAGGGTGATACTGCGACAATGGCCGCGACGACCAGCAGGGTCTGCCAACCTGTCGTCGGCTTGATGCCGGTGAGTTCGAGCGGTGCCAGCAAGACCAGGTGCAGGACATAGAGATTCAGCGCCTGGCTGCCCATCCGGTGGCAGAATGCTACCACCGGCTGCCGGGCTGAACGGAATGCCGACAGAAACACGATCAACATCAGTACCAGTAACGGCAAGGCACGCAGGGCGAATATCGAAGAGTGGTTCCAGAATTGCGTGGTCCGCACCTGCACCGCCCCGTTATACAGCCCGACCATGTCCTGTAACGAGGCAAGCAGGCTGCCGATGTGATCCCCCGGATACAGATGCAGCGTGGTGGGTAGCAGGACGGTCCAGGGGTAATCGCTGGCCAGGGCCAACATGGCGGGAAGCAGGCTGCCGCCCAACACGATTTGCAGCCCGTGTTGTGGCCAGCGGGCGCGGGCCAATCCGGTCAGGGCACCTAGCCAGGCCAGTGTCACCAGCGGAAACATGCCGCCGGCACCTGCATTGATCCCGGGAATCGCCACTCGCATGTGCTCGAATATCGCCGTCATCACCCATCCTGCCAGCGTCAGTGCCACCAATGCCTGCCATTGCCAGCGCAAGCTGAGACAGGCGGCGCCCGCCACCACTGCCACGGCGATCACTGACAATATCCCGGGCGATACGAACGTATCCGGCCATTGAAGGCCGGCATCCGCCAGATGGAACACGATCGCAATCCCGTAAAGTTGTAACGCGCGACCTGCTTGCCGGCGTAGCCACTGCGTCTCCGTGGCAACACGCTGTGCGTGGGAAAGCACCAGACTGAAACCGGCGATAAACAAGAACATCGCGGAAATAATGGGTTCGATCTGCAGCACGAACAAAATGCATTGATCGGCCAGACCCGCCAGTGAGGGTTGGTGCGAAATGGCAGGCAGGTTGGTCTGCAGGCGGGCGCTGTGGGCGACGATCATGAGCAGGATCGCCAGGGCGCGAAACAGATTGAGCCCGATCAGTGGCGCAGGTGCAGGCGACACACTTGCCGTTGCGTTGGCATTAGCGCGTGGTGTCGGGGCGCGTGCATGTGTTGACGGTCGGGCAGGGGCGGATCGGTGTGCAGTCATCGCTTCGGGCTGTCTTCGGTTCGGATTGTCTTTGTTGTGGGCTGTTATTGCTTTTTTCGCCAGTCTATCAGAGTCCGCAGGCATCGCGGGCGGCACGGGCCGGCGCCAAGTTGTTGTAAAGTGGCCGCTTATGCTACTTTCAGTGGCAAGCCCCCTTGACAGTACCCCGGACCATGCAGGCAGCCAACCTCCACATTACCATTGAAGTCGTCGAAGCGCTGGTGGAATACCTGCGTGAGCGACAGGTGGATACTGACGCGTTGCTGGCATCACAAGGCATCAGTCTGACCGAAGGCAGTGACGAGGGGTTTCTGGATTTTCAGGTGTTTTCGCGTTTGTTCGAAGCGGCAGAACGGGAAACCGGTGATCCCTATATTGGCCTGCATGTGGGCGAAGGCTTTCTGGCGCGTCATTGGGGGCGCCTGGGGTATTTGATCATCGCCGGCTCCGATGGTTTCGAAGGGCTGCATTACCTGGAACGTTTTGCGCGCATCGTCACCAACGCGCTGCTGCTGAAGTTCGAGATCGATGGCCCGATCCTGCGCTGCACCTTTGGCCTGGCAACGCCGCGTTATTCCCGTCATGTGGTGGATTATTTCACGTCGAGCGCCTTTGCGCTGTCGGCACTGACCAGCAATGGAAGTTTCCGTTTCAGTGATGTGCAGTTCCAGCACGCCTGGGAAGGTGATGCGTCCGAATATGAAAAAGTGCTCAAGGCGCCGTGTACTTTCGGTGCCAGTGAAAACTGCATCACGGTCAAGGTGGATCAGTTCGCCTCGATTTCCATGCATCGCGATCCCCGTCTCAAACGCATTCTCGAAGAGCATGCCAATGCCGTTTTGCAGCGCATCAAGTCCGATGACGAGTGGTTGAAGCGAGTTCGCAGCTTCGTGGTCGAGGCCTTGCCCAACGGGCTTCCGAGCCTGAAAAAAACGGCCGAGCATTTCGAGCAGAACGAGCGCACCTTTCAGCGGGCGTTAGCGCGTCTGGGCGTGAATTTTCAGGAATTGATCGACGAGCTGCGCATGAATCTGGCGCTGGAATATATGCGCAATGATTACGGGTTTCTGGATATCGCGCTGATGTTGGGGTATTCGGAACAAAGCGCCTTCCACCGTGCATTCAAGCGCTGGACCGGCCTGCCACCCTCGCGTTACAAACGCGAAATGATGAAGTAGGCTTCGCAGGTTAATCAGCACTCGCCAAAAGTGGTAAACAAAAAAAAGCCGACCCCGAAAGGTCGGCAAGGCTTCACAGAAAATGGAATCAGCGGCGGTGTATCTGCACGATCAGGCCGTCTTTCGGCATCGCCAGCGGGACAACCTGGAAATCCATCTCGTATCCTGGCTTCACGTCAACGGTATAGCGCTTGAGGAAGTGGAACAGGAATGTCTTGCTCTGGATTTCCGCGAAATTCAGGCCCAGGCACTTGTGGTGGCCACCACCGAACGGCACCCACTGATAAAAATGTTTTTTGTATTCTGCCCGCTCCGGTGACCAACGCTCAGGATCGAATTTGTAGGGATTGGTCCAGTATTCCGGCATGTAGTGCGTGTACATCGGGTGCACGCCCACCGCAGCATTCTTGGGAATCTTGTAACCCTTGTATTCGCAATCGCGAATGGCGCGACGCGGAATCGTCGGCAGTGGCGGGTACATGCGCAGGGCTTCCTTGAACACCCAGCTGGTTTTTTCGAGTTTGCCCAGATCTTCGTAATCCAGGGTGTCCTTGTTCAGGGCCAGGATTTCGTCGCGAACAATGGTCTGCCATTCCGGGTGCTTGGCCAGCGTGTACACGATGGATGTCAGCGTGCTCGTGGTCGTGTCATGGGCGGCGAACAGCAGGAAAATCATGTGATCGATGATGTCCTGGTCGGACAGCTCTTCACCCGCATCGCCCTTGCCCTGGCAAACCTGCGAAAAGAAGTCATTGCCCGGGTGGCGACGTTTGTTGGCAATCTGGCTGCCAATGAATTTTTCCAGGAACTGACGCCCCTTCACGCCCTTGTACCAGGCGGTGCCAGGGATCGGCAATTTCACGATGGTGAGCACGGCATCGACCGCATGCACAAAGGATTCGTTGATGCGCTTGGCGTCTTTGCCCAGATCCATGCCCAAAAAGATTTCGGCGCCCAGATCCAACAGCAATGCCTTGATCTGATCGAAGAAACGGAAATCCTTGTCCACCGGCCAGTGCTTGATGCCTTCCGCCAGGCCCGGGTTCATCTTGTCGACGTAACCGACCATGGCCTCTTTCTTGAAAGCGCCTTGCAGCAACTTGCGGTGAATACGGTGGTTTTCAAAATCCCGCAGCATCAACCCGTTGGGAAAGATTTTTTCCAACACCACATCCCACGCCAGTTTGCTGGAGAAATTGTGGTGAGTGTCTTTCAGCAGGAATTCGTTGGCATCGGGACCGACGAGGTTAATCACGTTCTGAAACAGCACGTTATAGCGATAAATCTCGCCATATTCCGCCGTCTTGCGTTTCACCAGCCCCGGAAAATCCTTCAGAAAATCAAAGGTGTACCCAAACACCGGCATACCGTAATCCCCGGGGATATGCGCGATGTTCTTGTTGGGAAGTTTCGGAAGCTGGGCGGCAAGCTGTGACGACGTTGGATGTGCTGCAGACATGGATACCCTCACTGCGAACGCACCACGCTGACGGGACGGGCGCGTCCTTTCATTGTTGTCATTGACTGTCGTTATAGACTGTCGTTAAAGATCTGGATGGCACCTCGCCCTCGGTGTGACTGGCGAGTTCATGAATTCATTACAGCACAAACTTCGCAAGCTGTTTTGACGCAACCCACCGGGTTTTAACATTTGATGACAGTCCTGCGGTCAAAACCCGATTCGGGCTCCCGAATGTGCGTAAATGGCTGTTTTAACCGTTGTTTCCTATCCGGTCGGAGTGTTGTGTTGAGCACTTCCGGCAGGTTTTTCAGTGCTTTCGTGACTTTCGTCAAAGAATCGCTCTACCAGCAATTCCAGCAGGCTACGGGTTTCCTGCTGTTCCTGTGGTGCAGCGTTGTCGCGCAGGCGCTGTTGCATTTCCTGTGTCATTTCCTGCAGACGGCGCAGGGCTTCGGCGATGGCACTGTCGGCATCCGTTATCGGGTTAAAGGTAGCGGGATCATCTGGCGACGAAGTGAAACGTTGCTGCAGGGCGGCTTCATTCCGGAGCGAGCGCTGGGTGAGATCCACCTGTTGCAGGGTCATGACATTTCCCGCTTCGCTAACCGCCACCCCGGTTGCGCGCAAGCGCCCGCGCGATTGCTGGAAGTCATCCGTGATTTCGAATTCAGTCCTCACCGCTTGCAGGCCCAATGCCCCAATATTCCTTTCAGTCAGCGAGCTGATGGTGTCTTCACCAGCTTCGTTACGGCTCGCCAGTTTCAGTTGTGCGTAAATGGCATCGCCACTATCGATGAAGCCGTTGCCGTCGTCATCGAACATGGCCAGTTCGCCAAAGCCATTACCGGTTTTCGCACCAAACAGTTCACTGCCATTGTCCAGCGCACCATTGCCGTTACGATCCAGGAACAGGAAACCGCTGCCGCCGGTGGCAAACGACACCTGATCCTTCTGGCCATCATTGTCGATGTCAAAGTCGAACGCCTGTTGGGTGAGTTGCGCCGAGCTGGCCGCGAAGTTGAGAATCAGGGGATCTTTTTGCTGGAGTTTTCCGGAATAGAGGCCCGATGCTTCTTCGATGCGCATGCTGCGCTGCATGGCTCCCGTTATGTTGAAGTCGACGTTCTTGCCGTCGTCCAGCGTCAGTTGGCCCGACAACTGGTAGCGGGTGGATTCGCTCAGTTCCTGCAGTGAATAGGTATTGGCTCCGGTCGCCGGGGTCGTACCGAGGTTTCCGCTGTTGCCGACACCCTGCAGTGCAGGTGTAATGCCGCTTGCCTGGGTGGTGGCAAACAGGCGCAGGGCACTTTGTTGTGTATCGGAACGCGCATAATGGGCCTGAGTTCCGTCGACGTGGGTGAGTGTGCTGGTCGCCACTTGCTGGGCGCTGCGAGTGCTGTCCAGTGAACGACGGGTGTCGGGTGCCTCGCCACCCGACATGATGATGCGCCCCCGGGAAATCGATTGTCCCAGACGTTGGGTGAAATCGGTCGCCTGGTTGCGGGCGTTAAAGCTGACTTGCGAAGTAACGACTTTCATGGGCGCCTCACAAATGTGTGCGCGTCCGTGTGACGGGGATGAAGAGATCCTGTTGAACTTATCGGCCGCGATCGGTCAGGCTTGAGGGCTATTTTTCCTTACCCGAACAGCGCGTTTTGCATGTCGGCGCGCCATGTGATATCTGTGGCGCTCCCTTTTTCGTATGGCGTTGATATGGTGAATTCGTTTCTTCGTTGGCAGTGGCCGCTGGCCATTGCCGCTGTCATCCTGATGGGATCCCTGGTGCCTATGAAGGCCGTGTTGCCTGCGCAATTGGTGGGTGAAATCACCAATGCCCTGCATTACCCGTCGGGCATTGTGCTTGGATTGATGCTGGTGCCCATGATCAGGCACTCGCGGCGTTTGACCTTGGTCGCCTGGGGCGTGGGTGTGGCGCTTTTCGGTGCCATCGAATTGATCCAGCCGTTTTTCGGTCGCGCATGCACGTTTTCGGATTGGATGCAGAGCAGCGCTGGTTTGAGTCTTGGACTCGCATCGAGTCTGCTGCGCAAGGATACGCCGATTCCCTTCAAGCGCCTGTTCCTGATGGCGGGTACCGCCATGTTGATCGCGTTTTCCTTGCCGTTGTTCAACAAGATCCAGCTGCTTGAAGCGCATGAGGCACGTTTTCCGTTGATTTCCGATTTTGAGTCGGAAGCAGACCTCCGGCTGTGGCGCCCCAACAAGCATGTTGAGCTGACAGTGGAATCCAAGGATGGCCGTTTTGCCTCGCTGGCCGAACAGTTTCCGGAAATCGCCATGCAAAATGCCCGTTATGCGCGCGTCACCTATCCGGACAACAAATATCCGGGCATCACCTATTTCGCGGCGATCAAGGATTGGCGCGGCTATCGGAAGCTGTGCTTTGACAGTCGGGCGCATCGCGACGGTGAATCGCTGACGCTCAAGCTCAGCGATAATACCGGCAAGGGTTACCGCAAGCCTACCTGGAGTCAGACCTATCCGAACCCGGCACAATGGCACACGTTGTGTATTCCGCTACAAGGCCTGCAGCGTCAGGACGGAAGCGCTTTCGACTTTGCCCAGGTGGAAAGCCTGATTTTCGTCGGTCCCGAAAAAACCCCGGCAGGATGGTTCGATATCGACAGTGTGAGGTTGGTCAGATGAAAATGTTTACCCGGTGGTCGGGAATTCCGGTCGTGGCGTTTTTGCTCTCGGGTTGCGTCGTGGCCGACGAAGCGCGCGGCCGTTTTATCGTGTACCTGACGCCGGAGACGGTAAAGACCCTGACTTCCGACGCGGATCAGGTCGTTCTTCTGAAGCGTTGGGAGCAGTCGCTCCAGGGCACCATCACGTTGGAGCGTACCCTGGCCACCGGCGGTTGGGTTGTCACTGTGACCAGCCCGGGCGATGCGGGCCATCAGATGACCGCTGTCGAGCATCTACCCGGCGTGGCGAGCGCCGAACGGGACGCCATCCTTCAGCATCAGTAATTGGGAATTTTTCGCAAGGTTACAAACGCGTAACGGAAAGGTGAGTAGCGGCTATGTTAGGGTTGCGTTAGTCGTGCGAGCCCGCTTTCCGCACCCTGCCAACGACAAGCCTCAATAACAAAAATACGCGAGGATCGCCTGATATGTTCAAAGTTTCACGCCTGACGCTGCTCGGCGCAGCCCTGCTTGCCGCCGGCATTGCTTCCAATACGCACGCTGCCGATGCCACCAACGTTACCGTTGATCGCCTGATCGTCAAATTGAAACCGCAGGAAACCACGGCCACCAGCGCGCGTGCGGCAACTACCGCCGCTCGCGTCCAGCAGTTGCAGACCCGCGTCAATACGCGCTTGCAGCAACTGCGTACCCTGCGCAATGGTGCCCTGGTCCTCAAGTTGGACCAGTCGCAATCCCTGTTGGGCGCGCAAGCACTCATCAGCGCGCTGGCCAAGGACAGCGCCGTCGAATACGTCGAACCTGACCTGAAAATGGTCGCCAAATACACGCCAACCGACCCTTTATATACACAGCAGTGGCACTATTACGAACCATTGGCCAGTGTTAACACGCCGGCCGCCTGGGATGTGACGCGTGGTGCAGGCAGTGTCGTGGCCGTCCTCGATACCGGGGTTCGGCCACACGCAGATCTCGCGGGCAATTTGCTGTCCGGCTATGACTTTGTCAGTGACAGCTTTATGGGGAATGATGGCAACGGCCGCGACGCCGATCCTGCCGATCCGGGCGACTGGATGGACGTGGGTGATTGCGGTGGCGGTGAACCTACCCAATTTTACGAAAGCAGCTGGCATGGCACGCATGTCGCGGGCACGATCGCTGCCCTCGCTGGCAATGGCATTGGTGGCACGGGCGTCGCTCCGCAGGCCAAGGTGGTGCCGGTCCGTGTTCTGGGTAAATGCGGTGGCTATTTGTCCGACATCGCCGATGCCATGGTGTGGGCGGCGGGCGGAACCGTCAGTGGTGTTCCTGCCAACCCCAATCCTGCCAAAATCATTAACATGAGCCTGGGCAGCCCGGTACCCGCCAGCTGCTCCCGCACCTACACCGATGCCATCACGCTGGCCCGCAATGCCGGCGCCATGATCGTCGTGGCCGCGGGCAATGAAAGCGCCGTCGCAGATGGCTACCCGCCGGCAAACTGCCCAGGTGTTTTCACCGTGGCGGCCGTCGATCGTAATGGGGCGCGTTCCTATTATTCCAACTACGGCTCGGTGGTCGATATCGCGGCGCCCGGTGGTGCCCAGTTCTACGCCAATGATCCCAACGGAATACTGTCGACGCTCAATGCCGGCACAACGACGCCCGGCAGCGACAACTACATGTTCTACCAGGGTACCAGTATGGCAACTCCGCACGTGGCGGGTGTCGCAGCACTGGTGTGGGCGGCCAAACCCTCCGCCACGGCAGAAGAAGTCGAGACAGCCATCAAGCTGGCGAGCCGCCCCTTCGTGGCCAGTTGCACCGGTTGTGGCGCCGGCATGATCGATGCCTCTCAGGCGGTTGGTTATGTGACCGGCACCTATACGCCTCCGCCGCGTGCCAATCTGAAACTCGAACTGGTGGGTGACACCGGCAAGTTTGTCGCCAATGCGGATGACAAGAATATTGGCACGGTGCGCTACATCGCCAAGGTGACCAATCTGGGGCCTGAGCAGCCGGCGTCCATCCTGCTGACCAACCAGTTTCCGGAAGGCTTCACGCTGCAGTCGGCGACCGCCACCCAAGGCTTCTGCAACTCGGCAGCAACCAGTTGTGCGCTGGGAACGCTGGCCGTCGGAGCCCAGGCCACGGTGACCTTGCAGTTCGTTACCCAGATCAAGACCAAGGCCCAGTTTACCGGCGCGGTATCGAGTGAAATGATCGATATCGACACGGCAGACAATACCGTTGCCAAGAAATTTGGCGGCAGCCTGGGTCTCATGGTGCTGGCATTGGCCGGGCTGTTGCTGCGCCGTCGTTCGCTGCAATAGTCTGTCTGGGAGAACCTGTTAAGAGCCCTCGCCACGTCAGTGGTGGGGGCTTTTTTGTGGGCCGAAACCAGGCGTCGGAAAGACCTGCATGTGAGGCATTTGCTGGCACTGGTTTCGTCCCTGTTGAGATGCCTGTCGCCCGTTTTCGGGGCAGGCCTACCTCGCAACGATCACGCCGCGATAGACCCCAAAGGAAGCGCCAACTGTGTCCACGGCGTCTCGATGACCTCGTCCTCGCCAAAACGCACACCGACTCCGATCAATCGCACTGGCTTGTTGCCGCGCTCGAAAGCTTCCTTCAACAGCGAACCATAGACATCGAAGGCTTGCCCATCGCTGCGGCATTCGCGGGTGGTGTGGGTGAAATCGTTGAACTTGACCTTCACGATGGCTTTCCGGATCAGTCGCGTATCGTGTTTCTGCAGGCGCTTGCGCATCTGTTGGAACAAGGCGGGCAGCACCAGCGAACAGGCATCCAGCGTGGGCAGGTCGCGGGCGAAGGTGTGCTCGACGCTGACCGACTTGCGTTCGTATTCCACCTGCACCGGTCGGTCGTCGACGCCGAACGATAACGCCCGCAAATAGGGGCCCATGCTGCCGAGTGTACGCAAGAGCGCTTCGGGATCAGCCAATTGCAGATCGGCGCATGTGATCAGGCCCATACCCTCAAGTTTCTGTGCCGTCACCTTGCCAACACCGTGCAGTTTGCGCACCGGAAGTGTTTTCACAAAATCGCCGACTTGCTCTGGCCTGACCACGAACAGCCCATCAGGTTTGCGCCATTCCGAGGCGATTTTGGCGAGAAACTTGTTGGGGGCCACGCCCGCTGACACCGTGATGCCGACTTCGCGTTTCACGGCGGCACGGATGTCCTCGGCAATGCGGGTGGCGCTGCCATGGCAGTGCGGTTGGCCGCTGACATCGAGATAGGCTTCATCGAGCGAGAGTGGCTCGACCAGATCGGTATAGCGGCGAAAGATTTCCTGCACTTGTTGCGACACGGCGCGGTAGCGGTCAAAACGAGGCGGCAGAATCAGCAGGGAAGGGCACAGGCGTCTTGCTTGTGACGATGGCATGGCCGAACGCACGCCAAAGGCTCGTGCCTCGTAGTTGCAGGTGGCGATCACCCCTCTCGACTGGGCCGGCCCGCCGACCGCGATCGGAACCCCCTGCAAACGTGGATTATCCAGCGTTTCGACCGCTGCGTAGAAACAGTCACAATCCACATGAATTATCTTGCGCATGGTGCTGACCCCGTTCAAAAAAAAGCCGTTGCAACATCGGTAGGGTTGATATACTGTTTGATTATACAGTATTTGAGCGCCTCCGCTACTGGTTGGCACCACGTGCGCGGGCCTAGCGACAAGTTTTCAGTGTCCATTCACCTGTTGTTGCTGTTTCAGGTGTATTCCAACCCAAGAGGAGACCCGCCATGCCAACTGTTCAGCTGTCCCGTTCCGCGCAGGAAAACATTGCCACGCTCATGCTGCCGCACGCCCGGCTGCTGGGATGGATCTCTGCTCATGGTGCCATGCACCAGCAAGCGCCCATGCTGGCAGAGGTCGTTGAATACTTCGGTGCAGCGAGCCATGACTGGCTGGCAGAAATGCAGCGGCTGGAATGTGTGGTGTTGACCGCCGATGGGCGGGTTCAATTGTCGACCGAAATGTGTGAACTGCCGGTGATTGGTCAGGTCGCTGCCGGTGTTCCCATCGAAGCCATCGAGTTCCGTCAGGAACAACTGTCATTGCCCCTCGACTACTTTCCTGAGCGGCCGACCTACTTGTTGCGGGTCAAGGGCGATAGCATGATCAATGCCGGCATTCACGATGGCGACCTGATTGCCATCAAAAAAAGCGGGCACGCCCGCGAAGGCGCCATCATCGTTGCCCGGGTCAACAATGAAGTGACGGTCAAGCGGCTGCGTATTGGCCCCCATATTGTGTCCTTGCTGCCGGAAAATGACGCTTACCAACCGATCTGTGTTGCACCTGCCGATCTCGTGGTCGAGGGGGTGTTTGTCGGTGTCGTCAGACAGCCACGTGGCCTGCATTGAGTGCGGTGATGGTCAATTGCCGTGACATTTCTTGAATTTTTTGCCGCTGCCGCACCAACAGGGATCGTTGCGGCCCGGCTGCGTTACCTTGACCGGTTCGATACCGCCGGTGCCATCGAGATATAGCCAACGCCCATCTTCCCTGACGAAGCGGGAGCTTTCCTTGAGCACATAGGCTTTGTCGCCTTGCGAAAAGTACGCCTCGAATCGCACCATGCCTTCATCGTCATTTTGGGTGCCCGCCTTGCGGCCGGTAATTTTCAGGCCCGTCCACTGACAGCGCTCGAAGCTGTCCCGCAGGCTTGCCTTGAGATCTTCGTCCAGCGTGGTCGGGTGATGCGTTTTGCCGAGGTAGTCCGCATTGTGCAGTGCGTAGGCGCTGTAACGCGAGCGCATCAGGGCTTCGGCGGTCATTGCGTCTGACACACCCTGGTGCAGGGGAGCGCAACAGCTTCCATACGCCAGATCGCTGCCGCAGGGGCAAGGATCCATGACATCAACGTGCGTGCTGCTGGCTGCAGCGGTCAAACTCTTGTCGTTCTTGTCGTTCATGTGCTCTCGGAATTTTGGCGTAGGTTGCGGTCACACTTTGAGCTTGCCAGCCCGGGGGGGACTCAGTAAAGTGCCTGACATAGGGACTGATAATAAAATCAGTAGAAAATCACGCATCGTGCTGATTTTACGCTCCAACCTGGCGGGTATTCCATTTCGCATACCAGGTCAATGTCCGGCCCGGCCCGTTCAGATAAAATTCCGATCGTAACGTCAGTAGCTGACCCGGTTTGCCAGGATGTAAAACCAAATGGCCAATTCGTCATCTGAATTAATGGAAGTGTCCGGGGTTGCCAATCCCCCGCCGATGACCTCTACCGAAGATTGGTCCGTCCAATTGCGTCGTCTTGCCCGCTTCTGGGAAGACAGTATTCACGCGTCCATGGCATCAACGCTCACCGCACTGGAGCAACACCTCGACGCGCTCGCTGCGGTCAATGGTGTTCCCGACGATGTTCTCACGGCGGTCAGGCAGGCCCGTTTGTCGATTCAAGGCCTGGATGCCGATACCACCGAGCCTGGCATGTTGCGGCAGTATCTTTCCAGTTGCCTGCATGAGTTGCTGGCCCGTGCGGCCTCGATGCGGACACGTCAGAATGTGGTCAACCTGCAGCACCTTCCCCGCGTGTTTGTCATGGATCCTCGTCAGAACATGGCGATTGCCTGTTCGATCCAGTTGCGCGCGTTTGGCCTCAATGCCCTCAGCCTGCTCGATGAAACCGAGTTTGAAAAGGCCCTGTCGCGCTGGAACCCGGTGGCATTCATTGCCGTGTCAGAGGGGCTTGAAGAACCCGAAGAACTGGCCCGTCTGCTGAAACACTGGCGTGCCGAAGTCGGAAGCCACTGCTTCTGTGTGCTGCTTTCGGCTAACGACACGCTGCAGTGGCGCCGTGTCGCTGCCCAATCCGGCTTCGATCTGTTTGCAGCCGGTGCGCACGCGCATCACCAGATTGGTGTGCACATCAATGCCTGGACACGTCAACAGCAACTTCAGGAACAGGTGTTATTGCTGGGCAGTGGCCAGGAAACAGAATCCACCCGCCGGATCTGGGAATCCCTGGGCGCCGAGGTTGCCGTCATCGATGACCTGAATGAGGCCTGGGCCTTCATTGCAAGCCGCAGGCCTGACAGCGTGCTGGTCGATGGAGCTCATGTGCAGCGTTATCCCGAACTGCCCGGGTTGCTGCGGCAGCTGCTTGAAGAGCAGGCTATCTGGATTCTGGATCAATCACTCCCGGTGTCAGTCAAGGGCATGCAATTGCTGGAAAACCGGCGCGAGGCCCATGCCCAGGCGCATCTCTCCCTGGTCCGGCTCAAATTTCTGCGTCTCCTCCAGCAGGAAACTCAGCGTTATGATGTCGAATCCGGCTTGCTCACCCTGGAGGCCCTGTTTGATCGCGTCCTGCCAGCGTTGCAGTCGCGCACCCGCGATGAACAGTTTCTGGTCTGTTATGTCCGCTTTGATGGGCTCGAGGAAAGGCTGCCGGTTGATGATCCCCTTCAACGCGCCTATCTGCGGCAGAATGCGGCGGCTGCCTTGCTGGCCAGATTGACACCGGGCGACTGGCTGGGCACGGTCGGCGACCAGAACTACCTTATGGTATTGCGGGTCGGTTCCGAACGTTCGCTCAAGACCTTCAGTGAAAGTCTCACCCATTTGCCTGTGGCCGAAGGCGTCACGCTCAAGATTGGCATGGCGCCTGTCAGGGGAGTCCATCTGGCGCGCGCCATCAAGGATGCCGTGTCCGGATTGCATGTGCCACAGAAGCCGGAAGTCACTGCACGACAAACGGCCGAAACCGCCAGCAAGCCCGTTGCACAAGACTGGTCCATGCGGCTGAAAATGGCTATCCAGGAAAAACGCTTGTACCTTGCCTTTCAATCCATTGTCAGCCTGGAGAGCGAGCAGATCGAGCGTTATGAGGTGCTGCTGCGTCTCAAGGAGGATGGCGTCAGTGTCGAGCCCCGCGAATTCATTGCAATTGCGCGCCAATCCGGTCTGATTCGATACCTGGATCGCTGGGTGGTGGCCGAGGCGATCAAGACCCTGAGGATGCGTCAGGCAAAAATTGCCAACACCGGTCTGTTCATCAAGGTCAGCACCGAATCCGTGCTTGATCCGGGGTTTCTGCCCTGGATGCAGCGCGTTATAACGGCAGGCCATGTGTCATTGCAACATAGCGCCATCGAGGTCGAGGAAAACGTATTTTTCTCTCATGTCGGTGAAGGCAAGGTGTTTGTCGAGAAAATGCGGGAGCTTGGCGTGCCCGTATGCATCGCGCAATTTGGCCGTAGCGATGCCTCGCTCAACCTCATTGATTATTGTTCGCCTGAATTCATCAAATTGCATCGTCAATACAGCGAACAACTGGGTCAGGACAAAGCCCTGGATCTGCGTTTCAACGAGTTGGTGTCACGAGCCAAACACGCAGGAAGCCACTTGCTGGTCGGTTACCTCGAATCCACCCAGGCGCTCTATCGTGCCGTTCAAACGGGTGCCCCCCTCGTGCAGGGTAACGTGCTGCATCGGCCAAGCAAGGTGATGGAATTTGACTATTCGATCATCATGAAGGAGTGACTTTTTGGTCACTTCACCTTGGTGCACGAAGAATTCACCAAAGCTGACAAGCACTCACGCCATATTCCTAAAAAACTTGCCAAAGATGACCCGATAAAGCAGTATTCGGCTGCTCTTTACGCATGGGGTTCCGACGTCTATCGTTCGCTTGTGCTTGTGAGCAATGCTCATGACGGGAGCACTTCTCACCTGCACTCATGTTACAGGAACGGATGTCAAAAACGCCTGAACCACCAAAGGCAAGCATAAGAACCGTTGGGTCTCGCTCTATAGCAAAACAAATCGTCAACCCACCCCGGGAGAAACGTGGATGATATATGAAGGTAAAGCTGTCTCAGTCAAAGCACTGGAAGACGGCATCGTTGAGCTTTGCTTTGATCTGCAAGGCGAATCAGTCAATAAATTCAATCGTGCAACCCTGGATGATCTTGGCGCTGCTGCTGAAAAGCTCGCTGCCGATAGCTCCATCAAAGGCATGATTGTCACCAGCGCCAAAGATGTATTCATCGTTGGAGCTGACATCACGGAATTCACCGGCTTGTTCCAGGAATCGGAAAACGACCTGGCAGCTTGGGCACTGAAAGCCAACAAGGTTTTCTGCGCCATCGAAGACCTTCCATTCCCCACGGTTACCGCCATCAACGGCATCGCCCTCGGTGGCGGTCTCGAAATGTGTCTTTCCACTGACTATCGCGTGATGTCTGCCAAGGCTGAAGTGGGTCTGCCAGAAGTCAAACTGGGTATCTTCCCGGGCTTCGGTGGTACCGTGCGTCTGCCACGCGTCATCGGTGTCGACAACGCTGTCGAATGGATTGCTGCCGGCGGCCAGCACAAACCTGAAAAGGCCCTCAAGGACGGCGTTGTAGACGCAGTCGTTGCGCCTGAAAAAGTGAAAGAAGCTGCTCTTGTGCTGGTTAAACAGTGCATCGAAGGCAAAATCGATTACAAGGCGCGTCGCCAGGAAAAACTCGATCCGTTGAAACTGCCACCCATGGAAAACATGATGGCGTTCCAGACCTGCACGGCTGCCGTTATGGGGCAGGCGGGTCGCAACTATCCTGCCCCTGTCGCTGCGGTTCAAACCATGCAGCAACATGCCGGCATGAAGCGTGATCAGGCTCTGGAAGTCGAAGCCAAGGGCTTTGCCAAAATGGCGAAGACCCCGCAGGCGAATGCACTGGTCGGCTTGTTCCTGAACGACCAGCTGGTGAAGAAAGTCTCCGGCAAGTGGGAAAAACAAGCGCAGCCCATCAAACTGTCGGCAGTGCTTGGCGCTGGCATCATGGGCGGTGGTATTGCGTACCAGTCTGCCAGCAAGGGCACTCCCATCATCATGAAGGATATTCGTGATGAAGCGCTTGATCTTGGCATGTCGGAAGCCAGCAAGCTGCTGTCAGGCCGTGTCGAGAAGAAACGAATGAAACCGGCTGACATGGGTAAAACCCTGTCGATGATTCGTCCTACGCTGAATTTTGGTGATTTCAGCAACGTCGATATCGTCGTGGAAGCTGTTGTCGAAAACGAAAAGATCAAGAAATCCGTGCTTGCTGAAACCGAAGCACAGGTGAAAGAAGACACGATTCTCGCGTCCAACACTTCCACCATTTCGATCACCCGTTTGTCCGAAGCGCTCAAGCGCCCCGAAAACTTCGTTGGCATGCACTTCTTCAATCCGGTTCACATGATGCCGCTGGTTGAGGTTATCCGTGGTGCGAAGTCTTCCGACGCCGCTGTGGCCGCGACCGTTGCCTACGCCAAGAAAATGGGCAAGACCCCGATCGTCGTCAACGACTGCCCGGGCTTCCTCGTCAACCGTGTACTTTTCCCGTACTTCGGTGGCTTCGGCATGATGCTGCGTGACGGTGCCGACTTCCAGAAAGTCGACAAGGCCATGGAAAAATTCGGTTGGCCGATGGGCCCCGCTTACCTGATGGACGTGGTCGGTATCGATACCGGCGTGCATGCAGCGAAAGTGATGGCCGAAGGTTTCCCCGAGCGCATGCAGTACGATCACAAGGATGCGTCCGACGTGATGTACGAGAACAAGCGTTACGGCCAGAAAAACGGCATTGGTTTCTACAAGTACAGCAAAGACGCCAAGGGCAAACCGAAGAAAGAAGTCGATCCGACCACATACGAATTGCTCAAGCCCGTTGTGGCCGCCAGCAAGGAGTTCGAGGATCAGGAAATCATCGACCGTCTGATGATCCCGATGTGCCTCGAAGTGGTTCGCTGCGTCGAAGAGAACATTGTGGGCTCCGTGGCCGAGGCCGACATGGCACTGATCATGGGCATTGGATTCCCTCCGTTCCGTGGCGGTGCGCTGCGTTACATCGACTCCATCGGTGTGCAGAAATTCGTCGAAACGTGCGACAAGTACAAAGACTTGGGCGCACTGTATCACCCGACCGAAAAACTGCGTGAAAAAGCGGCCAAAGGCGAAAGCTTTTACGGTTAATCACGGATAGCACAGGAGATTGATAACATGAGTCTGAAACCAAGAGATGTGGTCATCGTTGACGCTGTCCGTACACCGATGGGCAAATCCAGAAATGGTATGTTCCGTAACGTTCGCGCTGAGGAGCTTTCCGCTCACCTGATGCGTTCGCTTGCCAAGCGCAACCCGAACTGGAAAACTGACGAAACTGAAGATGTGATCTGGGGTTGCGTCAACCAAACCCTGGAACAGGGCATGAACATCGCGCGTATTGCGGCGATGATGGGCGGTCTGCCACGTAGCGTGGCCGGCCAGACCGTCAACCGTTTGTGCGGTTCTTCAATGCAAGCCCTGCACACGGCCGCAACGTCGATCATGACCGGCAATGGTGATGTGTTCGTTATCGGTGGTGTCGAGCACATGGGCCACGTGGGCATGATGCATGGCATCGATATCGCACCTGCGGTATCCAAGTATGCAGCCAAAGCCTCGGGCATGATGGGTTTGACCGCTGAAATGCTGGGCCGTATGCACGGGATCAGCCGTCAGCAACAAGACGAGTTCGCCTTGCGCTCCCACAAGAAAGCATGGGAAGCCACGCTGGCCGGTCGTTGGAAGGGTGAGATCGTGCCGCTCGAAGGCCACGATGAAAACGGCTTCCGCGTACTGTGCGAGATCGACGAAGTCATTCGTCAGGATGCCACGCTGGAAGGTTTGTCGTCCTTGAAACCGGCGTTCGATCCCAAGAGCGGTACCGTGACGGCGGGTTCTTCTTCTGCCTTGTCCGACGGTGCTTCTGCGATGCTGGTGATGTCTGCCGAGCGCGCCAAAGCGCTGGGTCTGAAAGCCCGTGCCAGAATCCGCTCCATGGCGGTGGCTGGTTGCGACGCAGCCATCATGGGTTATGGCCCGGTGCCTGCCACGCAAAAAGCCCTCAAGCGCGCTGGCCTGTCGATCGACGACATCAACGTGTTCGAGCTGAACGAAGCGTTTGCTGCGCAAAGCTTGCCTGTACTGAAAGACCTCAAACTCCTCGACAAAGTCGAAGAGAAGGTCAACCTGAACGGTGGCGCGATTGCACTGGGTCACCCGCTGGGTTGCTCGGGTGCGCGTATCACCGGCACGCTGCTGAATATCATGGAAAGCAAAGACGCTACCCTGGGTCTTTCCACCATGTGTATCGGTATGGGTCAAGGTATCGCGACCATCATCGAGCGCGTATAAGCTGAACGCGTATAAACCGGGCGTGTACCAATGCGTTCGGTGTTAATTGCAGGGCGCCTGTTCGCAGGTGTCTCTGCAAACAAAAAGGCCGGGCTTTTGAATGAGAAAGCCCGGCCTTTTTTTATGCGGATTTTCGCTGAAGACCACTATTTTCGGTAAAGACAGTGCTCAAATCGTTTCGCGGTATCGGGTGGCAAGAGTGAATGCAGCTTGCGCCGTATATTTTGCAGCATGATGCGAATGTTGGTGAGCGTCGTCCCGGTCAGTTCCGCGATCTGGTGAATGTCATAGTTGTCGCAGAGCAAATGGCGCAAGACCTGGTACTGGCTGACCGTGAGCTCATGTCGCAGCGTTTCGATCATTAACGACAGCTTTTCGTCTGTCTCTGCAGAATCCATTTCATCCCCGTCGAACCAGGCATCATTCGCTGCCGTATTCGACGCATACTCGTCAAAGACGAACGCGCTGTAGCGCATGGCGTTGTTTTCGGCGATTTTCAACGACTCCGGTTCAATACTGCTTTCCATGTTGTCGAGTGATACATAGGCAGGATATTCCTGGATGACTGCATCGACCATGCGTGTGGTGCTGATCATTTTCAATGTGCCCAGCATGACCTGGTTTCTTTTTTCGCCTTCGGCGTCGATATTGCGTGCATGCACGCTGACCAGCGGTTTATAGGCGACAGAGCAATAAAGCCCGAGCAGGGATTCCATCGCGTCACTGGGGAGATGCTGGTAACCAATTTTCTTGATCAGCAAACTGCAATAACGGTTGAAATTGGCGGCGATGAATAAATGAATGTCCAGATTTTTCCATTCATCGATACTCAGATGACTGAGGTTACGGTAGTGGGTGCAAGCGGTAATGTCCATGAGAGCCTCGTTGACTGACAGCGCAAAGGGATTGGGTACGGGGTGGATTCAGTCCTTTCGATAGACAGGAAAACCCTGCCGCGAGAGCCATTTCTGCGCCTTGGTACGAGCAGGGGCTTTTGCCTCGTGATCGAGAAAATCCGGGTGAGGGCAGCCATCGTCGACAGGCGGAAAGGTCGCGTGCGCGCATTCGAGGTAAATCAGGTAATTCAGCACAAACTGGGGGGCCTGTCGGTGGGCAAGGCAGGAATGCAGCGTCATCGAATGCTGCTGGCGGTTGTGGCTGGAAGCCGGGGTCAGCTGCACGTTGCTGACACGTTCGGCATAGCGTTTGGCGTAAATTTCCCAGTGGCCACCGATGCGACGCAACGCATGACTGAGAAGCCGCTCCGCTTCGGCCACCCCTGCGTCGGCCAGTGGTTGCAGGGTTGACGCGGCAGCACTCCAGCGGCCCAACGCAATCAGGGAGCGGCATTCGGCCAGCCGGGTTTCCTGGTCGGGAGGGATGCTGGCGGTTTGTTCCTGCACGACACGCCGCACCGACACCGGGGCGGGAATGCCCCAGGCAATACTGGCAAGCGGGCAGGCGGGAAAATGTTGCGACCGGATTTTGTCCAGTTGCCTTTGCAGGAATGCTCCGTCCGGGAACAGTTCGAGTGGCTGCAGAAAACGTTGGGAATACATGGGACTTCCTTGTGTTTTTCGCACGATTACAGCGTCACGGTGTCACCACAGCAACGAGATCGGGCTTGCTTTGGGTTACATTTTGATCAACCTATAAGACGAGGCAAATTTGCCATGAACCGCCTCTGAATGCGACCACAAAAAGTGTGGATTTTTCGCATAAAAAACACACAAAAATTAGGTCATTGTGGGGGGCGGGAATTTAACTTGTCGATTTTCTCTTCCAGACGAGTGAGATGCTCTTCGAGCTTCTTGATGCGGCGGATAGATTCCTGCTCCAGTTTTGTTTCCTTTTCTGCTTCTTTGGAAAAATAGTAGGCAGAGATGTTGGCGGTGATCAGGGATATCATGACGACGCCCACCAGTATCAGCAGAACCGCAAAAATTCTTCCCTCATTGGTTTGTGGAACGATGTCCCCGTAGCCGACGGTCGTTACCGACACCCATGCCCACCACACCCCCTCCGACGGAGATTTGAACGCAGGATCAATCGCGGAAATGAAAAGCCCGCCCATGGTAATAATGAAGGCTGCAATGGAGAGGGTGTAGCCGAGGTGGTGCAGATGCAAGACCTGACGCACCACATGAAAATTGTGAATCAGGTAAGCAATCAGTATGTAGAGCCGCAGGGCTCTCAGGACTCCCACCTGATTGAGCAGATGAAACCAGAGCGGAAATGCCACCAGAATGATCGCAACATTGGCCCAGTTTCGTTTCAGGTACCGCCGTGGCTCATCGGCCAAGGAGCTCAATACCGCAGTTTCGAGCACGAAAAAGCCCCAGAAGAGCCAATCCATGACGGTAATGGCGGTCTCGCTGATCTCACCCTTCGTGATCAGGTGCCATTCCACAAAAATCCAGATGGCTACGAGCATCATTGGGGTTTCAAAGCGATTCGCCCACCGCCTTGCTTTCACGTTTTCATCGGGGTGCATGCCCCCGAAGCCGAACAGACTGTCGATGGTGTTCTTCGCTTTATGATTCATGACAGCCCGTCGGGCAGGACTCCTGTGTCTTCAATATTTTGACGATAGGTGCCGGGGGTCAGGCCTGTCCACTTCTTGAAGGCGCGATGGAAGGTGGACGGCTCGGAAAAGCCCATGATGTCGGCGATATCGTTCACGCTGTGCTGGGTACGTGAAAGATAGTAGATGGCGGCATCGCGCCGGATGTTGTCCTTGATGTCTTGATAGGACGTGTTTTCCCGCTTGAGACGCCGGCGCAACGTCTGCGGCGTGGAATGTAGCTGTTGAGCCACCGTCTCGAAATCGGGGAAGGGTTGCTGCAGGTTTTTTTGCAGGATACCGCGAATCTGCGCGGCGAGACTCTGGTCATTGTCCGGAATGACCACCATGTTGCCCGGCGCTTCCCGCAGAAACAGCTTGAGCGTTTCGGGGGTTTGGTGCAGCGGGTAATCCAGATACCGGGTCGAGAACACAAGGGCATCGGTATCGGCGCCGAACTTGACCGGGCAGCGGAACAGAAACCGGAATTCAGCGGCATTGACCGGGGTGTGGCTGGTCAGGCGTACATGATCGAGCACCAGGCGCTGGCCGATCAGCCAACTGAAAAAGCGATGGAAGATGACGAGCAGGCTTTCGGTACTGGTGTGATCCCAATCGATGGCGGGATCGACAAAGCGTATCGAGTAGTAGGCTTTGTCCCCTTGTTGTGTCAGCTTGAAGCGGATGTCATTGACGAACAAGCGATAGAACTGCCCGGCGCGCAACATGGCCTTTTGCAGCGTCGAACACTGGATGACGGTGTGTGCCATCATCGCAAAGGTACCCGGCTTGGTGCGTTGGGTGCCATTGAGCAGAATGAATTCGTCCTGGGTGGCCCGCACCAGCAGGCTGGCCAGGCGGATATAGAGTTCGCTGCTAAGGCGGGCGTTGGGTTCCCCCAGCAGGCTGGGCAAGATGCCGAGACGCTCAATCAACGTATCAACATTGACGCCGGCACGGCGGCCTCTCTCCAGCAAAGCATTGACGTAACGAATGTCTACCGTGGTGGCCCGCATGCTGTTGGAGCTGGCGGCTTGAAGGTCGTGAGGCATTGGCATCGGCGATTTTGTCAAGGGCTTTGGTCTGATTGGTCATTGGGAAGAGTGGAGTCTCTCGTTATCCTCTAGTGATTGTAAAACATTAACGACAAAAGGTGGTTATACGATGAGTGGCCCGCTCTCAAGTCTCAAGGTACTGGATTTCACCACATTGTTGCCTGGTCCGTTTGGCACCATGATGTTGGCCGATTGGGGCGCTGAAGTCATCAAGGTGGAAGCCCCCTTGCGTCCTGACATGGTGCGCATGCTGCCGCCACAGGAGCATGGCGTGTCTGCCGCGCATGCCTATCTCAACCGTTCCAAGAAATCACTGGCGCTGGATCTCAAGCGCGCGGAAGGTGTCGAGGTCATCAAGTCGCTGGTAAAAGAGTTCGACATTGTGGTCGAACAATTTCGCCCCGGTGTCATGGATCGTCTGGGTGTCGGCTACGAAGCGCTGCGAGCAGTGAATCCTCGCCTCATATTCTGCTCGATCACCGGCTATGGCCAAACCGGCCCTTACAAGGACCGGGCAGGGCATGACCTTAATTACCTGTCGATCGCGGGCATCACGTCTTACAACGGTCGTGTCGAGTCCGGCCCGGCACCAATCAACGTGCAGGTCGCTGACGTCGCCGGTGGCTCTTATCACGCGGTCATGGCCATTCTTGCGGCAGTGGTTCATCGTGAGAAAACGGGCGAAGGGCAATCGATCGATATCAGCATGACGGATGCAGCGTTCTCGATGCATGCGTTGACCGCACCGCCGGCGTTGGTGGGCGGTGTTGAGCCTGGGTTGGAAGCGACACAGCTCAACGGTGGCTCCTTCTACGACTGCTATGAAACGCGTGATGGGCGTTATTTCTCGGTGGCGGGTATCGAACCCCAGTTTTTCGCACAGTTCTGTCAGGCGGTGGGTCATCCGGAATGGGCAGGAAAAGGACTGGCACTGGCACCGGAAATTCAGCGCGGGCTCAAGCGTGATATTGCCGAGGTCATGAAAACCCGCACCTATGACGAGTGGGCGGCGGTGTTTGGTGCCCTCGATTCCTGCACGGAACCGGTGCTGAGCTTTTCCGAAGCCTGTGAACACCCGCATATCAAGGCGCGCGAGCTGATCGTGGAAGTGCCGGTGGCGGGCGGAAAAGCCCAGCGTCAACTGGCATCCCCCGTGCGTTTCTCGGCAACGGCGCCTTCCTACAGACATGTGGGTGTGGGTATCGGTGCGAATACCGATGAGGTGCTGGGAGAGAATGGTTTCAGCACGGAACAGATCGCCGCGTTGCGCAAGCTGGGCGCGATTCTCTGAGTTGAAACGGTCATCGTTGGACCTGCCAACATGCAAAAACCCACGCAAGCCTGGTGTGCTTTCGTGGGTTTTCTGTTTGGAGCGGGTTTGTCCGGGGATTACCAGATATCGTTGCGACGGCGGCGCGCGGTAAAGCGCGGCACGATCAGCGTGATCAGGGCTCCGATCACCACCGCCAGAATGCCGAATTGAATACCTTCGCGCAGGTTGGTGCTCTTCACCAGGGCGTTTTCCTGGGTCATTTTCTCAAGCTCCGTTTCCAGCATCTGGTTGCGTTCGCTGAGGTCTCGCAAGGCGGCTTCGGTGCTGAGGGCTTCTTTTGAAATCCGCTGAATGTTCTCAAGTTCCCGCTGCAGTTGCGCACTGCCGGTGTTCAATTGCTTGTGCGCGGCCTTCAATGATTTGAGTTCATCACGCGTATCGGAAAGGGTTTCCTGCAGGGTGTTGTTCTGTTTCTTCAGCTTCTCTACCTCGGTCTGCATGTCGATCAGCATGTCGCGGGCGACGCGTTCGTGCGTGAGGTATTGGGTCTGTATCCAGCCCTGTTTGCCGTTGGCTTCGACCTGGTACCAGACACCATCGGGGGATTGGCCGATGATGTTGACGGGGGTTCCGCTCTTGAGGAAATCAATGATCTTGTGTGTGTTGGTGGGGCCAGCACGCAGATCCACGCGCAGCATGTCGTTGACGTACTGGGTTTCAGCGTGCACGGGCGCGGCGGCCAGGATGACCAGCAGAAAAATGCCCAGGGTTGCGGGAATCAGACGCTTCATGCCGGCAACACTTTCTTGAACGGTTTGACCGTGACCTTGGCGTAAACACCGGCGTCGACGTAGGGATCAGCGGCGGCCCACTGTTGTGCGCTCTCGAGGCTGTCGAACTCGGCGACGATCAGGCTGCCGGTAAATCCGGCAGGGCCCGGGTTTTCATTGTCGATGGCTGGGCAGGGGCCAGCCAGCAACAGGCGCCCCTGATCCTGCAGGGCTGTCAACCGCGCAAGATGGGCCGGGCGCGAAGCCAGCCGGTTTTCAAGGCTGCCAGGGGTGTCTTCACCGAGAATCATGTACCACATGGTTCAATTTCCAGAGTAAGGGCTATCAATGAGAGTAAGGGCCATCAAGCAGGGGTAATGGGTAACCCATCTCGACGCTGCCGTGTGTCAGGTGTCGGATTTCTCGCTTGCTGGTTTTTCCGGCAATTGAAAGCGCGACAGATACGCGAACTGACCCAGCATGAACACCATGAGCAGCCCCGTCAGGCCGAACAGCTTGAAGCTGACCCAGGTGGCTTCGTCGAAATGGAAGGCCACAAACAGGTTGATACCTCCCATGGCGCTGAAAAAAACCACCCACGCCGCGCTGAGGTGAACCCAAGCCCGTGCCGGCACCTCCAGCTGCATATCAGGGACCTGTTTGAGCAGACCTTCCATCATCCTGCGTACCAGTGGACGTTCTCCGAAAAAATGACTGCCCGTCATGATCAGGGCGAACGCCCAGTAAATAACGGTGGGCTTCCACTTGATGAAAGTATTGTCCTTGAAGAAGACGGTCATTCCGCCCAGCACGAACACGGTCAGCGCGGTGTAGAGCAGGGGTTTTTCAATCTTGTGTTCGGTGAACCAGACGTAGCCGAGCTGCAGCGCTGTTACGCCGATCAGCACGCTGGTGGCAAGAATCATGTCACGCGTCGCAAAGTAGATGGCGACAAAACAGACAACCGGGATGAGATCGACGAATTGTTTCATTC
>JBPOHS010000038.1:0-1792 GCA_052035295.1 Pseudomonadota bacterium
ATCTACCGCATCTTTGGTGCCGATATCAGGCACGGTAATGTCTTTGCTGCTCACTGGCATGCTCCCTGATCGTGGCGTTTAACGTGATATCTGCACGGCATTACACTTTCGCCGGGAAAGGTTTGTCGGGGTTGATACCAAAACGCTTGATGGCGTCTGCCACCTTGCTTCTGCCAATGAGGCCCTTGTCGGCCAGGGCATTGAGCGCCGCCACGGTAATGAAATAACGGTCGACCTCAAAGAAATGCCGCAGCTTTTCCCGCGAATCGCTGCGCCCGAACCCATCCGTCCCCAGTGAGGTAAAATGATTGCGCACGTATGGGCGAATCTGGTCGGAATAGGCGCGGATATGATCCGTCGCCGCCACCACCGGCGATTTCCGGCCACGCAGCACCTTCGTTACATAGGGCAGGCGCGGCTCGGCATCCGGGTGCAAAAGATTCCAGCGTTCGGCTTCCATGCCTTCCGTGCGCAGCTCGTTGAAACTGGTCACGCTCCAGATATCGGCCGACACGCCGAAGATGTCCCACAGCATTTCCCCTGCGGCTTCCACCTCGCGCAGGATGGTACCGGCACCCAGCAGCTGGACACGTGTCTTGCTGGCCGGATCGTTGCCTTCGCGCAGCAGATACATGCCCTTGAGGCTGCCTTCCTCGGCCCCTTGCGGCATCGCGCCAGGCGGGTAGTTCTCGTTCATCAACGTGATGTAATAGAACACGTTTTCCTTGTTCTCATACATGCGCTTGAGACCGTCATGGAATATCACGGCGGGCTCGTAGGCGTATGTCGGATCATAGGAAACGCAGTTCGGAATGGTCGACGCCAGAATATGGCTGTGACCGTCCTGATGCTGCAAGCCTTCGCCATTGAGGGTGGTACGACCTGCGGTGGCGCCCAGCAAAAAGCCGCGCGCCTGCGCATCGCCTGCCGCCCAGGCAAGATCGCCAATACGCTGAAAACCAAACATTGAGTAGTAGATGTAAAACGGCACCATTGCCTTGCCGTTGACCGAATACGACGTCGCGGCAGCAATCCACGCTGACATCGCACCGGCTTCGTTGTTGCCCTCTTCGAGAATGCGGCCCTGCTTGTCTTCGCGGTAGTACATGACCTGGGCCGCGTCTTCGGGCTTGTAGAGCTGGCCGACCGCGGAATAGATTCCCATCTGCCGGAACATGCCTTCCATGCCGAAGGTGCGCGCCTCATCGGGTACGATGGGTACCACATGATCGCCAATACCCTTCTGTTTTATCAGCACGTTGAGCATGCGCACGAACGCCATGGTAGTCGACATTTCGCGCTCGCCACTGCTTTCGAGGAAAGAACCGAACATGCCAAGTTCCGGCACCGCCAGCGTTTCACACTCGGTGCGACGCTGAGGCAAATAACCACCCAGCGCTTTGCGCCGCTCATGCATGTAGCGCAATTCCACACTATCGGAGGCCGGGCGGTAGAAGGGCAATTTCTTCAGCTCTTCGTCATTGAATTCCACATCGAAGCGATCACGGAATTCCTTGAGGCTGTCCATGTCGAGCACCTTGATCTGGTGCGTCTTGTTCTGCGCCTCACCCGCACCGGTACCATAACCTTTGACGGTTTTCGCCAGGATAACGGTCGGCTGGCCTTTGTGCTTAACGGCTGCACTGTAGGCCGCATAAATCTTGTAAGGGTCGTGACCACCCCGATTGAGGTTGTAGACTTCCTCGTCGCTCATGTCCTCGACAAGCTTGGCCGACTCCGGATATTTGCCGAAGAAATGCTCGCGTGTATAGGCGCCGCCATGCGTTTTGTA
>JBPOHS010000221.1:0-2426 GCA_052035295.1 Pseudomonadota bacterium
GTGTGCCTGGTTTGATGGAAATGATGGCGCAAAAAGCAAGGACGATCTGGCCGTCCAGGAACGTGATAGCGTCACAATAAAGCAGGGAAAAATCGGACAGGCCAGAAAAGTGTTTTTACACAGTCTGCTTGCGGGCCTTTTTTGTTAACCCGGGAGGATTTGATGACGCGCGATGAAATGCTGGGTTACGTTCGCCAGAAACTGCATGAAGGCGTGCCCCTGATTGGACAGATGCAATTGGATGTTATCGATTGGCAACCCGGACAGGTCTCTGTCGAGGCGCCATTGGCTCCAAATATCAATACGCACGGCACCGCGTTCGGCGGAAGTCTATACGTCGTTGCGAGCATGGCCGGATGGTCGTTGATGCACCTGACACTTATGAATGCCGGATTCCTGCCCAGTGTGTGGGTGGTGAAGGGGGAGATTAATTATCGTCGCCCAGTCAGAGGCGCGTTGCGAGCAACGGCAACGCTTGCGCCTGAGGTGTGCGACACCTTGGTCGAGCAATTCCGGCGCAATGGTAAAGCCAAGGCAACCATCGATATACACTTGCGGGAAGAAGGGCAGGAGTGCGTGCATCTTTCTGCTCTTTTTGCGGCAATGACGCAAGACCCAAGCAGATGACGCAATCCTCTGGCAGAGACCGCTTCGCCATTGCTGCGTAAAGCCGGATGACTTTCAGTCGCCGCCGGGTATAATACCTACAGTCATTGGGGAGTAGCCTCCTTGTCGTTCATGCACTGATGTTGTCTTGTGGCAGCCTTGGAGTGGCACGCGAGGGTTTGCGTCAACAGACTTGCCCTCAGGGCATGGCGCAAACGTTCCTGGAATTGGCGAGACCTTTGACTGCATAGCTCTCCGTTTTGGCCGGTGGGGTGTGCAGTCATTGGTTTTTCACCGGCCAGTTCTGTGATGCTTAGGAGTTTCCAATGGATGCCTTTCTGATTTCCACCGGTATCGTTTCCCTTGCAGAAATGGGTGATAAAACCCAGCTTCTGTCCCTCGTATTGGCCGCCCGCTTTCGTAAACCCTGGCCCATCGTTTTCGGTATCCTTGTCGCCACGCTATTGAACCATGCCGGTGCGGGAGCTTTAGGTACCTGGATTACAACCTTGTTGGGGCCGGATGTATTGCGCTGGGTGCTGGGCGTGTCGTTTATCGCCATGGCGGGATGGATGCTGATTCCCGACAAGCTTGATGATGAGGAGCCGCTGCCAACGTCGCGCTGGGGGGTGTTCGGGGTGACAGTCGTGGCATTTTTTCTGGCGGAGATGGGCGATAAGACGCAGATCGCAACTATTGCGCTGGCGGCCCAGTATTCAGCATTTTACGCGGTGGTCGCCGGAACCACGCTGGGCATGATGATCGCCAATGCCCCGGTGGTGTTCCTGGGCGACAAGATTACGCAGAAAATTCCCATTCACGTGGTGCACCGCATCACGGCCGTTATATTCCTGGTCATTGGCGTTTATGCGCTGTGGGCAGGGGCGTGACCGTTTCATTCGCGCGGTGGCGACCGCCATTGTATTGGTCACGGAACCCAGCGGTGCGCCGGCGGGAATGGTGGCTGCTACCTTGCCGTATTAAGATCGAAGCAACTTTTCGATGTGAGACCCACCATGTTCCTGTCAGAGCTGATCAAGACCTTTGAAGTTACTCCTGGCGCAGTAGCGGTTCGTGTGCCTTCCGACTGGATGCAGGGACGCAGTGTCTTTGGTGGTTTGCAGGCGGGTATCGCTGTGGCTGCCATGCGGACATTGGTGCCTGACATGCCGTTGCGCACGCTGCAAGCGACATTCATGTCGCCGTTGCAGGGCAACACATTGACGGCACGGGCTTCGATTCTACGGGCAGGCAAGAATACGGTGCACGTGGAGGCACGTCTGGTCGAGGGCGAGGATACCTTGGGTGTTGTTGTTGGCGTGTTTGGCGTTGCCCGGCAGAGCAGTGTGGCGCGCGTGTTGGTTCAGCCGGACGTTGAGGCAGCGCTGCCGATGCCATTTCGATATCTGCCGGGAATAACGCCCGCGTTCACGCAGTTTTTCAACGCTACCTGGCTGCGGGGTGGGTTTCCGTTTACCGGAAGCGCGCTGCCAGAGTCGGTTGTCGAACTGGGCATGCGCGATACCGGATTGAGCACAGAACTGCATGTGCTGGCTCTGGCTGATTTTATTCCGCCGGTAGGATTATCCTTGTTGAGCAAGCCGGCGACCGGTAGCACCCTGACCTGGATGCTCGAGTTTCTCACGACCGAGCTAGAAGGGCTGTCGTTGGAAGGTTGGCGGGTGGATGCCGAAATGCAGGCAGCCGGGGAAGGTTACACCAGTCAGACCGTTACTCTGTGGGGCCCCAGCGGACAAGCGATGGCGCTGAGTCGTCAGAGCATGGTGATTTTTGGCTGATGGCGTTCAGGGTAAATCCTC
>JBPOHS010000082.1:0-9090 GCA_052035295.1 Pseudomonadota bacterium
GCCTTTTAATTACGGCAGTGGCTTCCCTCATTCCAATGACCCGGTTTTTCGCGCCTTTGCAGAGATTCTGGGAGACGTTGGGGGATTGCTGCTGGGGTTGTTGTTGCGAAGGGGAAGTAACAGCCAGTCACGCGTATGGATCGATGTTTCTGCGGCTGCCGTGTTGGTGGACAACATTCCTGAATTGCGGGAAGCGCTCGACAGCTGGCTGGGTCACGAAAATGCCGATTTGATTATCAATTTGCTCTCCAGTTTCAGTGAGGGCATGTTGCGGGGCTGGTCGGGGACGTTTCTGGACACCTTGCATCGCGTGCATGAACTAAGCAGCTTCATGCGCAAGCGTCAGTTGTGGGGCGATATCGAAGAAAACATATTGCAGGTGCTGCTCGCCAGCAAGGATGTGCGAGGTCCTACACCGTTGCGCCCCACGCCGCTCCCTCCCGGTGCCATCGAACGCTATCAGGAAACGGCTGAACAGCTGTCGTTGGCGGGCTTTGGTGTGGGCATGGCCAACACGCACGATATTACCAGCGCCGTGGCCGCGTTATTCGCTGCCATTCCCAAACCAGCCACCCTGGGGCGGGAAACCTTTATTGTGGAGTTGGCGCGTTTATTATCGACGCAAGGCGTCTTTATTGTTGATTACACTCCCTTCCGAATTCTGGATCGACTCAATTGCCTGTTGATTCAATCACAGTGGATCGATCGCAAACGTTATGTGGTCTCTGCAACCAAATTATTCATCGAACAACAGGATGTCGTGCGGCATGTTGAAACCTTGCTGCGTCTAGGGGGCGATACGTTGCTGGCTGAGGGCAAGCGCTATCGTCTGGTCCGTCCCAGAAGCGAATCGGATATTCCGGAATTGGCGTTACCCTGGTGGCAGGAACAGAACGTTGGCGTCACCGCACTCCGGCTGCTGTGGGAGAATGAAGTGTTGGCGGCGTCGGTGATCATCAATACCGCGCTGGATGCCACGCTGGAAGTGCTGATCGCTCGTGCCCATGCTGCCGGTTTGCAGGTGGCGACGATCGGTGCGGACAAGGAGACGCTGCAATGGGTGCGTCCTGATTACAGTTATTCGGCCGAGGCGGATCCCGGCTTTTGCATCGCGGATCTGCAGCAACGTGGATTGTGTGTACTAGCCGTAGGGGCCGGGCACTTCGTCGAGGCCGCCGATTTTCGTCTGGGCGTATTGAGTTCCAGTGCTGACTGGCCGACGGCGGCTCATGTGGTGGCACCGGAGTGGCGCGATGCACTCTGGCTGATTCTCAGCGCGATAGAGTCTGCCCGCAAAGTGGCGCAACAGGGCGTAGAACTGGCAAAAATCGATGCGTTTGCCGGATTGGTCCTGTCGTTGGGTGCGATGGACGTTCCGACCATCAAACGAATCAAAATGGCCACCAACGCCGCTGGTTTTCTTTCCATGCTGAATGGCATGCGGTTGGCGCGCAAGATCAAGGCATTTCCAGAAGCACTCAAGATTGATCCGGTACCCTGGCACAGCCTGGATGTCGAAACAGCGATATTCCGGCTGGGATCGCGCTGGGAAGGCCTGAACGACGAAGAGGCCCTCAAGCGTTTGAATGGCTTCATCAAGGCGCCCGAGCCGGCGGCGGCGCATTTCTTCCGGGTGTGGATGGAGGAGATGTCGAGTCCGCTCGTGCCCGTGCTGTTTGCGGGCGCGGGACTGTCGGCGTTGACGGGCGCCATTGGCGATGCGCTGCTGATTGGTGCGGTGACCGGTTTCAATGCCTTGATAGGCGGATATCAACGCGTACGTACCGAAAATCAGCTCGATGAAATGTATCGCAACGAGCAGCGTAAGGTGCGTTGCATGCGGGGTGGCCGGGAAGTATTGCTGCTGACGGATCACCTGGTGCCGGGGGATGTCATTGCCCTGCAGGCGGGCGAGGTCGTGCCTGCCGATGCGCGCATACTCACGGCACGTCACCTGGAAATGGATGAATCCAGCCTCACCGGGGAATCCATTCCTGTCGCCAAACATCCACGCCCCTGTCAGTCGGCGTTATTGGATGAGCGGACCTCGATGTTGTTCGAAGGCACTACCGTCAGTGCAGGAGAAGTGCAGGCCATGGTCGTCGCGCGTCAAGAACAATCAGAAGCGCGACGTCTGTTCTTTATCCAGCATCCGCGTTCGTCGGCGTCCGGTGTAGAGGCGCGTCTGGAAAAACTCACCGATCTGACCGCTCCGGTCGCTGCCTTTGCCGGTATAACGGTCATGCTGGCCGGCCTGGTACGTAACCAGCCCGTCGCTGAAGTGGTGGGGGCGGGCGTCAGTCTAGCCGTTGCTGCCGTTCCCGAAGGCTTGCCACTGATGTCGACCATGGCGCAATTGGCTTCTGCGGGGCGACTCTCCAAGCGCGGCGCCGTCGTGCGCAACCCGCGTGCGATCGAAGCCTTGGGTCGCATGAATGTGCTTTGCGCCGACAAAACCGGGACGTTGACCGAAGGTCGGCTGGTGCTGAAAGCCGTCGCTGTGGATGGTGAAACCTGGCCGGTGGAATCCTTGGGCGACAGTGGTCGACAAGTATTGATGACAGGCTTGTTGGCCAGTCCGGCCGATGCCAAGGATTTGCCGCACATGACGGACGCGGCGGTAGTGGATGGTGCACGTTTGCATCATCCGGATTTGCTGCAGGAGGTTGCGCAATGGCGGCGACTGCACGAATTGCCGTTCCGTTCCGAAACCGGATATCACGCAACGTTAACCGAATGCGACGGTGTGATGCGTGTGGCCATTAAAGGCGCACCGGAGGTCGTGGTGCAATTGTGCGACCGCTGGCTGATGCCTGACGGAGGCGTAGCACCTTTCACAGAAGAGAGCAGGCAAGCCATCGTCGAAGCGTCTGCCTATCTTGCCCGTCGCGGTTACCGCGTGTTGGCCGTGGCCGACAAAACCACCCGACACGATACGCTCGATGCGAGCAGAATACGGAAACTGGTGTTCCGTGGTTACCTCGCCGTCACCGATCCGATCCGCAGCACGGCCAAATCAGCGATCAATTCGCTGCAGCGTGCGGGGATTCAGGTGAAGATGATCACCGGCGATCATCCATTGACTGCCGCCGCCATCGCAGAAGAACTGGAAATGTCGGAAGCTGGCGCTGTGTTGACAGGGGCTGAAATCGACCTGTTGAGCGACGCGGAGCTGGGTGAGCGTTTGCCGGCAACGGGTGTGTTCGCGCGTGTCACGCCGCGCCAGAAAGCCCGTATTGTGGCTGCCTTGCAGCAAAGAGGGCTAACGGTCGGCATGACGGGCGATGGCGCCAATGATGCCCCTGCCATTCGATTGGCTGATGTTGGCATTGCGCTTGGCGAGAGAGCCACAGCGGCTGCGCGCACCGCTGCGGACTTGCTGGTGGTCGATGGCCGCATCGAAACCATTGTGCAAGCGCTGCTTGAAGGGCGGGCGTTATGGGCATCGGTACGCGATGCCGTGGCCTTGCTGGTCGGTGGCAATCTCGGCGAAATCGGGTTTACCTTGCTGGGCGGTTTGCTGGATGGGCGTTCGCCACTCAATGCACGTCAATTGTTGTTGGTGAATCTGCTCACCGACACGCTGCCGGCACTGGCGGTAGCATTGCGCCGACCGAAAAATTCGAAGCCGGAAGATCTCATGCAGGAAGGTCCCGAAGCGTCGCTGGGGCGTGCACTCACTCGTGAAATTGAATGGCGCGCCGGGCTCACCACGGGTATTTCGGCGGCTGCCTGGTTCATTGCGCGCGCAACATTGCCGCCCGCGGAAGCAAGCACGGTGGCCTTGATGGGTGTTGTCGGCGGGCAGCTGGGGCAGACACTGGTTGTCGGCAACGGTAGTCGCGAAGTGGTCGTTTCCTCGGTTGGCGCGCTGCTGCTTACGGCGCTGATTATTCAAACGCCGGGGTTGAGCCGCGTCTTCGGATGTACGCCATTGTCGCTGACGGGGTGGACACAAACGGCAGGCACGCTTTTGGTGTCGATCTTTGGATCGAAGATGATGCCGGTGGTGCAGAAAGAACTGGCTCGTGTTTCCTCTGTCGTCGAAGAGCGCTTGATGCGATATCTGGAAGAGAGCGAGCTTGATGAGCCCAAGGAACCATTGATGCTTGTTCAGTTGCCAACACCCCTCGCGGTTTAGGGGCGTACCTCAACCGCTGCCATCACCTGTTGCACCAGCGCGTCGATAAATGCCGCCTCGGTAATGCGTGCGTCTGGTTGCGACAACCACTTCAAATACAGAAAAATCAGGCTGTTCACCGCCACGAACAAGGCTGCCGCTCCGTTTCTTACCCGGTAACGGTCACTATGAGTGAGCAGGTAGTCCCTCAGAAGGTCCATCAAAATGGACTCCATCTGCTTGATCACGCTGTTGTCAGCGAGCAAGGCTGTCTCTTGCAGCACGCGTCGCACCACCTTGATGTAGGGGTTGTAATACTGTAGCAACCAGATCAGCCCGGCTTTCAATAGCTGATCAAGCGGAATTCCAATATGCGTGAGTTGCATGTCCCGGAGGCGACGGGTGACGTCGAGCTGCGAGCGCTCAATGATGCCCGCCAGTATGCTTTCACGGTTGGCGAAATACTGGTAGAGCGAGCCGATGCTGACACCCGCACGCTCGGCCACCCGATTGGTGGTCATGCTGGCAAGGCCGGTTTCGGCAATGACCTGCATGCCGGCATCAAGGATATTGTGAACCATTTCGATGGAGCGGGGTTGGCGGGGGATTTTGATCAAGGCCGCTTGTGGCAGGGGATCGTCAGGCGAGTGCATGAACATGGGGGCTCTCCAGAACGCGAGTACTATGCGAGTATTTTTATAGATTAGAGTTGAGGCTACTGCATCCCAGGACTTTACGCAACGATCAGGAGTCTCTATATGCTTGGCCCAACCCGCTGGTTGCAGCAGGAAATTCCCCCCATCTCAGAGCAATGGCGCCCGCTGGCAACACTGTACATGGCAGGATTCGCAATTGTTTACGCCGTCAGTTTTCTCGCGAGCCTGCACTTCGTTTTTCTGGGCCCCGGCCTGGGGGACGATTTTACTTTCCAGCATTTGCTTGACTTGCTGCAGCAGTCGCTCGCATTGAGCTCAGGGACGGGAACGCTGGCTTGGTTCGTGGGCTTTGTAGCCCTGGTGACACTCAATGTTACCGTTCGGGCTGTCGTGGTCTTTCGTGGGTATCACGAGTATCGTACGGAACAAGGTTCACCCCTGCCGATAAGGGATCTGATTACTTACACCTTGTTGAACGTGCTCAACCTCCTGTTTGTACCGGTACTGTTGGTTGTCTCCGCAGGCGTAGCCATGATGTTCGGTTGGTCGCCTGATGCCGGGTGGGGGTTGCTGTCTACGCTTGTCAATACTACCAATGCCTGGGTAGAACGCATTCCCACCCTGTTTCAGCTACCCTCATGGCTGGCGTTTTTTGTGACGCTGATGGTCTGGTCATTCCTGCATTATTGGTTGCATCGTTTTAGCCACACGCGACGGGCGTTATGGCTGTTGTTGCACCGCCCGCATCACATGACCGAGCACCTGTGCTATGGCACGGTCATGCCGGTGTTCATGTCCTTCCCGTTGGGTCTGTTGCTGGTCGTCCCCTATGTATTCCTGTTTGGCGCTACAGCGAAACTGTTTTCGGCAACGCCCTTGTTTGCCGAGATGATTTTGTTTCAGCTGATCGTCTTGTTGGGAGAGATTTACGGGCATTCCCCCGCGTTATATGAACGGGCCATCAGGTCACCCTGGATCCGTGGCTTGAGTTTCTTCTACTGTCAGGGCGTTTATCATATTCTGCATCACTCAGCGGTGAATGAGACTCAGCGTGTGACCAGTAACAATACAGTCAATATCGGTGCTGGCCTGTTTTGTTGCTGGGATAAATTGTTTGGCACTTTCACCCCATTGACAGAAAAAGTACCACCTCTTGGATTGCATGGTCGGCCACGCTTGCAAATGAATCCGCTGCGCTTACTGTGTTCGGGGGGGCTGCAGTTGATTTATGAACTCTATCATAATCGTGGTGTGGTTCAATGGTGGACGATTCTGACAGGTCCAACGACCTACACGCCGGCCGTTAGTCGCGACTATTCGGTTCATTCCATGGAGTCCATCGCATGAATATTACGAAGTGGATATGCTCGGTTGTGTTGGTGTTGCTGACATCGAGCGTTCATGCCTCTGTCGGGCAATTCTTGTATGAAACCAATCGCAGCTTTGAAGCCTGGCTAGCCGGCCTCGCTTTACACTCTATCAACGTGGAAGGTGTCGATTGGCGTTACTACTCCCGTCACACTGAACGGGAAAACTGTCTGGTGTTGCTACATGGCTTTACCGCTGAAGCATCACACTGGTTTCGCCTCGCCAGACACATCGATAGTGATCGGTGTCTGATCGTACCGGATCTGCCTGCGTTTGGAGAGAGTCAGTATGACAAGCAAGGGGATTATTCCATTCCTCGCCAGACTGCGCGTTTGCAGGCGTTTCTTGCCGCAGTCAAGCCAGATGGAAAATACCATCTGGTCGGGTCGTCGATGGGAGGGCATATAGCGGTCACCTATGCGTTGGAATTTCCACAACGCGTTGCGTCGTTGGTCATGATCAATGGCGGAGGTGTTGCGCCTGTAGCCAAATCCTCCGCTGATCAATGGTTGGAGTCCAGAGGGTATCCGGTGTTTCACATTTCGAAACGTAACGAATTCTATCGTTTGATGGAGACCACCATGTCGGACCAGCCCTGGATGCCTGACGTTGTCATGGACTATCTGGCGGATCGGTTTATTGTGCGCAACGAGCGACACATGCGTGTTTTTTCGCAGATTTATGGAAAAAATCAGGTCGATTCCCGTCTCTCTGAAATCCAGTGCCCGACTTATATTATCTGGGGGCTTGATGACAAGCTTGTTGATGCGTCAGTGGGGGAGAAATTCACGAAAGGCATCAAGGGGGCGCGGCAGATAAATGTGGAAGATGCAGGGCATTTGCCGTTTCTTGAAAAGCCTTCACTGATTGCCGGACACCTGATGGGTTTCCTGGAGATGCAACGCAATTGACGTACGGTTTGTAGTAGAAATTGTAGTGAAAAAGGTCGCGTGGGACGCGCCTTTCATCCATTGGTCAGGAAACTCTGAATTGTGTCCTATACTGAACCCATGTTGCAGCAAAGGGATTCAGTATGCTTAACATGGGCTTTCGCACCAAATTGGTGATTGTCGCAGTTGGTTGTGCCTTCGTTACATTGGCTTCGGTGCTTTTTCTTGTATCTTATCAATCAAGTAGCTTGTCCCGAACGCAGGCAAACCAGAATGCCGAAAATCTGGCGCACTACTATTCGCGTTATGCCGCAGATGTCTTTGAACGTTCAGCCAGCACGACGCGCAACCTCTCGTCGGCCTTTGCCGCATTCAAGGCGGAAGGCGTCCCTGATCGCAATGTGCTCGATGCTCTGTTGATACAGACCATAAAGAACGAGCCACAGCTGTATGATTTATGGGTTATTTTTGAGCACAACGCGCTGGATGGCAGAGATGCGGACTATGTAGGCGAACCAAGGTACTACGTTAATGGCGAGTATTCTCCCTGGTTGACACGCCAGAACGCGGGGCAGGCGGGTGATATTCATTTCTTCGAGTACGATCATGTGGGCAAGCAGTTCGCCTCTGACGAAGAGCGCAATAGCTGGCTTTATGGATACTACGACCAACCCTATTTTCAAAAGCCGAAACAAACTCGCAGCGATGTAGTGGTCGAGCCCTATTTCGATACCGATACCAATGTCTTGATGACTTCCTATGTGTCACCGGTGCTGGTCAACGGTGAGTTTATCGGGGTTGTTGGCGTGGACGTCCCCATGAAAGGGCTGCAGGAATATCTTGATAAGGAAAAACCTTACGAAACTGGATATCTCTCGCTAATCACCTCCGAAGGTAACTATGCCAGCCATCCTGATCAGGAGAAGGCCGGTAAGCCCGCTGGAGAGACAGAGGTGCCTGCTGCTGCCCTGGCGGCGATCACGCAAGGAAAGAGTTGGTCAACGGAAACAGATGATGTTGCGCGCTATTTCGTGCCCGTGCGTATCGGCGCAACGTCTGCGCCCTGGATGCTGGCCGTCAATATTCCAGTCGCGCAAATCGTGGCACCGGTCAACGCCATGTTGGTGCTGAACGCTGTCATAGGTGGCGCAGCCATCCTTGTCACGTTTCTGCTGGTGGCGACAGCGGTCAACCGCGTCACCAAGCCGCTGCGGCACCTCAGTGAGGCCATGTCTTCCTTATCCAGTGGCGATGCTGATCTCACGCTGCGTTTAAAGGTGGAAACCCAGGATGAGATTGGTCGCACCTCTGATGCCTTCAACCGTTTCGCGGATTCCTTGGCCGGTTTGGTGAGGACGGTCAAGGATCATACCTTGGTATTGAATGAGCGTATCAATGAACTGGCAGGGCACACCACACAGATAGCCGATAGTTCCTCTCTGCAGGCAGAAGCGGCTGTCGCTACTGCGGCATCACTGGAAGAAATGTCCACCAGTATCAATATGATCGCCAATAATGCCACCGAGTCTGGTGAGCTGGGCGAAAAGGCGGAACGCGGCGCACTCGAAGCAGTGCGGGAAGTGACTCGCACGGCAGAAGAAATTACCCGTATCGAGGCCTCCGTGCATGAACAGTCGGCGATGATGCAGCAGCTTGCCAGCCGTGCGCAATCCATCAACAGCATCGTTTCTGTCATTCGCGGTATTGCAGATCAAACCAATCTGTTGGCGTTGAACGCCGCCATAGAGGCGGCTCGTGCCGGCGAGCAGGGCAGGGGATTTGCCGTCGTCGCGGATGAAGTTCGCAAGCTAGCCCAGCATACGGCTGCCGCAACGCGCGAAATCAGTGACACCATTGGCAATATGCAGAACGAAACCTCAAATGCCTCCAACGGCATTGCTGTCATTCTCAATCTGGTCGATGCAGGGGCGCAACGTTCACGCACAGCGGCGGATAAAATTGATGCCATAGCCCACGCAACCCACACTACCGTGGAAAGCATGCAATACATCGCATCGGCAACCCGCGAGCAATCCGATGCCACCGAGCACATCGC
>JBPOHS010000145.1:0-5244 GCA_052035295.1 Pseudomonadota bacterium
CATGCCGACCGTTTCAGCGGAGGCAAATCCATCCAGGTACCACTCACGGTCGCGTTCGGGACCCACGACTGGTTGCTGTTGAAACCCGAGCAACGCCGTGATGAATTACCGGATCATGTCCGCTGGATGGAGCCCGCCGGCTGGGGCCATGTCCCCATGTGGAAAGCGCCGGCTGCGGTGGCAGACCTCATTCTCCAGGGCACCGGTTGACCAGCCTCCCGTTAATAACCCCTCCCCAAAACCGGTAATTCTCCGCCTGTGCCCTGATTTGACTGTGTTTATACTCGGTGTGACACCCCTCATCTTCAAGGAAAGCAACCATGACAATTCCGTGATCTTTGTGGGCGGTATGACCGAAGGCCCCGGCACGCACACCGCCGACGCGGATCTCACGCAGCTCTACGCGCGCGGTTTCCTCACGACGATCTCGCTCGATGCCGAATAATGTCGTCGCCGGACGTTCGTCACCTGTCCCAACGCCAATGGCACACGGCAATAGTTACACCGTGTAGTTTTTTGCTAGACGGGGCGGTCTGATTTAATGGGATTCTGGGCGGTCGGTTCGACCGGCGTGCTGGTGACTTGTTTTTATATGCAGCAGCACGCTGTTTCGGCGAGATATTCGTTCTGGGAATAAGTTATACGACATCAAAAAATGGAAGTTTCATTTTTTCCACCGCAAATGTTGTTGCGGTGACAAACCTGACAGTGCCGGCACAATGCGTGACAGTGTGGCCATCACCAGCACCATCGGCGCCCCGACCAGTGCGATCACTGGCACGGCCACCAGGAACAGAAATAATTCGAAGGCGAAACTGCTGTCTGGATGGCGCTTGCCACGTAGACGACTGCGGAATGCATCGAAGGTATTTCCGGTGAGATTGCCTACGAAAATCAGGCGAATGTACAGCATGATGTCGTTTGCTTTCTTTTCTCCATAGTAATCGATCAATGCTTTTACCGATTCGGCGTCGGGGCGGCGATCGGTTTCCGCATAAAGCTGGGCAAAACACAGGGCTCGATATTCATAGGGATCGACATTGCGTTCAATATCGGAATTAAGCAGTTCGATGACCTCCTTTTCCGGTACGCCGCTGGCCTGTGCTAGCCGGGTGTGAACGCGTGCGCAATGAACACATTCGTTGACGGCGGTGGTCGCCAGCATGATTTTCTCGGCGAACGGCCAGGGAATCCGTGCCGACCGATAGGCGTCAATTACGGCGAACAGGCGCGGCGCCAGAAAACCGATGTCGTTGAAGAAGGTGCTGAAACGATAGATACGTTTGGCATTAGCGGGTTTCATGTCAGGCTACCTCGTATTGAGAATGAGGCGAGGTAGTCACGGTGACTCCCTCGCGTTGTAAAAATTGCAGGGCCACATGCCGCGACCAGGCGGCAATGCTCATGCTGGGGGGCATGCCGGGAGAGCGCGGCAGGGCCGTTGCGTCGACGATATGCAAGCCTGGATATTCGTGTAACTCACCCATGCCGTTAATCACCCCCTGACGCGGGTCGTCATGCAGTGGAGCGCCGCCCAGCGGGTGCACTGTCGCGGCCCATTCCCGCAGGAACCACAGCGGCCTGCCGCTGCCTTGTTGTAAGCGCGCAAAGCAGTGGAAAATATGTCGATAGAGGGTGCTTTCTCGGCTGGAATAATTGATCCGCAAGCGTCCGCTCTGCCATCGAGCAACGCCGTTATTACAGTCCTCTCCCATCGCAATGAAAAACAGGCTGCCGCGCAGGCGGCGCTTGAGTGCGGTTGGTAATGGGATTTCATCGAGCCCCGATACGCCTGCTTGGATGAATTGCGCTGACGCAGGTTCATCGCGAAACGATACCGGCCCCGCGCAGGGCATGCCGAGGCTGAAATCGGTATCCGGCGATTGAAAATCCCAGAAGGCGATACTGTCGGCATTGGTGGCAAACTGCTTGCCCAGGGTTGCCATGCCGCGTAAGACGCCGGCCTGATCACGGCTGCGAAACAGTAAGCGCAAGGTGTTGAGCGTACCCGCGCCGCAAAATATCTGATCGGCGGTAAACGTGCGGTAACACTTGTTCCGGTGGTCGTACACATCGACCCGATAACGCGCCTTGCAGCCCGGCGGATTGGCGCAGACGGTCAGCACTTCATGAAGGTCCGCCACGCATAGCCCATTGGCCATGGCATCGAAAAGATAGGCAACGTCAAGTGTAGTTTTGCTGCCGCTAAACGATCCCAGCAGCCCCTCGCTGCGATAGTCGCTGGTGCGGCGCGCAATGTCCAGTTTGCCCCAGCTACGGCTTTCGGCTGCCGGCCCTTGGCCGAACAACAGGCCCATGCGCGGGCGCCACGTGGAGGCATTCACTTCGAGCACCGGATGATTGTGATACAGGTGGGCCGTTTGGTTGGGGATTTCCAGTGTGTCCGGCGGGTATTCCGACCCCATGCGTGCAATGAAATCCTGATAGTGCTGTTCGAATTGCAATGGTGAAATATGGTCGCTAAGCCCTTGCCAATAAGCATTGTCCCGTGGCTTGTGGTGTAGGGCGGTGTAGGCATGGCTGCCGCCTCCCATGCCTGACGGCGCTACCACGGCCAGCTTGTTGTCGACGAACAACTCATACATGCCGTTGGGGTTGGCTGTAAATTGCGGCAGTTTCAGTCTGCCCGCTACGGCGGATACATTGCGTAACATGTGCGTGTAAAATGCGTGCCTTTGTGGCAAGGGGGCTGTGTGAGGAATGCCCATGCTGCGTACCGGCAAGGTGTCCCGCCAGGGGCCGCGTTCCAGCAGCAGCGCCTTGACGCCGTGTCGGCTCAGTAATTCCGCCGTGATTGCGCCGCCGAAACCGCTGCCGATGACGATGGCGTCGTAGTGGGAAGTCAATGACTTATTCATGAGGAATGCTTCCGAAAAATGACACTCAGGTAAGCCGTGATACTGCTTTGTTAACGCTGTTACCAGGGACTAAGGGTGAAGTACAACACGGTCACCGTGCGTTTCTTTGTGCGATAGAGCATGCGGGCCAGAAATAATTCCGGGCCGGCTTGGCGGACTTCTCCCAGAATGGCGCGCAAGGCATTCTGATTGCGCGGCGTATCGTAATCCAGTTGCAGTGGCTGGGTGGCGGTGGCGGCTTTCACGGCATAGTGCCCGAATGTTGCCGGGTGCGTGCGAAACAGCCAGAGGTTGCTGCCCTCGATGTCGCCGAATCGTTTTCCTATCCATAACGGCAAGGGTAATTGACATGCCCACATGAGAGCGGCCGTGAGTGGACGCGGCAGGCGTTGCAAACCCTTCACGGCAAAAATGCGACCGCGGAAATCGCCGCGCAAGGCGCCGGGGGGCACTGCCGGCAGGTGTTCGAACAACTCAGCGGCTTCATCGGTGCGATAGCGTCGCAATTGTGCCATCGGAGGTAGCAAGGGGTGATTGAGGGGCGCGGCGACAGGCAGTTCGATAGTTGACATGGTGTGATTTCCTTTCCTAATCTCTGCCTCCATAGTAAAGCTCGCTCGCCCTGGTGATAAGGTTGGTTTCAAGTGAAACCGGTTCGATTCAGGCAGCAGCATGTAAAAACGGAGAGTTAATGACGGGTGAAAACATCGAAGGAAAACACTACAGTAACGGACATGTTGAGAATCGCCATGCTGGCGATGCCCGAAGCATTGCCGTACGCAATGATGGGGCCGCTCGATGTTCTGCGTGCTACCGCTATGATGCCCTCGGGTGGCGGCAAAACCGCGCCGTCGGTGCGAATTGTGGTCGACCTGGTGGCGGAGAGTGATTCGGCATTCACCACTTACAACGGGGTTGTCGTCAAACCCGATATGGCAATCGATGCTTCACCTCAGTATGACGTGGTGTGGATTCCGTCTCTGGTGCTGTCGCCAAGAGGGCTTTTTGATAAGCGCATGCGTCTGCAGCAATGGTTGAAGCAACAATATGCGTCTGGGGCTGAGTTAATCAGCGTGTGCACCGGAGCTTTTCTACTGGCGGAAACGGGGCTGCTCCATGGTCTGAAAGCCACGACTCACTGGGCTTATGCCGATGCTTTTCGTGCGCAATTTCCCTCGGTGGATTTACAGCCGCAACTGACATTGGTGGATAACGGTAAAATTAAGTGTGCAGGTGCGGGTGCTGCCTGGCATGACATGGCCCTGACCCTGATTGAAAAGAAAAGTGGTAAGCGTGCGGCAGTGCAGATCGGTAAAATGTTTTTGTTGCAATACCATCATAATGGACAAAAGCATCTGGCCTTTACCGATGCTCCTCTATGTGGCAATGATGTTCAGATCGAAAAAGCACAGCGCTGGATGCTTGCCCACCTCAGTGAGGATAATCTTCTCCAGCGCGCCGCCCATGAGATTCAGCTTACCGAAAGCACCTTTAATCGTCGTTTCAAGCAGGCCATGCAAACCTCGCCCAACGCCTGGGTGCAACAGATGCGTATTGCCAAAGCCAAGGAGGCTCTGGAATTGACCCAGCAAACGGTCGATGATATCAGTGCGTTGGTCGGCTATCAGGACAGCAGCTTCTTTCGTCGATTGTTCAAGCGTGAAACTGGTTTGTCACCTGCGCAGTATCGCAGGGCATTTGCAGGCTGATGAATTGCATTTTAATTTGGACAACACCCGTCTGAACGTTATCCTCGTGTCATTTCATGAATACGTTTGATTCCGATCGAATTCAGCAACATTTTTCAAAAAATAGTTCTGAAATGCCCCATTTCATTTGGGTGCGAACACTTTTATTTCGTAGCCGAGTGTCAGGTGGTTTGCAAGGCATGTCGGCATCGGGCCTGGGATTCTCAGGCAATGGGGATTTCCCCGCTTATTGGGCCCATCTGGCGCTAAACAACGGCATTGCACTTGACGATATCAACAGTCTTTTACACCACAGTGGAACCCGTGCGGGAACGGAACAAGACGCAGTAGCTATTCTGTTTGCGCAGCACTATGCGGATGCCCAGGGCGCCATCGAACCCACTGCCTTGCAGGCACTGCAAAAACATTTTAGTGCGCCACAAATTCGTGAAATCAATGCGTATATCCATGCGATTTATATCGGGAACCTATCGGGGGTATAGGACAAATAAAGCGCCTTTTCGCTGCAATCCTGTCATATGAAAACCGAGCATGAGCTGCCCAATTGCCCTTTCGACGGCAGAATTCTGCCTTTTCGTTTCGGCTGCGTAGCCATCGACAGCTGATTTTTCATCGAATTTCTTGAAGGAAGCCCCCAACTAGCGCATCTCATCCTG
>JBPOHS010000200.1:0-27982 GCA_052035295.1 Pseudomonadota bacterium
GGTTTTTGGGGGGAGGGGCAGGTGGGTTGTGGGGTGGGGGGTGTGGGTAGTGACGCATCGATGTGCTGTTGGTCCCCCGTGCAACATACTGCACTTCGACTCACACTATACGTCCAGGTTTGCTACATTCAACGCATTGGTTTCAATGAAGTCACGACGTGGCTCAACCGCGTCACCCATAAGGGTGGTAAAGATCTGATCCGCTGCAATGGCGTCTTCAATCGTTACACGCAGCATCCGGCGGCCCTGAGGATCCATAGTTGTCTCCCAGAGTTGCTCGGGGTTCATTTCCCCCAATCCCTTATAGCGCTGAATTTGATGGCCACGACGTGACTCGTCCATCAACCACTCCAGCGCCTCACGGAATGTAGCAATGTTCCGTGAACGCTCGCCCCGGCGGATATACGATCCTTCTGACATCATGCCACGAATCTTCTCACCCAGCTCAGCAATGTTCCGGTAATCATTGGATGCCACGAAGTCGCGGCCTAGAATGAATTCGTGTGCAACTCCATGCACAATCTGGTGGATCTGAGGCAGGAAGATATTACGTTCCTTATCTTCGAACACCTTGACCTGATAGCGTTCTGACGGCGGGCAGCTTGCGTTCAAACGAACTTCCAACTGATTACACCAAACGGTCAATCGGTCGGACTGAGCCAAATCGCTTTCGCGCAAGGACTCAACATAAATAAGCTGCTCCATGACAAATGCCGGGTACAAACGGGACAGCCGATCGATACGAAGAAAAACACTACGATATTCCTGAACCAACTTTTCCAGTCCTACACCTCCTATGGGCGGTGCATCAGGCGCAGTGTACAACTCAGTATCATCAATTGCCGAGTTCGTCAGGTACTCAGAAAGCGCCGTGTCATCCTTCAGATACTGTTCGTGCTTGCCCTTCTTGATCTTGTACAGCGGCGGTTGGGCAATATAGATATAGCCGCGTTCAATCAGCTCAGGCATCTGACGGAAGAAGAACGTCAGCAGCAATGTCCGAATGTGTGACCCGTCTACGTCGGCGTCCGTCATGATGATGATGTTGTGATAGCGGGTTTTATCGGGGTTGTATTCTTCCCGACCGATGCCACAGCCGAGTGCTGTAATCAACGTTCCTACTTCGGCGGAGGACAGCATTTTGTCGAAACGGGCCTTTTCAACGTTCAGAATCTTGCCTTTCAGGGGGAGAATGGCCTGGGTTTTACGATTGCGGCCTTGCTTGGCGGAGCCGCCTGCAGAATCACCCTCGACGAGATAGAGTTCTGAGAGAGCAGGGTCTTTTTCTTGACAGTCTGCCAATTTACCCGGTAGACCTGCTATATCCAGTGCGCCTTTGCGGCGCGTCATTTCCCGGGCCTTTCGCGCTGCTTCACGCGCACGTGCCGCGTCAACGATCTTCTGACAGATATTCTTCGCGTCGTTGGGTTGTTCCATCAGGTATTCATTAAGCTTTTCATACATCAGCTGCTCAACTACCGGCTTCACCTCGGACGAGACGAGCTTGTCCTTGGTTTGCGATGAAAACTTTGGATCCCCAACCTTTACCGAAACAATGCCTACCAACCCTTCACGAGCATCGTCCCCACTGGTAGCAATCTTGTACTTTTTGGTGATGCCTTCCTGCTCCATGTACTGATTGATACAGCGCGTCATGGCACTGCGAAAGCCTGCCAGGTGGCTGCCGCCGTCCCGTTGTGGAATGTTGTTGGTGTAGCAAAGCACGTTTTCCTGGTAGGTATCGTTCCACTGCAACGCGATCTCTACGCCAACACCGTCCCGATGCGCAGAGAAATAGAAAACCTTGTTCAAGGGAGTTTTGTTCTGATTCAAGTATTCGACAAACGCTCCCAATCCACCTTGATATTGGTAAATATCGACATCTCCCGTTCGCTCATCCTTCAAGGTGATTTTGACCCCTGAATTCAGAAAGCTCAGTTCGCGAAGGCGCTTGGCCAGAATGTCATGCGAGAATTTGATATTGTTGAACGTCTCCGCTGATGGTTTGAAGTGCACCTGGGTTCCCGTGGAATCGGTTTCCCCAATAGGCGCGAGCGGCGCATCGGGCACGCCATGGCGATAGATCTGCTCCCAAACCTTGCCTTCCCGTCGTATTGTCAGAACCAATTTCTCGGACAGAGCATTTACCACCGAAACGCCTACGCCGTGCAAACCACCAGATACCTTGTAGGTATTGTCGTCAAACTTCCCCCCCGCGTGTAGCACCGTCATGATGACTTCTGCGGCAGAGACGCCTTCTTCAGTATGAATATCAACAGGAATGCCGCGCCCATCATCACTGACAGTGATCGTTTCGTCCGGATGTATGATGACCTGCACATCTGAACAGTATCCGGCCAAGGCCTCATCTATAGAGTTGTCGACAACTTCAAAGACCATGTGATGCAAACCGGTTCCATCGTCTGTGTCACCGATGTACATCCCCGGCCTTTTTCTGACTGCATCCAGACCTTTGAGCACTTTGATACTGGAGGAGTTATAGGAATTGGTCGATGTCGGGGGGGTTTCTTCTTGCGTCATTTTTAGTTGTGCTCCCGGAGAATTGGCACGGACACAGGGCAGACGGTCCCATGTTCCACGTGAAACATTTTATCATGTTTATGTGTTGAAAAGCCTTTAGTTTCAGGCGCTTCGACACTGGTTACGAACATCTGTATACCTAACGATCGAACAACAGAGATGATGGATTTGGCATGTCGAGCATCCAGTTCTGCGAATGCATCATCGAACAGGAATATGACCTCGCCCTTTGAGTGTGTTTGTTGGAAGAGTCTGGCCTGCGCGATCTTGAACAGTGATGTGAGGTGCTTTAACTGACCACGGGAAAAGAACTCTTTTACCGCCACACCATCGTATTGAACTCGGATATCAAAACGATGAGGACCCGACGTTGAACTTCCACGTTCAACGTCCCTGTCTCTTTGAAGTAAAATCTGTTCCGCCAATGTTCTTTCGGAGGACCAGCCCGAGTAAAATGCGATACGCAGCTTTCCAAGCTCGTAGCTCGGATTGGGAAACTCGCTGCCGAGTAATTCGGGGGTTGAGTTGAGCGTTTCTACCAAATGATGAACAAATTCTTCCCGTAATGTTGTAAGGGATTCTCCCCATCGGGCGAATTGCTCGTCCCATCCATCAAGCTCTTGAATGGCCGCCTTGTCAACAGATCTCGAACCATCAGACATGCACTTCAACAGTTTATTTCTGTTCTGAAGACTGACAGAGAAATTTCGGTAGACCTCAAGATACTCACCGAGATGTTCCACGTGGAACATTGTCCAATCAACAAACTCCCTGCGAACGCCGGGGTCGCCAGTAATGAGTTCAACCGAATCAGGCAATAAGGTGACTACCGGAAACAACCGGGCAAGCTCCGACAAGCGACGTAATGTTTCACCATTGCAGCGAACAGAAAAACCCGAATGAACATCCCGCTCTACACCGACATGTGTCATTAACGGCGAATCGGGATCGTCACCAATCCGCGTCACGACCAGACATTTTCCCGATTCATGATTGACATACTGACGCGCGCTGTTGGAACGAAAGGACTTGCCGGTGCTTACAAGATAAAGAGACTCAAGAATACTGGTCTTACCAGCACCATTGCTGCCAATAAGCCAATTGACGGAAGGGGAGGGAAGAAGTTTGACAGAGCGGAGATTACGGAAATCCGTAATCTCCAGAGACTGAATCGGCATCGATGCCCTAGAGCCGCATCGGCATTACAACATAGAGCGTCGAATCATCGACAGTTTCCTTGATCAACGCGCTGCTGTTGGTATCCATAAGGTTGATACTGACAGATTCCGATTTCACGACACTCAACACATCAAGCAAATAATTGACGTTGAACCCGATCTCGAGGTTTGCGCCGGCATAATCTATGGCGATGGATTCTTCCGCTTCTTCCTGCTCAGGATTATTCGCTGCGGCAGTTAAAGAACCCGCTTCAAAACGCAAGCGCACACCACGATACTTCTCGTTGGACAGAATGGATACGCGAGCAAAACACTGCTTGAGACTGTCTCTGTCAGCAACGATGGTCTTGTCGCCATGCTTGGGCAAGACTCTCTCATAATCCGGATACTTGGCGTCAATCAGCTTGGAGGTGAAACGAAAATCTTCGGTTTCCGCACGAAGGTGATTCCCGCTCAACGAAATCACCACATCCTTGTCATCGTCATTGAACAACCGCGCAAGTTCGGTAATCCCTTTCCTTGGAACAATCGCCTGGGTCAGCCCCTCTGACGCGTCAAAAAGTATGTCCCTGTTCCCAAGTGCCAAACGATGCCCATCAGTAGCGACCGCACGCAGACGGTTCTGCGACACTTCGAGCAACATGCCGTTGAGATAGAAACGAACATCCTGCTGCGCCATGGCGAAGCTTGTCTTGTCGATCAATTCCTTCAGGTACCCCTGACGAATCGAGAACTGTACTGACGTTTTCTTGTCATCCAGACTTGGAAACTCTACCGCCGGCAGCGTAGCGAGGCTGAATTTGCTGCGTCCGCACTTGATCAGGACACGATTTTCTTCCTGCTCAAAATCGATGACGCCACTGTCTGGCAGTGACTTGCAGATATCCAGCAACTTTTTCGCAGGAATCGTCGTCTGCCCACCCGGATATTGCTGATCAAGCGTCAGGTTGGCCACCAATTCCACTTCGGTATCGGTACCCGTAATCGACAACCGGTCGCCATCCAGAACCATCAGCACGTTGGCCAATACCGGCAATGTTTGTCTACGCTCAACCACCCCGGCAAGATGCTGCAGCGGTTTTAGAATTTTCTCACGCGCAATTCTGAATTTCATGGTTTACCTTAGTTAGCGCTAACTTACCTAAGTTGTTAAGGATCGAAGCAGATTGGAATAGTCTTCGCGCACATCCGCCGTGGTTTCGGCCAATTCCTTTACCTTGCGGCAGGCATGCAACACTGTCGTGTGATCACGACCGCCAAACGCTTCCCCGATCTCCGGAAGGCTGTGCTGGGTTAATTCCTTGGCCAGTGCCATGGCTATCTGCCGGGGACGCGCCACGGACCTGCTACGGCGCTTGGAGTTCAGGTCAGACATCTTGATCTTGAAGTACTCAGCAACAATCTTCTGGATGTTGTCGATGCTGACCTGCTTGTCCTGGAGTGCAAGCAAATCCTTCAATGATTCTTTAACAAAATCAAGCGTGATCGGTTTGCCGGTAAAGTGCGCGTTGGCAATGACACGCTTGAGCGCACCCTCGAGCTCGCGAACGTTGGAGCGAATACGCTGTGCGACAAAGAAGGCAGCTTCATCCGGCAGATCAATCCGGGCTTCCTCAGCCTTTTTCATGAGGATTGCGACCCGCGTTTCCAGTTCGGGAGGCTCGACAGCGACGGTCAACCCCCAACCAAAACGCGATTTCAAGCGTTCCTCAACCCCACTGATTTCCTTCGGATAGCGATCGCAAGTCAGAATCATCTGTTGTCCACCTTCCAGCAGCGCATTGAAGGTGTGAAAGAACTCTTCCTGTGAACGTTCCTTGCCGGCAAAGAACTGGATGTCATCAATCAGCAGGGCATCCACCGATCGATAAAAACGTTTGAATTCGTTGATCGCATTGATCTGAAGCGCCTTCACCATGTCCGCCACGAATCGCTCGGAGTGAAGATATACCACTTTAGCGTTAGGGTTCTGTTGGACCATATAGTTGCCAACAGCATGCATCAAGTGCGTTTTACCTAGACCGACACCGCCGTATAGAAACAACGGGTTGTAAGCCTGACCCGGGTTCTCGGCGACCTGTGTCGCGGCTGCGCGGGCAAGTTGGTTGGATTTGCCCTCAACAAAACTGGTAAACGTAAAGGCTGCGTTGAGGTTGGTCCGGTGTTTGACCGTCCCCCCCATGTCCAATTCCCGGCCGCTTGCATCAGCAGAAACTCCGCCTTTGGACGGCACCACATCGCCACCTCCAACTGTCTTGCGAACGGGCACATCGGTAACAATATTGGTAGGAGGCGCTGCGGGTGCAACACTGGCAGGTTGGACACGATGAATGGCAGCCGTCTGGCGCGAACCAATAGCCACAACTACCCGCGGAGCCTGGCCTTCAACCGCAAATTCAGCGGCCAGCTCCTGGATACGAGTGATAAATTTCTCGTTTACCCAGTCGAGCACAAAACGATTGGGCGCCAACAGCTTCAACATATCGGCAGATTCTTCCGCCTGTAACGGCCGAATCCACATATTAAACTGCTGCGCCGGCAACTCTTCTTGCATTTTTGCGAGACAGCGCTGCCAGAGAGAATTCCCCACGGTAACTCCCCCGAAAAGATCTTGTCATTGGATAAGGAGGGCAATGATAAACGTTGCCACCGAGACTTATCCACAACTGCCTAAAATATTTTTCTCCTATAAAAACCCGGTCTTAAAACCATTGTTAGATTGTTTTTTAACCGACCCATCAAAGGTATCCGTGTGAATAACTAGCTGTGGAAAACAAGCCTTAAAAACAGGGTATTAAGAACTGACAAACCGTGGACAAGTCACCAGGCGAAGTTATCCACAAATCATCCCTACTGTTCAAGGCTATCGATACAGACTTCAACCACAAGGTTATTACGCTAGTAAGATATTGTTTTTTAAACATTTTACATACTTATGCACAATTCTTATCAACACTAATAAGCTATTAACATAAGCTTCTTTTAAAAAAGACCTTTAATATTAATGATGACGTGGTGAACAACGGGCCTCTGCTTACAGTGCAGAAGTAAAATTGACAGACGCATGCCATATCAATAGAATCGCACGTCCTTTTCCGGTGACCCATTGCGTCGCCACCAATCAAGCTATTCATGAAGAGATCGTGCTATGAAACGTACATTTCAACCAAGCAATCTGAGCCGCAAGCGTACCCATGGTTTCCGTGCACGTATGGCTACCAAGAATGGTCGACTGGTTCTCAAGCGTCGTCGCGCCAAAGGCCGCAAGCGTCTGACTGTGTAGTAACTCTGGGCGTGTCGACTCTTCCATTTTCGCGTCCCCAGCGTCTCACGCAGAAAAAAGAGTACGATCAGGTCTTTGGTCACACGGCTTTCAAATTCGGTACGGCACATTTTCTGGTGCTGGCGTATTTCAGATCAGATAGTGCACCCGGGCGCTTAGGCTTGGTGGCGTCGAAGAAGCATCTGAAGTGTTCAGTGAACCGCAATCGGTTCAAACGTCTGGCCAGAGAAAGCTTCCGTCTACATCAGGCTCAGTTACTGGGGTGCGATGTGATTGTGATGTCCCGCCCACAAAGCCTGCAGTGTGAAACACTTGGTCAAAATCTCTCTGATGTGTGGGGAAAACTGGAACGGAAACGTCGAAAGTCGACTTCCCAAGATGGCGCAGACCAGATAGCCGGCCAGCTGCCAACGTGAAAACCATTCTTCTCCTCCTGCTAAAGATCTACCGGTACGCCATCAGTCCGGTGCTTCCCAGTCACTGTCGTTTTTATCCCAGTTGTTCCTGTTATTCACAGGAGGCCATTCAGAAACATGGCGCCTTCTGGGGCACGATGTTGACCGCTAAACGTCTTTGCAAATGTCACCCCTTCCATGAAGGCGGGCTCGACCCGGTTCCCGATATTACGCCTTCGTTTTCAAAAAACTTATTTAAAATCAGGCAGCTGTAAACTATGGATTGGCAACGTACGCTTCTCATCGGTTTGTTGGCCGTCGTGTCCTACATGATGATCCTGCAGTGGAACGAGGACTATGGCGTCAAACCACAGGCTTCCGCGGAAACCGTTGCTCCACAGAATTATCCACAGGTTGATACACCTGAGGTCAAGGCCAATGAAGACCTTCCCCAGGTAACGACCGCTGCTCCCGAGCTGCCTTCCAAGGCAACCACCATCAGCAATGCTTTCATCAAGGTGGAAACCGATACGCTTTCGGTACTGATCAGCACCAGCGGTGGTGATATCGTTAGTGCCAAGCTGAAGCAGTACCCTGTATCCAGTGAAGACAAGGACTCTCCCATCAGCTTGCTGACCGAGACTGCGTCCAACACCTACGTTGCACAGAGTGGTTTAGCCGGAAAAGACGGTCCGGATTCCAATCCGGCAGGCCGCCCCGTTTACAGCAGCGAAAAATCCGAATACACCCTTGCGGGCGACTCATTGGTCGTTCCCTTGCAGTTCACGAGCGACAAGGGTGTGCAGATCACCAAGGTATTTGAATTCAAGAAAGGCGAATACCTGATCAAGAACCGCTTCGTTGTCAACAATTCAACCAATGAAGCATGGTCCGGCGCGTTCTTTGCCCAAATCAAACGTGACGGCAGCCCGGATCCCGGCGTGGCGACGTCCACAGGCTTTGGTTTGCCGACTTTCCTTGGTGTGGCTTACTGGAGCAAGGACAAACCGTACAATAAGTACACCTTCGATGACATGGAGGAGAAATCCCTCGACATGAAGGGCGTGACGGGCGGCTGGATGGCCATGGTACAGCACTACTTCCTGAGTGCCTGGGTTCCTGACCAGGCCACTACGCTCGATTATTCTACGGCAGTCGTGAAGGGCAACTATATTATCCGGGCCGTGAGCCAACCCGTTGCCATTGCGGCTGGCAATCAGCAGGAATTCAGTGCTTCTCTCTATGTCGGTCCGAAAATCCAGAAAACGCTGGAAGCCATTGTTCCTGACAAGGGGCTGGATCTGGTGGTGGATTACGGTCCCTTGTTTTTCATTTCCAAATTGCTGTTCTGGTTGTTGTCCACCTTTCACAGTCTGACTGGGAACTGGGGTATCGCCATCATTTTGCTGACCTTCACGGTCAAGGCCATTTTCTTCTATCCCTCAGCCATCAGTTATCGCTCGATGGCCAAGATGCGTACGGTCCAGCCTGAGCTGCTGCGTATCCGTGAACAATACGCCGAGGATCGGCAGAAGCTGTCCCAGGAAATGATGAAGCTTTACCGCGACAACAAGATCAATCCGCTGGGCGGGTGCTTGCCGATCCTGATACAGATGCCTGTGTTCCTGGCCTTGTACTGGGCTTTGCTGGAAAGCGTCGAACTACGTCAGGCACCGTTTTTCGGCTGGATCGTTGACCTCTCGATCATGGATCCGTTCTTCATCCTTCCCCTCATCATGGGAGGAACCATGTTTATTCAGACCTCATTGAACCCGGCGCCGCCCGATCCGATGCAGGCCAAGATGATGAAGTTCATGCCGGCGATCTTCACGGTGCTATTCCTGTGGTTCCCCGCTGGCTTGGTACTGTACTGGATCACCAACAATACCCTGTCGATCCTGCAGCAATGGTTCATCACCCGCCAGATCGAGGCCGAGGGCATCAAACGTTCCTGAACAAGGTGAACTCCCTGAGTATTGTGAACAGCGATACGATTGCCGCACAAGCCACGCCTCCCGGTCGAGGAGGCGTAGGCATCATCCGTCTTTCCGGTCCAGATGCTATCCACATTGCGATCGCCATCTGTGGCCGTCATGTTCCACCGAAGCCACGCTTTGCTCATTACAGTAATTTCCTCGATCAGGACGGCAATGTCATCGATCAGGGTTTGTTATTGTATTTTCCGGGCCCGCATTCCTTCACGGGCGAAGATGTTGTCGAATTGCAGGGACACGGCGGCCCGGTCATCATGGCGCGCTTGTTGTCGCGCACTGTTGAACTGGGGGCGCGACTGGCACGACCCGGTGAGTTTTCCGAGCGTGCCTTTCTCAATGACAAACTCGACCTCGCCCAAGCCGAAGCCATTGCCGACCTGATTGAAAGTGGCAGCGAGCAAGCGGCGCGCAGCGCCATGAAATCCCTGCAAGGTGCTTTTTCCCGTCGGATCAATGAGCTCCTCGAGCAGCTGATCGAACTGCGCATGTTCGTCGAGGCCGCCATCGATTTTCCAGAGGAGGAGATTGATTTTCTCTCTGATGGACGCGTCCAATCCAAACTGGAATCCGTCATTGAACAGCTCGATGCGGTATTCAGAGAAGCCCGGCAAGGCGTCCTGCTGAAGGAAGGCATGCGTGTAGTACTTGCCGGACGCCCCAACGCCGGTAAATCCAGTCTGCTCAATCAGCTTGCCGGAAGTGACCGGGCCATCGTGACTGCAATTGCTGGCACCACCCGTGATGTCCTGCGGGAACACATCCACCTCGACGGCATGCCACTTCACATCACTGACACAGCCGGTCTGCGCGATAGTCCCGATGAGGTCGAACAAGAAGGCATTCGTCGGGCGTGGCAGGAGATAGAACAAGCCGATCGAATCCTGTTACTCACTGATGCTTCAGAACATTCACTAGATAACCCCGAGCAGTTCTGGCCTGAATTTGTTTCATCAATTGTAGACAAGTCACGCATCACCGTTATCCGCAACAAAGTCGACCTCAGTGGTGAAGGTGTCGGGCTATCCACCGTACACGGTTATACCGTGGTGCGCCTGTGTGCACGCTCGGGAGCCGGTGTGGACGTACTGCGGCAGCATCTCAAGCAGGTTATGGGCTATGACAGTCAGGTAGAAACCGGATTTACCGCCCGCCAACGCCACCTGGACGCCCTGCGTCGTACCAGCCATTCGCTGGCAACAGGGCTCGAACAGCTTCAAATCCATGGAGCTGGTGAGTTGCTTGCCGAAGATCTGCGCATAGCCCAGGAACATCTCGGCGAAATCACTGGCCGGTTCACCCCTGATGACCTCCTGGGTGAGATTTTTTCCTCCTTCTGCATCGGTAAATAGCTTCCCCCCACTGTCTTGATGATTTCCCGCACCGCGAGTCAAACCTCCTCGGCGCTGTTTCGTCATGCCCGAATTTCATCACTTTGACCTGCTTTGAAAGCACCCCGATCGCTGTGGAAAACCGGTCTGTGTTCCATGGGATAGGGGGTGTCGGAATGCATGCATAACTCACCACCAAGAGTTATCCACATTTCATCCCCTCAGTATAAGGGACCTTATACCGACTTGAAGCACATCCTTTAAAGCAATCTAACTCTTTGTTTTATATACATTTATAGAGTTTATCCACACGACATGCCTTGCCTAATAACTATCAACATTATCTCTTTTAAAAAGAATTAATATTTTTATATTAATAACGCCTGTGAACAATTCGGCAAACCAAAAGGCCTTTGTCTGTTTTTTGTACGAATCATGGTTTTTCCCCTTGGGTCCTTTATAATTCGCGGTTTTCCCCCCCTCAGCTTGTGTTAAAGCGGGAGTTTGCAGTGGATTACCCTAAACACTACGACGTGATAGTCATTGGTGGTGGCCATGCCGGTACCGAAGCGGCATTGGCTTCAGCTCGCATGGGCTGCCAAACCTTGTTGTTGACCCACAACGTAGAAACCCTGGGGCAAATGTCCTGTAACCCTGCCATTGGTGGCATTGGCAAAAGCCATCTCGTCAAGGAAATCGACGCCATGGGGGGCGCCATGGCGCGGGCCACCGATAAAGGGGGAATCCAGTTTCGTGTGCTGAACAGTCGCAAGGGACCCGCCGTCAGAGCGACCCGAGCACAGGCCGACCGGGTTCTCTACAAGGCAGCCATCCGCGAGATACTCGAGAACCAAAGAAATCTCGATATTTTTCAACAAGCTGCCGATGACCTGATCGTCGAGGGTGATGTCGTCAAAGGTGCCATCACCAATACCGGAATACGTTTCCACGCGAAAAGCGTCGTGCTGACCGCAGGAACATTCCTTGGCGGTAAAATACACGTCGGCCTCGAAAACTATTCAGGTGGGAGAGCCGGTGATCCACCCTCGATCGCCCTGGCCAACCGTTTGCGGGAACTGCCCTTGCGGGTGGGGCGACTCAAAACCGGAACGCCACCACGCATTGACGCGCGTTCCGTGGATTTTTCCTTGATGGAAGCACAACCAGGCGACACGCCAACGCCAGTGATGTCGTTCATGGGAAGCGTGGATGAGCATCCGCGCCAGATCGCGTGCTATATCACCCATACCAATGAAAACACGCATGAGATCATTCGTGGTGGGCTCGATCGTTCGCCCATGTACACCGGCGTTATCGAAGGTATTGGCCCCCGTTACTGCCCGTCGATCGAAGACAAGATCCACCGATTTGCCGACAAGACCCATCATCAGGTGTTCATTGAACCGGAAGGTTTGAACACCCACGAACTGTACCCCAATGGTGTGTCGACCAGCTTGCCGTTTGATGTGCAGATCCGGCTCGTGCGCTCGATTCGCGGGCTTGAAAATGCCCACATTACCCGCCCCGGATATGCGATCGAGTATGATTACTTTGATCCGCGTGATCTGAAATACAGCCTGGAAACGAAAACCCTGCACGGCTTGTTTTTCGCCGGTCAGATCAACGGCACCACTGGCTATGAAGAAGCTGCCGCACAAGGTTTACTCGCCGGCATCAACGCTGCATTGCGCGCTCAAGAAAAAGACCCCTGGGCACCCCATCGCGATCAGGCCTATATCGGTGTGATGGTGGATGATCTCATTACGCTCGGAACACGCGAACCCTACCGCATGTTCACCAGTCGCGCCGAATACCGGTTGATACTGCGTGAAGACAATGCCGATCTGCGTCTTACCGAAGCCGGACGCAAGCTCGGCTTGATCGATGACGAGCGTTGGGAAGCGTTTTGTCGCAAACAGGAAGGTATTGCGCAGGAGACCGAGCGTCTCAAGCGTAGCTGGATACACCCGGATACCCCGCTGGCAGAGCAATTCAATGCCCGAATCGAGCGTCCATTGCTGCGTGAATACTCACTGATGGAAATGTTGCGTCGACCGGAACTCACCTATGCCGATATTGCGGCCATCACCGGTGTGGGTGTTGATGATCCACAGGTGACAGAGCAAGTCGAAATACATGCCAAATACGAAGGCTACATTGCACGCCAGCAGGAAGAAATCGACCGTCTTCGTGCCAGTGAGGAGACGCGCTTGCCAGAGGATTTCGACTTCAATCGGGTCAGCGGGCTTTCCAATGAGGTGAAGCAAAAATTGCGTGATACCAAGCCGGCAACGTTGGGACAGGCGTCGCGTATCCCTGGCGTTACACCGGCAGCGATTTCCCTGTTGCTGATACACTTGAAAAAATCTTCCGCCCGACGCAAGAGCGCCTGATGAGCGAACAGACTCCCGAGCAGCGCCTCAGGACAGGCATTGCGACGCTTGCCATCGACGTTACAGCAGCGAATCAGCAGAAACTCCTGCAGTATCTGGCGCTCCTGCAAAAATGGAACAAAGCCTACAACCTTACCGCGATTCGCGATCCCCACGACATGGTGATCAAGCATTTGCTGGATTCCCTGAGTATCGTCCCCTGGATCAAGGGTTCGACCTTGCTCGACATTGGCACGGGAGGGGGGCTTCCGGGAATTCCGCTGGCGATCCAGTTTCCAGAGCTTGAAGTGACACTACTGGATAGCAACGGGAAAAAAACCCGTTTCTTGCAACAAGTCAAAACCGAGTTGGGACTCGCCAATGTCACCGTCGTGCATTCGCGCGTGGAACAGTTTGCCCCGCCAAAGCCGTTCCAGCAGATAGTTTCGCGTGCTTTCAGTGCCCTCGAAATGTTTGTCGATCTGGCTTTGCCGAAGCTGGCCTGCGGCGGTCAAATGTTGGCCATGAAAGGACAGATGCCTGATGAGGAAATTGCTTCCCTGCAACAGAAAGTAGAAGGTATGCAGCTCGACGTGATACCGTTAGCAGTGCCAATGCTCACGGAAGCCCGGCACCTCGTCCTTATCGCACCTCAATCAAAGAACCAACCGAAAAATTAGCAGCGCAAGGAGCTGAGCGTGGGAAAGATCCTGGCAGTAGCCAATCAGAAAGGTGGCGTAGGAAAAACAACCTCCAGTGTCAATCTGGCGGCGTCGCTCGCGGCTACCAAACGGAAGGTACTGTTGATTGATCTGGATCCACAAGGTAATGCCACCATGGGAAGCGGCGTCAACAAAAGCGCGCTGGAACTCTCGGTGTTTGATGTCCTGGTAGATGAAGTGCCCATCGACAAGGTCAAATCCAGATGTGATGCCGGGTTTGACCTGTTGCCTGCCAACGGCGACCTGACCGCCGCTGAGGTCATGCTCCTCGAAGTTTCCAACAAGGAGCGCAGACTTGAAAAGGCACTGGAAGGTGCCCGCAGCGTCTACGATTTTGTGATCATTGATTGTCCACCTTCACTGAACATGTTGACGGTGAATGCACTGGTGGCTGCGGATGGTGTAGTGATACCGATTCAGTGTGAGTACTACGCATTGGAAGGATTGACAGCACTACTCAACACGGTCGAGAAAATTCGCAGCGTGCTCAATCCCAAGCTACAAATCGATGGTTTGCTCCGGACCATGTATGACCCGCGTATTGCGTTGGCAAATCAGGTCTCCAATCAGCTCAACCAGCACTTTGGTGACAAGGTTTATCGAACCATCATTCCGCGCAACGTTCGCTTGGCAGAAGCCCCCAGCCATGGCTTGCCAGTTCTTCAATATGATCAAAAATCACGCGGTGCGGTCTGCTACCTGGCCTTGGCCGGCGAACTGATCCGCCGTTCCGAGCAAGATGCAAAAAATACGCTGGTGAAAAAGCCCGCCTGATTGCAGCCCCTCATACACCCTCTATAATCGGCTTTCAAAAAAGCTGACAATCAAAATACCGGGGAGCCGCCAATAACATGTCCAGCAAGAAAAAAGGTCTCGGTCGCGGGCTCGATGCACTCCTGAGCATGGCCGCTGCCCCGGCACAGGCGGTACCCACGGACGCATCATCGTCTGCCTCAGGGGAGGCTCCGCAAAGCGAATTGCGTCACCTGCCTGTCGAGTACCTTGAGCGCGGGCGTTATCAACCTCGGCGCGACATGAATCCCGAAGCTCTACAGGAGCTGGCGGATTCCATCAAGGCGCAGGGTTTGATGCAACCTATTGTCGTTCGACCATTGGTTGGCAAGAACCGATTTGAAATCATTGCCGGCGAGCGTCGTTGGCGTGCAAGTCAAATCGCCGGCCTTGAAAAAGTGCCGTGCGTCATTCGGGATGTACCGGACGAAGCGGCTCTGGCGATGTCGCTGATTGAAAACATCCAGCGCGAAGACCTCAATCCCATGGAAGAGGCCGTCGCACTGTCCCGACTTCAGGAAGAGTTTCAGCTGACGCATCAGCAGGTGGCCGAGGCTGTCGGAAAATCACGTGTCACTGTCACCAATTTGCTGCGCTTGATGACCCTGAGCCCGGATGCCCGGCGAATGCTGGAGCATGGGGACCTTGAAATGGGCCACGCCCGGGCGATACTCACGCTTGATCCGGCCAAACAAACCGAAGCAGCAAAAATTATTTCGGCAAAAGCCCTCAGTGTCCGTCAAACCGAAGATCTCGTCCGTCGCATGCAAGCCGAGCAGCAACCGAAGCTCGACAAGACACGAATCGATCCGGACGTACGCTCCTTACAAGATGATTTATCGACGAAAATTGGTGCGCCGGTCATGATACAGCACTCTGCCAAAGGCAAAGGCAGGTTGGTGATACGCTATAGCAACCTCGACGAACTCGATGGAATCCTGTCTCACATCAAGTAGTCGACTCTGCAGACAGCGTCAACGCTGCTTGAATCGGCGGAGGCACATCCCTATAATGAGCGCGCCACGAAACGTCTCGGCCAAAAAATAACGAAACGTGCGTAGCGTGTGCCGCGAATTGCAGTGGGCTGAATGGCTGAAATCCCTGGCAGAGTTGTATTGAAGTGGCTGTAACAATTGAGGTGAGCGCCCAGATGGCCCTGGTAGACAGAAAGCTCGCCTTACGTTTGTTAACCCTTCAAGCTCTGGTCATCGTATTCGGTTCGGCTCTGTTGTTAATGCAAAGCCCTCAGGCGGCATGGTCATTTTTGACCGGGGGCGCAATTGCAGTGATTGCCCACGGTTATTTCGCATACAAAGCTTTTGCATTCAGTGGAGCACGCGCAGCCAAACAGATCATGCGCGGCTTTTATGTGGGCGAAGCAGGCAAAGTTGCCATTACCGCCCTGATGTTTATTGCAGCCTTCAAGTGGCTGCCCGAAGTACAGACAAAGTACTTGATGACCGGATTTTTCCTGGCGCTGCTTCTTAATTGGCTGGCGCCACTGGTAGCAAATTTTAAACGTTAAACGCAATTAAGGTCTCAACATGGCTGAAGGTAAACTTCCAACCACGTCTGAATATATCGGGCACCATTTGCAAAACCTCGTCTACGGGCGTTTTCCCGATGGACACTGGGGTCTTGCGCATAATGCGCAGGATGTCAAAGCCATGGGCTTCATGTCGATCAATGTCGATTCGATGGGATGGTCCCTGTTCCTGGGTCTCCTATTCATGTGGCTCTTCCGCAAGGCAGCCAAAGCGGCTACCGCCGATGCACCTGGTGGATTCCAGAATGCCATCGAGATCATCATCGAATTCATCAACCAAAGCGTGAAAGATGGTTTCCATGGCAAGAATGCGGTCGTTGCCCCGCTGTCCTTGACCATTTTCATGTGGATATTGTTCATGAACACCATGGACCTCTTGCCAGTGGACTTGATCCCGCTGATTTCCGGTCATTTGGGTGTTCATTACATGAAGATCGTGCCGACCACAGATCCCAACATCACGTTTGGCATGTCGATCACGGTTTTCCTGATGATGATTTTCTTTAGCATCCGTGAGAAGGGCTTGGGTGGTTTCGTCGGCGAGCTGACGCTGCAGCCCTTTGGTAAGTTCATGATTCCCTTCAACCTCGTACTTGAAGGTGTAGGCCTGATCGCCAAGCCGATCTCTCTTGCCCTCCGTCTCTACGGAAACCTGTTCGCCGGTGAACTCATCTTTATCATGATCGCACTGATGCCCTTCTGGATTCAGTGGGTGTTGAGCGTGCCTTGGGCGATCTTCCATATTCTTGTCATCGTACTGCAGGCGTTCATTTTCATGATGCTTACCATCGTGTACATGAACATGGCACACGAGAAACACTAAGGTTTTTCATCCACTTTTCGTTAACCAAAAAATGTCCGCTTAGGAGGAACAATGGAAACTTTACTCGGCTTTAGCGCTATCGCAGCTGCTCTGTTGATCGGTATGGGTGCTCTCGGTACCGCTATCGGTTTCGGTCTGTTGGGTGGCAAATTCCTGGAAGGTGCTGCACGTCAACCTGAAATGGTTCCCATGCTGCAAGGTCGTATGTTCCTGATCGCTGGTCTGCTCGACGCGGTTACCATGATCGGTGTAGGTGTGGCTTTCGTTCTGATGTACGCCAACCCGTTCGTTGAGCTCCTGAAGTAATCACTTCCGAAGCATCAGGCCGACCGGCGCTTGCGCGCCCGTCATGGAATAACCGACACCAAGAGGTGCTGGCGTGAACATCAATATGACACTGCTGGGTCAGATGATCTCTTTTGCGATCTTCATCTGGTTCTGCATGAAGTACGTATGGCCGCCGTTGATCAACGCAATGCAAGAGCGGCAAAAGAAAATTGCCGAAGGCTTGCAAGAGGCGGATCGCGCAGCCAAAGACCTGGAGTTGGCCCAGAAAAAGGCAACGGACTTGCTCCGTGAAGCCAAAGAGCAGGCTGCCCAGTTGATCGAACAGGCTAACAAGCGTGCCAACCAGCTGGTTGAAGAATCCAAGGACCAGGCGCGTGCCGAGGGTGATCGTCTCAAGACGGCAGCCCAGGCAGACATTGAGCAGGAAGTGCAACGGGCCAAAGAAGCCCTGCGTGCACAGGTTGCTACTTTGTCGCTGCTCGGTGCCGAGAAAATCCTGCAATCTTCAGTCAACCAGGAAGCCCACGGCAAGATGCTCGAGCAGCTTGCTTCTGAGCTATAAGCGGTAAATAGATATGGCAGAACTAACAACAGTCGCCCGTCCTTATGCGAAGGCCGCTTTTCAGTTTGCCCATGAACATGGCTCATTGAATGAATGGTCTGTCATGTTTGCCTTTACCTCTGCCGCTGTTTCAGAAGCGGCCGTAGCGGCTATCGTGGACAACCCTGCGTTGACCCACAACCAGCAAGCCGATGCCCTGATTCAATTGTGCGCTGATGCAATGGATGAGACGCGTCGTAATTTCATACAACTGTTGGCGAAGAACAAGCGCTTGAGTGCGCTGCCTGAAATCGCCCGCCTGTATGAAAGCTACAAGGCTGAACTGGAGAAAACGGTCGATGTGGAAGTGGTCTCGGCGTTCGAGATGAATTCCCAGCAAACTGATACCCTCGCAAATGCTTTGCGTCGTCGTCTGGGCAGAGGCGTCAACCTGACATCTACGGTTGACCCGTCGATTATCGGTGGTGTGATTATTCGCGCCGGCGACATGGTTATTGATGGCTCGGTGAAAGGCAAACTCGCGAAACTGGCGGAAAAATTGAATTCTTGAGTCTGAGGATCTGATCAATGCAGCAACTCAACCCTTCTGAAATTAGCGAGATTATCAAGCAGCGCATTGGCAGCCTTGATACCTCTGCTGAAGCACGCAATGAAGGAACCATCGTAAGCGTGTCCGACGGTATCGTGCGTATTCACGGCCTGACCGACGCCATGTACGGTGAAATGCTTTCTTTTGAAAATGGCAACTACGGCATGGCGCTCAACCTTGAGCAGGATTCCGTAGGTGCGGTCGTTCTGGGCAACTACCTCGGCCTGGCCGAAGGTCAAAAAGTACAATGCACGAGCAGAGTACTTGAAGTTCCCGTTGGTCGTGAGCTGCTTGGTCGCGTTGTTGACGCGCTGGGTAACCCGATCGATGGCAAAGGCCCGATCAACACTACGCAAACCGACCGCGTTGAAAAGGTTGCACCTGGCGTAATCTGGCGTAAGTCGGTAGACCAGCCTGTGCAAACCGGAATGAAGTCGGTCGACTCGATGGTTCCCATCGGCCGTGGCCAGCGTGAGCTGATCATCGGTGACCGTCAGATCGGTAAATCTGCATTGGCGATCGATACGATCATCAACCAGAAAGATAGCGGCATCAAGTGTATCTACGTCGCCATCGGCCAGAAGCAATCTTCTATCGCCAACGTTGTACGCAAGCTGGAAGAGCACGGCGCGATGGATCACACCATCATCGTGGTGGCTTCGGCCTCTGATCCTGCATCCATGCAGTTCATTGCTCCGTTCACCGGTTGTACCATGGGTGAATACTTCCGTGACCGCGGCGAAGATGCACTGATCATTTATGACGACTTGACCAAGCAGGCGTGGGCTTACCGCCAGATCTCGCTGCTTCTGCGTCGTCCGCCGGGTCGTGAAGCGTATCCGGGTGACGTGTTCTATCTGCACTCACGTCTTCTCGAGCGTGCTGCGCGCGTTTCTGCCGAGTACGTTGAACAGTTCACCAACGGTGAAGTGAAAGGTCAAACCGGTTCTCTGACCGCGCTGCCCATCATCGAAACCCAAGCGGGTGACGTTTCAGCGTTTGTTCCGACCAACGTCATCTCGATTACCGACGGTCAGATCTTCCTTGAGTCGAGCCTGTTCAACTCCGGTATCCGTCCTGCAATGAACGCAGGTATTTCGGTATCGCGGGTAGGTGGTGCTGCTCAAACCAAGATCATCAAGAAGCTGGGTGGCGGTATTCGTCTGGCACTGGCTCAGTATCGCGAATTGGCCGCTTTCGCCCAGTTTGCATCTGACCTCGACGAAACCACACGCAAGCAACTTGAGCACGGTCAGCGCATCACTGAGCTGATGAAGCAAAAGCAATACTCGCCGCTGTCGGTAGCTGAAATGGCGATCGTTATCTATCTGGGTAACGAAGGTCACCTGGCCGATGTTGAGCTCAAGAAAATTACTGCATTCGAGTCTGCGTTCCTTCAGTTCGTCAATTCGCAATACGCGGATCTGCTGAAAGAAGTGAATGCCACGTTCGACTGGAACCCTTCCATTGAAGCCAAATTCAAGGAAGCGATCCAGAAGTTCAAGAGCACTCAATCCTGGTAAGACTTTCTCGGAAAATCGTGGCGGGCTGCAACGCCCGCCCTCGAGCGGTGAAATGCTATGTCCGGCACAAAAGAGATACGCAGCAAGATCACGAGTGTTAAAAGCACTCAGAAGATCACGCGCGCCATGGAGCTGGTTGCTGCCAGCAAAATGCGCAAGGCGCAAGATCGTATGGCCGCCACCAAGCCTTATTCAGAAAAGATCCGTCAGGTGATACATCACTTGGCGAAGGCTAATCCTGAATACCGTCATGCCTACATGGTTGAACGCCCCGTCAAACGCGTGGGCATCATTATCGTAGCCTCTGATCGTGGATTGTGCGGTGGCTTGAACATCAACATGTTCAAGAAAGCAGTAAACCTGGCGCGTGAGTGGAAAGATCAAGGCGCAGGTATCGATTTCTGTCTGTTTGGCACCAAGGCCGTCAGCTTCTTCAAGAGCTTCGGTGGCAACGTCATTGCAGCGAAGACCGGTTTGGGGGACCAGCCATCCGTGGAAACGGTCATGGGTTCGGTCAAGACCATGCTGGATGCTTACTCTGAAGGCAAGATTGACCGTCTTTTCCTGGTTTACAACGAGTTCGTGAACACCATGACGCAAATGCCTTCGGCGCGTCAGTTGTTGCCGCTCGTGCCGGAAGAGAGTACTGCTTCCAAGACGCATCCGTGGGACTACATCTACGAACCGGAAGCCAAAGACCTGCTCGACAAGCTGTTGGTGCGCTTTATCGAAAGTCAGGTCTATCAGGGTGTTGTTGAAAACAACTCCTGTGAACAGGCAGCGCGGATGGTGGCGATGAAGGCCGCAACCGACAACGCTGGCAACCTGATCAAGGATCTGCAGCTGGTTTACAACCGCGTACGTCAGGCAGCAATTACACAAGAGCTGTCCGAGATCGTGAGCGGTGCATCGGCCGTCTAGCAATGCGTGAAAAGCGCTGAGCGCCCGAAGCAAGGTCGATCAAAGAATTTAGGTTTGGGTCATCCCGTAACTTTTGGTCTAGAGGAAACACTAATGAGTAGCGGACGTATCGTACAAATCATCGGCGCGGTTATCGACGTCGAGTTTCCACGCGATTCTGTTCCCAAGGTTTATGACGCACTCAACGTTGAAAACGCTCCCACCGTGCTGGAAGTGCAACAACAGTTGGGTGACGGCGTCGTGCGTACCATCGCCATGGGAAGCACCGAAGGCCTGCGTCGTGGCTTGGCAGTGAACAACACGAACCAATCGATCATGGTGCCCGTGGGTAAAGAAACCCTGGGTCGTATCATGGACGTGTTGGGCAATCCCATTGACGAAGCCGGCCCTATCGGTGAACAAGAGCGTTCCTCTATTCACCGTAAAGCGCCGACCTTCGCCGAGCAAGCAGCCAGCAACGAGCTGCTCGAAACCGGTATCAAGGTAATCGACTTGGTCTGCCCCTTTGCAAAAGGTGGTAAGGTCGGTCTGTTCGGCGGTGCCGGCGTAGGTAAAACCGTCAACATGATGGAGCTGATCCGTAACATCGCGATCGAGCACTCTGGTTACTCGGTTTTCGCTGGTGTAGGTGAGCGTACCCGTGAAGGGAACGACTTCTACCATGAGATGAAAGATTCCAACGTATTGGACAAAGTATCTCTGGTATACGGTCAAATGAACGAACCACCTGGTAACCGTCTGCGCGTCGCGCTGACCGGTCTGACCATGGCTGAGAAGTTCCGTGACGAAGGTCGTGACGTTCTGTTGTTCATCGACAACATCTATCGTTACACGCTGGCCGGTACTGAAGTATCCGCACTGCTGGGCCGTATGCCTTCTGCAGTAGGTTACCAGCCGACCCTGGCAGAAGAGATGGGCGTTCTGCAAGAACGTATCACTTCGACCAAAACCGGTTCCATCACGTCTATCCAGGCCGTTTACGTACCTGCGGACGACTTGACTGACCCGTCGCCAGCCACCACCTTCTCGCACTTGGATGCAACGGTTGTATTGAGCCGTGACATCGCTGCCAAAGGTATCTATCCCGCAATCGATCCGCTTGACTCTACGTCACGTCAGCTCGATCCGTTGGTGATCGGCGAAGATCATTACAACGTAGCTCGCGGTGTTCAAACCGTATTGCAACGTTATAAAGAGTTGAAAGACATCATCGCGATCCTGGGTATGGACGAGCTGTCTGAAGAAGACAAGCAAGTGGTTAACCGTGCACGTAAGATCGAGCGCTTCCTGTCACAACCGTTCTTCGTAGCGGAAGTGTTCACCGGATCGCCCGGCAAATACGTGTCACTGAAAGACACCATTGCAGGCTTCAAGGGCATTCTGGCCGGTGAATATGACCATATTCCCGAGCAGGCGTTCTACATGGTTGGCTCGATCGACGAAGCTCTCGAAAAAGCCAAGAACATGAAGTAAGGCCTGACGGCCCGGAGGCTTAGCCATGGCTATTAGCGTTCAATGTGACATCGTAAGCGCCGAGCGTTCCATCTTCTCCGGTCTGGTGGAGATGGTCGTTGCACACGGCTCGTTGGGTGATCTGGGTGTATGCCCGGGTCACACCCCTCTGTTGACGCAACTTGAGCCCGGCCCAGTGCGGGTGATCAAGCAAGGTGGCGAAGAAGACGTGTTTTACGTGTCGGGTGGCTTTCTTGAAGTGCAACCGAATGTGGTGACCGTGTTGGCTGACGTAGCAGTTCGCGCCCATGATGTGGACGAAGCTGCTGCACAAGCCGCCATGGATGAAGCCCGTCGCGTACTTGGCAATCAGAAGTCCGACATGGACTACTCTGCCGCGGCATCACGCCTTGCTGAAGCGGCAGCCCAGCTGCGCACGATTCAGCAATTGCGCAAGAAATACGGCAACAAGTAAGACGTTATCGAAGCTCGCTTCATGCGTTTTCAATATAAAAAAGGGTAGCATTAGCTACCCTTTTTTATTTGGTGCTCCATGCCGCCCTCGTGAGGGCATGATTGTCAGCAGACCGTGACAAGCTATGCCAGAATTTATCGAATCCAAGGAATAGTTGAGATAAATATGAACCTGAACGTTGTCATCCTGGCTGCGGGAAAAGGTACCCGCATGAAATCACTGTTGCCAAAGGTGTTGCAACCGTTGGCACAGCGTCCTCTTTTGGTGCACGTTCTGTCAACGACGTTTTCGTTGAACGCCGAGCGCGTGGTGGTGGTTTACGGTCATGGTGGAGATCAAGTCAAAAACGCGATCGAGTACGTCTATCCGGACAAGCGCATCGCATGGGCGGAGCAGGCTCAGCAGTTGGGGACGGGGCATGCAGTGCTGCAGTCACTTTCACACCTGGAAGACGACGCGCGTGTCCTGGTTCTGTACGGTGATGTTCCCTTGACCAGCACATCCACACTGGAGCGATTGTTTGGCCTGGTGCCTGAAAACCGTCTTGGCCTGCTGACCATTCATATGGACAAACCTACCGGCTATGGGCGTATCTTGCGCGATGCCAACGGCAAGGTCCTGCAAATCGTCGAAGAGAAAGATGCATCCAGCGAGCAGAAGCTCGTGACCGAAGTGAATACCGGCATCATGGTTGCGCCTGCGAAAAAGCTTCGTGAATGGTTGCCTGCACTATCTGCCAATAACGCCCAAGGTGAGTACTACCTGACGGATATCGTGAAGCTCGCCAATGATGATGGTACTGGTGTGGAGGCCGTGGTTGTCAGTGATCCTATCGAGGTTGAAGGGGTTAACGACAAGCGTCAGCTGGCGCGTCTCGAGCGCATGTATCAGCATCGTAACGCCGAACATCTGATGGCGATGGGCGCCACTGTAGCCGATCCTTCACGCCTGGACGTTCGCGGCAGCGTCACTGTCGGTTCTGATTGTTACATCGACATCAATGCTGTTTTTGAAGGCCACGTGGTGCTGGGTAATAACGTCGAGATTGGGCCCAACTGTGTCATTATCGACAGCGTGATTGGTAATAATTCGGTGATAAAAGCCAATAGTATCCTTGAGAATGCAAGGCTGGCAGATCACTGCGATGTGGGTCCCTTTGCACGGTTACGTCCCGGAACTGAACTGGCGAGTGGTGCCAAGATCGGCAATTTCGTTGAAACCAAGAACGCACGCCTGGGGCCGCACAGCAAGGCGAATCACCTGACTTATCTGGGTGATGCCGAGATTGGCAAGGATGTGAATGTTGGCGCAGGAACGATTACCTGCAACTATGATGGAGCCAACAAGCACAAGACCACTATTGGCGATGGCGCGTTTATCGGTTCGAATTCCTCGTTGGTTGCGCCGATCGATATTGGTGCTGGCGCAACCATCGGGGCTGGCTCCACGGTGACGCGCAAGGCCGAGCCAAACGCATTGACCGTTACACGTGCAAAGCAAGCGACGATTGAAGGCTGGCAGCGTCCGGTCAAGAAAAAGTGAGTCTGCCCGGCAATGGGGCAGGCAAGGTTAAACTGAAACGAATGACGGAATACAACTATGTGTGGAATCGTTGGTGCAGTCTCGACACGTGATGTCGCGCCCATTCTGATCGAAGGACTGAAGCGCTTGGAGTATCGCGGGTACGACTCCGCTGGGCTTGCATTATTGAACCGTGAACTCGCGATTGAGCGGGTGCGTCGGGTCGGCAAGGTGCGGGAACTTGAAAAGGCGGCGAAGGAAGCACACAGCGTCGGAATGATTGGTATTGCCCACACTCGCTGGGCAACGCACGGTGTTCCGAGCGAAGCGAATGCGCATCCGCATATGTCAAACGAGCAGGTGGCGGTGGTGCATAACGGCATCATTGAGAACCATGAAGAGCTGCGTGACGAGTTGAAGGCGGCGGGTTATGTCTTCACGTCTGACACGGATACCGAAGTCGTGGTGCATTTGGTGCATCAGGAACTTGAGAAAGGTGCTGATTTGTTGTCTGCCGTTCGCAGTACCATTCCCAAGTTGCGTGGGGCCTACGCACTGGGCGTTATTTCTTCGCGGTTTCCGGATCGGGTGATTTGCGCACGCGAAGGTAGCCCGCTGGTACTGGGTGTCGGGATTGGCGAGAACTTCATTGGATCGGATCAGTTGGCGTTGTTGCCGGTGACGACGCGCTTCATCTTCCTGGATGATGGCGATCTGGCGGAAGTCATGCTCGACGAGATTCGCATCGAAGACAAGAAGGGACAGCCGGTAGAACGCGCAATCAAGGAGTTCACGGGCGCGGATGGTACGGCCGACAAGGGCGAATATCGCCACTACATGCTCAAGGAAATCTTCGAGCAACCAACGGCAGTGCGTTCCACGCTGGAAGGGCGTTTGAACGGCGAGACGCTGGATTTGTCTATCTTTGGCGCCAAGGCGGCCGAAATTTTCCCGAAAATCGAGTCGGTACAAATTGTTGCGTGCGGCACGAGTTATCACGCGGGTCTGGTGGCGAAGTACTGGTTTGAAGGCATCGCCGGCGTACAGTGCAACGTCGAGGTGGCGAGCGAGTTCCGTTACCGTACGGTGGTAGTGCGGCCGAATACCTTGTTCGTGACCATTTCACAGTCAGGTGAAACGGCCGATACACTGGCGGCGTTGAAGGATGCCAAAGGGTATCTTTCCAGTCTGACGGTATGCAACGTGCCGACGTCGTCGTTGGTGCGCGAGTCAGAGATGGCGTTTCTGACCAAGGCAGGGCCGGAAATTGGCGTGGCATCCACCAAGGCATTTACGACGCAATTGACGGCGCTGTACCTGTTGATGATTGGTATCGGGCAGGCCAAGGGGCTTTCCGCTGAACGTGAAAAAGAGCTGCTGTCACATTTGCGCGGGCTGCCGGAAACCATCCAGAGCGCCTTGCGTCTGGACAAGCCCATCGAGCAGATGGCTGCGCTGTTTGCCGAGAAGCACCATTCGTTGTTCCTGGGGCGTGGACCACAATACCCCGTAGCACTGGAAGGGGCGCTCAAGCTCAAGGAGATTTCCTACATTCATGCGGAAGCGTATCCGGCGGGTGAGTTGAAGCACGGACCATTGGCGTTGGTGGATAGTGAGATGCCGATTATTGCGGTGGCGCCTTCGGATTCCCTGCTGGAGAAGCTGAAATCCAACTTGCAGGAAGTGCGGGCGCGCGGTGGTCAGTTGTTCGTGTTCCAGGATGCGTCTGCGGGGGTTCAGCCAGCAGCGGATATTCATGTGCTGGATGTGCCGAAAGTGGCCGAGGAACTGGCTCCGATCATTTACACGATTCCGCTACAGTTGCTGAGTTATCACGTGGCCATTATCAAAGGCACGGATGTGGATCAGCCGCGCAATCTGGCAAAATCGGTGACGGTGGAATAATGGCTAAGGTAAGTGGCGAATATTTTTAGTGCGAAAAATGGTGCTGTAATGACAGACTTTTTTTGAATTTCAATATCTTCGCCATAAACCACAAAAAGCAGGGTTCAACCATGAAAGCCCAATGGTAATAAAAAAGCCACTGGGCTTTTTTATTACCACGCAATTGTGCTTCTGCTTCATTATCCTTGAGGTTCAACGGAGAGCGTCCCATCATTTCGGTTCGACGCATCCGTTTTTGGTCATCCAGCGGGAATAGCCGATTTTTGCCCGACTTCAAACCTGTTGTTGGGGGTGAGAGGTACAAGAAACGATGCAACGGTCGTTTTTTTTGCGTCGCGGGTTGTCCTCAGGTGCTGTATTTGCAAGCGGTATATCAGACGGGTGTATCCAGAAGCTTTTGGCTTCTGCCTTCCTGAGATCTTGAAAAACAAAAAGGGCATTCCGATGGGAATGCCTTTTTGAATACCTGAAAAATCCCGACTTTCAGGTGCTGCTTTTGGCAGAAGCAACTCCACTGATATAAGAGGATGCCTTTTGCGTCAAATCCCGGAAATGTGATGATGCAGTTTCAAGCTTGGCGTCCCACTCGGGGCTGGGCGTTTGTCCTTCGATCGTTTTGAAATACACCTGCATCAATGCGTATATGGCGATAGGTTCCAGTAACGCCGCTTTTACGCTCCAGGCCAATACCAGCGCAATGATGAAACTCCAGCCACCGACCGAGCCCGGGAACAAGCCCATCAAGGCACCCACGGGCGCAAGAAATACCAGAAACACGAGGAATGACAGGCCATACATGAACAGCATCAGAAAAACTGCGTTCTTGAGCAGCAGCTGGTAATTCTGCGCGTAAAGAATCAGTGCGTCCTTGCTGGATTGCCAAGGATTTTCGCTGCGTGTGCGCAGGTTGTAGGCGATGATCACTTCATCCACATAAGTGAGTGACATATCGAGCACTTTGTTGACGATGGCCACCAGATTTTGCAAACCGGGTATGGGCAGCCAGTTGGTCAGCCCGAGCAACAGGCGATTGGCTGTATGTAAAATCCCCTTGATCAACTGATCGAGGCCGAACAGCAGGGAGGTTTCCTTGAAGCGCTGTTTGACGACGTTCTGGGCATATTCGATTTGACCCTGATTTTCAGGCAGTGAGCGGCCATCAAGAATTTCGACCAGCACGGCTATGTGACCGGCCTTGACCATGTAAAGCAGATATTCCCGCGCCCAGTACAGCACACCACTGATCGCTCCAAATCCCAGCAGTCCCCCCAAACCTGCGCCGCTGCCCGGGTCTTTTCCAAACGCGGTGAGGCCATAGCCCACGGCGGCGCCCATTCCTGTTGCCAGGATGTACGCAAGCGTGATCCCCAGATAAATGGCCATTCGGAAGAGAATGAACGGCAGGGTTTTCTGCATGGCGCCAATGGCCTGCGAGAGATTGAAATCCCACATGGTTGCTTTCCTTGAAGATGAGGGGTGTCACCGCGAGTATAAACACAGTCAAATCAGGACACAGGCGGAGAATTACCGGTTTTGGGGAGGGGTTATTAACGGGAGGTTGGTCAACCGGTGCCCTGGAGAATGAGGTCTGCCACCGCATCCGGCGCTTTCCACATGGGTACATGGCCCCAGCCGGCGGGCTCCCTCCAGCGGACATGATCCGGTAATTCATCACGGCGTTGCTCGGGTTTCAACAGCAACCAGTCGTGGGTCCCGAACGCGACCGTGAGTGGTACCTGGATGGATTTGCCTCCGCTGAAACGGTCGGCATG
>JBPOHS010000213.1:0-27704 GCA_052035295.1 Pseudomonadota bacterium
GCACTGTGCCCGACCGTGGTCCCCACCAACATCGTCAACGACGGCAAGCTACCGGAAAGGCGCCGCGAATTTGCGCGGTCCGCCATGACTCGCTTCGCCCTGACCACTGCCGACAAAGTTGCCCGACAAACACTTGATGCGCTGGATCGTGGTGAGCTTTACGTACTGCCACAAATCGATGGGCGCCTCGCCTGGCGTTTCAAGCGCCTGATGCCGCGCCTTTACGCCCGCACCGTCGGCGAGACCTATCGCCTGCTGGCCAACTGAATCCGGGAGACCCCCATGGCGTCACTTGCTGCAAAAATCATCAAGCCCCTGTTCCGCGCTATCATGAAGCGCGACATTCAGGACCCTGATCATCTGGTCCGTCATTTACGCAGGGTCATGAATGCCCCGCTGATACCCTCCCAAATACCCCGTGGCGTCAGCCTGCGCAATGGACGCGTGGCCGATGTTCCTGGTCAGTGGATGAGCACCGTCAATCCTGTGGCGACCGTGCTGTTCCTCCATGGAGGAGCGTTCGTCGGGGGTCGTCTCGATACCTATCACCATTTCTGCGGCACGCTGGCAAAAGCACTCAATGCCCGTGTTTTTCTCGCAGATTATCGACTGGCACCGGAACACCCTTTCCCGGCGGCAACCGATGATGCCTTTGCTGTATATAGCGCCTTGATTAAAGAATCCTTGCCACTGATGGTGGCTGGCGATTCCGCTGGAGGCAATCTGACTCTGGCGACGTTGCTGCGTGCCCGCGACGAGCAACAGCTCATGCCGGTGTGCGCAGTGGCCATTTCACCCGGCGCCGATGCAACCGGAAAGCTGATGTCCAGGGATGCGAATAATGGCAGCGACCCGATGCTGTCGCGGGTGATGATCGACGGCGCCACCAGGATATACCTGCAGGGCGCCGATCCGTTCCATCCCTACGCGTCCCCGACGCAGGGTGACTATCAGGGTCTGCCACCGTTGATGCTGACGGTAAGTGAAGAGGAATGCCTGCGCGATGATTCCTATGTCGTTGCAGAACAAGCTCGTCGTGCGAGTGTACCAGTCACTCTGCTATCACGACAGGACATGCCCCACGTCTGGCCAATTTTCCTGCTACTCCTACCTGAGGCCCGTCAGGATACACGCAAAATAGTCCGTTTCATGCAGTCCCATCTGAGCAGTCGACGGCATAACGAACTACCCAACCACAGCTCCCGATCCGATAACTTGCACGCATCACCGACCACCCAGGAGGCTGTTGCATGAACATGGCCGCTTTCACCGCCGATCAAACCCGGCGTCCTTCCGCTGTCCTTCCTGATCACGAAGTGATTATTGTCGGCGCCGGCATCTCCGGCATCGGTGCCGCCATCCAGCTCAAGGCGGACGGCGTCGACGACATCCTGATCCTCGAGCGTAGCAACGATGTCGGTGGCACCTGGCGCGACAATCGCTACCCCGGCATTGCCGTGGACATCACCTCGTTCACCTACTCTTTTTCGTTCGAGCAGAACGCGAACTGGTCCCGGGTATTCGCCCCGGGTAGCGAGCTGTATCAATACACCCGGCAGATATCGTCCAAGTACGGCATATACCGCCATATCCGCTTCGGCGTCGAAGTGGAACGGGCGCAATTCGACACTGAAAACAATCTCTGGGTAATCAGTCTGGCGAGTGGCGAAATATTGCGTGGCCGGCATCTGGTCTCCGCCTGCGGCGGGCTGATCTCCCCCAAGCTCCCTGACATCGAAGGTCTTGATGCCTTCGAGGGAGAAATTGTCCACACGGCCCGCTGGCCTGAAGACATGGACCTGACAGACAAACGCGTTGCCGTCATCGGCACCGGTGCCACTGCCGTGCAACTGGTGCCGGAGATCGCTCGTCAAGCGAAACAGCTTGATGTCTATCAACGCACCCCGATCTGGGTTCTGAAAAAGCCGGACCGGCTGTTGCCCGGCTGGCTCAAAAGCCTGTTTCGTGCCTTACCCACCCTGCAAAGTGGCGTTCGCAGCGTAACCGATCTGGCCAGCGAAACCCTGATGGTGCTGTCGGCGATCTATTATCGCCAGGCCCCCTGGATCGTGCGCGCCTGTGAGAAGGCCGCACTCGACAATATGCGAGATCAGCTCCCCGGCAGACAGGATCTCTGGGAAAAACTCAGCCCGGGCTATGGCTTTGGTTGCAAACGACCGACCTTCTCCAACGAGTACTTCACAACGTTCGCCCGCGATAATGTCGACCTGGTCACCACACCCATCCAGCGCATCACCCGACAGGGCATCACCACCAGCGACGGCAAGTCCAGGCGCATTGATGTACTGGTGCTCGCTACTGGCTATAAAACATTCGAAAAGGGCAATATCCCCTCGTTCGCGCTAATCGGCAGCAATGGCGTTGATCTCGGCCAGTTCTGGCACGATAACCGCTATCAGGCCTACGAAGGCTTGACCATTCCCGGGTATCCGAACTTTTACATCATGCTCGGGCCCTATGCATTGATTGGCACCTCCTACTTCAAGATGGTGGAGGGAAATGCCATTCATATTTCACGCTGCATCCGCGAGGCCCTCCGGCGCAAGGCAACCCGGGTGGAAATCCGGCAGACCGTGCATGACCGCTACTTTCAGAACATTCAGAAACGGCAGCAGAACACCGTATTTCTGAACCACAACTGCGCACTCTCCAACAGCTATTACTTCGACCACCATGGCGACGCGCCCATGCTTCGCCCCTCAACCTCGGTGGAAATGCTTTGGCGGGCGAAGCATCTGCCGATGAACAATTACCTGTTTCTGAAGAGCAACGGCGCGAGAGGCAGTTTCAGACCAGAGACTTCAAATCAGTACGAGGATCACTCAATGCTTTAGCGCAAACGCTCTTGCGGTGCTGCACCAACTGCTTGCCAACCATAAAGGCAACCGGCAGATTGACCGCATCAACAGCGATGACACTGCCCCCGCGGAGATAGAACACCGCAAATTCCTTATCCTCAGCGCTGCCGCGCAGCACGCGCTGATCATGATTTTGCGATAGCCCCACCATCTGCAGGCGAACGTCATACTGATTCGACCAGAACCACGGGGCGCTATCGTAAGGCTTCTCCTCGCCCATCAGAGTGGCCGCTGCAGTACGGGCCTGATCGACCGCGTTGGCGACAGACTCAAGCCGTTGCATTTTCTCGAAGAAAAGATTGCGGTGGCGGGTACAGTCGCCAATCGCCAGGATGTCAGGATCACCGGTGCGGGCAAACTCATCCACGACAATACCATCATCACAGGGCAGTCCGGCGGCCTCAGCCAGCGCGGTTTCCGGTATAACGCCAATGGAAACGAGCACAACATCAGCCGGCACAGTGCCGCCATCCGCCAACGTCACACCTGCCACACGACCTTGATCGCCCGCTTCGAAACCGGTTACCGCCGTGTTCAGACGTACGTCCACACCGGCGCCACGGTGTTTGGCGTAAAAGAACGCGGACATCTCCGGGCCTGTTACGCGCTGCATAAGACGATCAGCGGCTTCCAGCACCGTGACATTCACGCCTTTCTTGGTAGCGCTGGCTGCCACCTCAAGGCCGATATAACCGCCACCGACGATGACCAAACGCTTCCCCGGAACCAATTTCTCACGTAGAGCATCTGTGTCAGTTATGTCGTGTAGGTAATGAATGCCCTGCAAGTCAGACCCGGGTGCCCGCAAACGCCGGACGTGTGAACCCGTAGCCAGTACCAGTTGATCGTATTTCAACGTGCTCTGATCCGACAACCTGATAGTCTTGTTGTCCCGATCAATTTGTTCGACGCGCACGCCGAGCCGCAACTGCTGTCCTGCTTTTTCATACACCACGCGCGGCTTCAGGTACAGCGACGCCTGATCAACCTCTCCTGCCAGATAATTCTTGGACAGGGGAGGTCGCTGGTAGGGTGGATGGGGCTCTTCGCCTACCAGAACCACCTCATGCTGATATTTTTTCTGCAGCAAGATTGTCATGAGCGCACCCGCTGCGTGCCCGCCACCAACGATGACAGTGGTCTGCTTCTCACTTATTGTCATGCTCCCCCTCTCCACTGCTTCTGTAACTGAACTCGCCTCGGCACTACCGGGTTCCATAAATCAGCACTACGCCATTGATGTCGAGCGAGTTCGCGCCAGCCATTTATCAAACCGGGATCGTAGTCAAAGACCATAACACTCTGCGGACACCTGGCTTTCCCTGTTCCCGCAGAGTGTTTAATCAGGTCTTCTCTTCCACCAGAACTACTTCTGCTTTGGCGTCAGTTTAACCATCAGCTCAGAGTAGCCGCGCACGAAGTTCGACTGCACCCGAACTGGCTCGCCGACTACTTCGATGTCGTCAAAGCGCTTGAGCAGTTCTTCCCAGAGAATGCGCAGCTGCAATTCAGCCAGACGGTTTCCCATACAACGGTGAACGCCATAGCCAAACGACATATGATTTCGCGCGTCCTTACGATCGATAATGAATTGATCGGGGTTTTCGAATTTTCTCTCGTCCCGATTGCCCGAGGCGTACCACATCACCACACGATCACCTTTCCTGATGGTATTTCCATGCATCTCCACGTCCTGCGTGGCGACACGGCGCATATGCGCCAGCGGGGTTTGCCAGCGGATGATTTCCGAGACCATGTTCGGAATCAGCTCCGGGTTCGCCTTCAGTTTGGCGAATTCCTCGGGGAACTGATTCAAGGCCAGCACGCCGCCGCTCATGGAGTTGCGGGTGGTGTCATTGCCACCAACGATAAGCAGCGCCAGGTTCCCGATAAACTCCATCGGACGATTGATCAAATCCTTTGTATCTGCGCTGCTCTGCAGCATGCTGATCAAATCGAAACCAGGTTCTTCGCCAGCCGCGCGGCGTGCCTCCTTGTCGCGCCAAAGTCTGGAGAACGACCACGCCATATCTGCGGCGTCGTCAAACATGCCATCTTCATCGGTAAACTCACCGCCGGTTGCCGATGCTGCGCCGGACAATCTATCCGACCAGTCAACCAGCTTGTGACGTTCCTCATAAGGGAAGTCAAGCAACGTGGCCAGCATGCGCCCGGTCAGTTCCTTCGACACGGTCGGCACCCAATTGAAGGCTTCGCCCATAGGCAGACTGTCGAGCACGTCCCCGGCACGCGCGCGGATCAGCCCTTCCATTTCCTTCAAATTCTGCGGCGCGACCACACCCTGAACCGCCCGGCGCTGCACATCATGCTTGGGCGGATCCATGGCGATAAACATTTCCACCGACAGCCCTTCCGGGGGATCGCCCAGCACGATTTGCGGCTCGGAGGAAAACAGCTCGTGGTTCTTGTCCACGAACAGAATGTCTTCATAGCGTGTCACCGACCAGAATGGTCCGAATAAACTGTTCTTTTGGTAGTGCACCGGTGCCTCATCACGGAGCCGCTTGAAGTAGGCACGCCACTGATCTTGCCGGTATAAAAAAGGATTGCTGAGATTGATGTCCTCAAGCGCCAGTGTGTTGACATCGGGCACAGACGCTTCGACGAAGTTGAGCGGGGGCCGCCGCGCGCCGATGATCTTCTTCTTTGCCTTCACCAACATTTTCAGCGCCTGGATTTGCAAGTGCATTGGCACCACTCTGGAGGTGGCTGTGATCATTTTGGCCTGAATTACATCAGTCGCGCTTGATTTCGTTGACATGGCGTCCTCCGTGCTTACATCTGGAATTCGGGCAAATGCACGGTCATGCCGTCCATCGCCTCGGTGGTTCGAACCTGACAGCCGAGACGCGAGGTTTGCGCCCGCTCCGGGGTCATGGACAGCATCTGCTCCTCAGCGTCGCCGATCGATCCGGTCTTGCCGAACCACTCATCCGCAACGATCATGTGGCAGGTGCCGCAGGCGCACTCCCCGCCACAATCACCGTCGATACCGGGAACGGCATTATCGACGGCAATCTGCATCAGCGTGGTTCCAGCCTCAAATTCTGTGACATGTTCGGTGTTGTCATGCTCAATAAAGGTAATCTTGCCCACTGCCTCTCTCCTGCGAGTAACTTACTGCATTGGATAGTGATTCGAAGCGAACACGGCGACGAGGTCATTTCTTGACACTGTGAGGGTCATTTAGAGACAATGTCACCGCATAGGAGCAATGGGCAAGCCGATGGCACAACAGGCAGATGGTTGGCAAAATCTTGAAGCTAGTATTCCGTCGAACTATTCGCGGATTATCGCCCGTGAGCTGGACCTGACAGTCAGACAGTTGCCCATTTTACTGCGTGGCACGGCTCTTGACGTCGAGCAGTTCCTGAGCGAGGACAGCCTGCTCACACCGGCCCAGCAGGTACGGGTCTTGCGCAACGCACTGGCGCTGTCCGGCCAGCCGGAATTCGGATTACGTCTGGGCAAACGCCTGACCCCGGCAACCCACGGTGCGATGGGATTTGCCGCCTCCAGCTGCCCGGACCTGCTCAGCGCATTACGGGCGATACACACCTTCCTGCCCACCCGCGCCAGCGTTATCCAGCTGCATTTGCAGCAGGTTGAAGAACATCTGGAGTGCAGGCTGGATTTTCAGGTGCCGCTGAACGCAGACCTCCAGCGCTGCGTGGCGGACACGATTGTCAAGGTGCTGCTCGAATTCGGCGAGTTCATTGTCGGCCGCCCCCTGTATGAGGCGGAAATAGGCTTTACCCATCCGGCACCCGAATACCATGCCCTCTATGCCGAGTATTTGTCCGGACGAATTCGCTTTGGCTGTGATCAGTTGACGCTCAAGCTACCGATGACGCTGTGCCAGGAACCGAACGCCTCCGCCAATCATGAAAACTACCGTCTTGCCCTGCAGCAGTGCGAAGCCATGCTAGCGCAACTTCCGACCCATAAACCGAACTACCAGACCCGGCTCAAGAAGATGATGCTGTCCCGACCACCCGGCACGCTCAGTGAAGAAGAAGCCGCAGCCTCCCTGTTCATGAACAAACGCACTCTGGCCCGCAAGCTCAAACAGGAGAACAGCAGTTTTCGACAAATTCGTGACGACATCCTGTCCCAGCAGGCGGCCAGCTACCTGTGCGACAGCAAACTGTCGATCGAGGACATCGCGGCGTTGATGCACTATCACGACAGCGCCAATTTCAGGCGTGCCTTCAAACGCTGGTTTGGCCATCCGCCCGAGCAGTACAGGCAGCGTGTCAGTTCGCGAGGGGCTATGCCGCCCAGGGCTTGAGGATGGTCTGAAAATTTGCCTGACAACAAGCGATCTCTGTTCTTGGCTAACATAGAATAGTTCTAGACTCCATCATCCATATCCAGCCCGACGAAATAGCAAAACATCAGGTCGTGGTCCTGTCTATCCATCGCTAGCGCACAATAGCTTCAACCGCAGTGTATTCATCTGGCATTTTTCCAGCGCAGTATGTTGCAGTGCCAGACTGCGCAATCCCTGCATCAGGACATAGGTAAATCCGGACAGATGCCTGCTTTTGCCATCAATTTGCGGTTGCTAGCCATGCCAACTACATAATCGATACTCGCTGCAAAATCACACCAGTTCAACAAGCGAGGCAGGAAGCAGTATTCGTCTACACTTTCCTAATCTGGCTTGTTGGCATTTGTCTCTTCAGCCCCCGGGGGGAATAAAAATGAAAAAGCGCTCTCGAGGCGGCACACAGCAGCAAACTGCAGAAAACACGCCTCTTATTGGTATGCTTTGGCTCAGGAACCCCTTGGACTGGCATCCCATTGACCGTTTTATTCTGCTTGCAAGCCTGGTTATGCTGGCGACTGTTGTGTTTAGCATTGCGCTTGCTGGCACCATAGCGCTGGCGCCGCAATACCTTGCACTGCCTGTCGCCTGGACGTTGCTCGGTCTGTACGGCCTGCATATCATCTTACTCGCCAGCTACATCTGGCTGGCATGGAAACGACGTCGCAGGGAAAACGACTGGCCCGCATTTGAAAACATTGTCATCGCCGGTTTCGTGATCAATATCATGCTGAGCAGCTATCTTACCGGCACGTATTTCACCCATGGGCTTCTGTTTTTTTTTTCGTTGGCGTCAACATCGCTTCGGCGTTGACCTGGGTAACAAAGATACTCGTCGCCTACTGGACCGTCTTGGTGACTCTAATCACATTCGCCACCATTGACTTTAGCGGCGCGTTTAAACATGCACCCTTGCTGTCCCGGTCCGTATATCAGCCTGACGGCTCACCGGTGATCGGGTGGTTGTTCATAGAAGTCACAGTCGCCGCTATTCATTACTCCGTCCTATACCTCTGCATGCTTGTCATCCGACGCTGGGCAGAAAGGGAAAACCTCTATCGTGAAATGTCCAACGTCGATGGCCTCACCAGTCTGATCAACCGCCGCTGCTTCATCGAACGGGCAAAAAATGAACTGGCACGAGCCAAGAGATTGTCCAGTAACACGCCGAAGTCCCTGGGCTGCATAATGCTGGACCTAGACCACTTCAAGCACATCAACGACACTTGGGGTCACCACGCCGGCGATGCGGTATTGGTAGCAGCGTCGGAGATCATGATGGCCAACGCACGCCCGTACGATGAGGTGGGTCGCTATGGCGGGGAGGAGTTCGCTATTCTGCTCCCGGGCGTGACACTGAAAATCGCGGCCGGAATCGCCGAGCGACTGCGCAAGGCAATCAGCGACGCAGTGGTGGAAATCGATGGCAATCGTATCAGCATTTCCGCAAGCTTCGGCGTCGCCTGCTACCCGACCCACGCCATCTCCGACCTGAACGACTTGCTCAAAGCGGCCGATCAGGCCCTCTACGAGGCCAAACGAGGCGGCCGCAATCGCGTAATTTTGGCGAATACCACCGATCAGGACGGTGTCACCGGATAACTCACTGTGTTTCGGCGCAGCTACCTTCATGAAAGTCAGTGCTGGCCCTGCAGCATAGTCGGGGGGCGACCGGGGTAAGGTTTCAACCGGCAAAACGCCTCCAGGTTCGTCGCCCTCTACGGTGCCGGGGAGTTTCGACATGGCTAAGTATCAATACAACGGCTGCGGCGATATCTCTGAGCCTTTGGCGAAGTAAGAGGGCTATCCGCCGATGCCGTTTGCAAAACGGCCCGCAATGCAGTGTTCGTTACAAGAAAAATTTCGAGCGAATGGAAGCGCGAGGGCAAGTCGCTTCACGAGAAATGCCCTCTGCCAGCTCCCACATTCAAGGACCGTTCCCGCGCCTCTTGCTCCGCTACTCTCCGTTCTGCCCGAGCACCACCCCTGATCTCCTAACGCGACAAATATCCCGAATGCTCTATTGCCCAATATTACGTTTCACGTATTCCTGGTCATCATTCGTTTGTGCATCTTTCTCTTGACGTTGGTTGGCCAACCAAGTAAAAAACTCGTTCAAACAACCAAAAACAACCACAAGAAAAATAACACAAAAAAAAGGGGGTAATTGCATGGCATGCACAATTCACCGGTTGTTGCCGACCACCTACAGCCTGTTCCTGACAGCAGCAATAATTGGCACACAGCCCGACGATGCCTTTGCCGGCGCAGGCGACGGAGCATCCACCTATGGCCTTGGCCCGGTCAACGCCGGTTCCGCCCAGGCTTTCAGCGCCTTCGATCCCGGTGCCTGGGCGGTGTACTATAACCCCGCCGCCCTAGCCCGCACCCCGGAAGGTGAGCTGAGTATTGTGCTGCAATACGGCGACCAGGAACTGCGAGCAAAATCGCTGGGAGGGTCTGACCCGGTGACACGCGAGAATGACGTACTATCGGATACCAGTTCGGAGCTTGCATTGCTGGGCATCAAAGCCCGTATTGGCGGCGCATCGGACACAACCCGCCCGATGTACCTTGGAATAAACGTTGGCGTCGATGAATACATCTCCAACATTCTACCGTACCAGGCCAATACCGCAGAGCAAGGCCAATTCCTGCGCTACGAGTCCCAGCCGCTTTATCTGGCATTTGGTGGCGCTGTTCGTGATCTCGTTCGAGGGGTCGATGTCGGCTTTTCAGCACGCTTGACACTGGCGGCAAAGGCTCGTCTTGTAGCGGTCTCCGATCTCGCAGGCAATACCGATTCTGAGCAGATTTCGATGAAGGCAGAGCCTTCCCTGTCCCCCGCTGTGGGCCTTAACGTCCGCACTTCCGAGCTATTCTGTGGCCATTCACCTTGGCGTCCATCATCTTGTCTGCCGTTCGGACTCGATGGACTGGAGGTGGCACTATTCTGGCGCGACGAAACCAACTACGAGGTCAGTGTGGATGCCAACGTGGTTATCCCCGGCGTCGTCCCCGAACCGGGACTTGATCTGGCGCTTTCTACCATTGACTCGTACCAGCCGCCAGTGTTCGGCGGCAGCTTCCTGCTGCCTCTTGGGAAGCTCGAGCTTGTGGCCTCTGTCGAGCAACATCAGTGGTCCGAGCTGGAAAGTCAGTTTTCCGGGGACACCATTAGGGACCAGGCGGACTTGCGTTTCGATGACGTCGTCGTTTCCCGCGCTGGCGCCAGCTTCCGGTGGTCTGACCAGCTCAGGCTGTTTGGCGGGGTGGCGCTGGAGGATTCGCCATTGAAATCTTCCCGCTCACAAGACGTCAACTTCCTGGATGCCGACAAAATGGTGCTGGGCGTTGGTGGCGACTATCGCCTAAATAGTGCGCCCATCATTAATGCTCCCCTGGTGCTGTCGCTGGCCTATCAGTACCAGAAGCTCGACGAGCGCGATTTCGAGCTGACGTCCATCAACTCGTCTTCCGATCCGGCCCCTTACGAAACAGTACGCGCCGACGGAGAGATTCACGTCTTCTCATTATCCGCTTCCCTGAAGTTCTAAGCGGAGCTTCGACAGAGTCGACTAATGACGAATAGGGAGAAAGCCATCATGGAAACAACAACAAATCACCGAACAATATCCACGCTTCTTGCACTCTGCGTACTGCTGCCTGGTTTCCTCTTGCTGTCCGCATGTGGCGGCGACAAAGGCACCATCAACACTTCCTGGACAACGCCGGAGAGTCTTATTTTCGCCTACCCCTACCCGGGACAGCAGGAAGTGCCACCCAGCACCCAGATAGTGCTTCGTTTTTCGGCGCCCCTCAATGAAACCGTCATTGAGGAAATCGACGACAGATTGCAATTGGTGACTGTAGCGGGCGGCAACCCTGCCATGTTCGTCCACGAAACGGTGGATAACGGACGTGGCCTGCTGCTACGTCCTGTCGACGAACTCGTGCCGAATACTGAATACCAACTGCAGCTGAGCGAAGTGGGCCTAGACGGCATTGACACAGGCCCCTTCAACGACTTTCGCTTTCGCACTGCCGGTGCGCAGAAAGGCTTCGCGGGGGCAATTGGCGACGGCGACTTCAAACTGCTCGCCGCTACACCCCTGGATCAGCCCGCGCTGCTTACCGACATTGACGATGCGAGGCAGCCGAATGACATGAGCACCCTGAGAATGGCGTTCAATCGCGTACTTGATCCGGCTAGCGTCAACTATGGAAATCAGGTTCGTCTTGAAAATTCGCAGGGCAGCCTGATCGAGGCCACTCTGCTACTGCAGGGCCGCTATCTTGTGCTCGACCCAAGGGATGACCTCGAACCGACGGAACATACCTTGGTCCTGTCTGGTCTGCGCAGCCGGGAGGATGAGGAGCTCCCCCTCCTCGAACGTTCCTTCACACCAGTGGCCACACCACCGCGAGAAACGGTCGTTCTCAAGGTAGGCACGCTTGGTGAACAACAGCCGGGGCTTGCGTCAAGGCTCACCGGGCAACGCGTCAATGAGGTGCCGGTAGAAACTTTTGTGCTGGGTAACGAATCCTTTACCAGACTGGAGGGAGACTTGGCCGCGGACCTGGGTTTCGTGCCGGATTTTGCCAACGCGGCACCTCTGCGGGTGCCTGCAGGTTCAGTGCTACGCGGCAGCCCGGTGGCCGTCAATATTCTGGGTCAAGTCAACGCTGGTATCGAAACCGGTGAAGTGCTGATCACACTGCTCAGCGACGCAAACGGCTACCTGATCGCTAACCCGTTCAGTAAAGCAAAGGATGCTCCTCGCTATGCCTTGCTCAACATGGACGCAGCCATGACCGCAGAGGGCGGGATCGCCAACGCGGCACTGAGCCAGAACTTGCTGAATATTCAGGTAGTGGGCCTCGCGATAGTGGAGAATGGCGTACTGGTGATGGATGCCGCCAGCGTGGTCGAACCGGAGATTCTCGGTTTGGAGCGCGCCAGCGGCCTGCTGTCTTTCCGTCTGGAATCCTATGTCGATCAGCGCAACGCGCCGGTACCACCAGCCGATACGCGGCCGCTCGAGCTGCAGTCCTGGTCGCCCGGGGAAGACTTTCAACCCAATGCCCGCCCCGGGGACCCTGTTATTCTGAACTTCAATAAACCCCTGAATGCAGCTTCGGTATTCCTTGACGGCGCCATCGAGATGCGTGTCGACGGCACTCTGGTACCCAAGGAGCTCGCGCCCATGCGCCACGACGGCGCAACGGTGATCATCGACGGCAGTAACCTGCAGCACAACACTGATATCGAAATTGTCCTGACCAGCTTGCTGCGCGATACGCAGGGCAATCCATTGAGCCAGGATGAGACACTGGCACTTCGCTTTGAAGACCTGTCTCTTCCCGACGGCAGCGCCGCTAATCTGCGCTCGCCAGTCGCCGCCGTGTTTCCCGGCTTTTCCTGTGCGCTTACAGACGCACTGCTTACCGGGCCACGGCCTGATTGGCGCAACGGTCGCTGCGTGGGCGGCCAGAACAGCGACCCCCTGCTCCATGTGGATAGTCTGTACAAGGACTACCCGGTCAGAGTGACTTTCAACCGTAGCATAGATCCGGTGACGATCAACGACGGCACCTTCTTCGTTGAACGCCGCGACCTGGATAACAATTGGGTACCCGTGCCCGGCCGGCTGGATATCCTGCCCCAACGCGTTCAGTTTTTCCCAGATACCCCGTGGCGGATTGGTGACCTGTATCGTTACACATTAAGATCGGTGCCGAACGATGCCGATTGCGGCGTCAATGCCATTTGCTCGCCTGATGGCGCACCGCTGCAAACCCGGCAAATCTCGCGAAGCAGTGCATCGGCCCCTGCCCCGCGCGAGGGCGGTCCTGATATGGTGAATCACTTTGTCGCTGCCGACGAGGACGACCGCTATACATTAGTTGGGTTGCGCGTTCTACCAGTGGTGGATGTCAATGCCAATATGGTGTTTGATGAAGAAGAGCAAGGTGTCCTGGTCCTTCCGGACAACAGCATCGAAGCGCCACCCAATCATCTGCGGCTGGAACTGAAGGACTTCAGCGGCGTTATCACACAGGCCAATCTCGGCTGTGCAATCGGAGAGAGTTGCCCGGAAAAGCGCTTCGCCTTCCTCAGCAGCGGCGCTCTGGCGGCCGGCCCGCGCACCTTTGATCCCAATGTCCAGGTGAATCGGCGCCTGATCGACGGCAACCCGGCCACAGACAATTTCATGACTGGAGCCATACGCGCCAACGTCTACCCAACCACCATCAGCACCACCAGCGTTTTTCTGCAGGCTCGGGCTCTGGCCATCATCACAATCGGTCTGGACACGGGCCCACTGGTGCTCAGGCTAATACCTCAAGGAGCTGATGAGCCCTTCATCACCGGGTTCATCTCCGACACGCCGGACGGCCCCTGGTTCAACGCCACCTTCGACATACTGGTGGACGCCCCTGAGTTGAAACCGGCACTGGGCCCTATTACGCTTGGTCACGATATTCGCAGCAAACGGGTGCGTAATGTGACTCTTGAGGGGCCACTGCGCTTTGTCGACGATGGCCGGTTGATCCTCAAGATCCGCAATCCTGATCCACTCCTGATTCCGGCCAGTATCAACTTGGCGGGTATCGGTCTTGCGAGTGTGCAATTGGAGGTTCCCTCCCTTGCTGCCGATCTGACGTTAACCTTTCTGCCTGTTAAGGACTTCTGAAGCGAAAGCCGACTCGCCGTTATGCCCCCGGGCATACGCCATTTGGCCCCGTTATGGGGTAATGCCAGTCAGTTAATCCCTGACTGGCATTTTCTTTTGTGACGGCGTCAGGCGACTTTTCAGAAGGGACTGTTTCATTTCGCGGCCCAGCTCCCGAAGGCCTCCTCGTGTCTGTTGTATCCGGCGTTCACACGCTGGATTTAAGGTGCACTTCCGGATAAAAAGACAAAAAGTAGAAGCCTGTACGGGCGGCCGCTAGAAACGCTTTGCCAGCTGGACTTCTTTAGACTATTATTTGGTTGGCCGACCAATCATAATTTGTTGTGCTCATACAGAATGGAGGTGGCCATGACATCCAGTTTCACCCCATCCACCGGTTCGTACGGGAAAAAGGATTCGTCGACTTCGTCAGCGAAACCGACACTTTTTGTCGGTGCCAATGGTATTGTGCTCCGGGCCAGTCAATACGGCGCGTTCACTGCCCCCATCGTACTGCTGCTTCACGGCGGAGGCCAAACACGCCATGCCTGGGCCGATACGGCGAATACTCTTGCCCGAGCGGGCTACTGCGCCATCACTCTGGATGCGCGGGGGCACGGCGAAAGCGATTGGTGTGCGCAAGGTGATTACAGCACCCAAAGCCTGGTCGCAGACCTTCACGCCGTCATTCACTCGCTGCCTATGGCACCAATCATCGTCGGTGCTTCCATGGGCGGCCTAACAGCCATGTTGGCACTTGGTGAGAATACCTCGCTGCACTGTTCCGCACTGGTGTTGGTCGACGTGGCGCCACGACTGGAGCAACAGGGCGTGCGCCGCATCATCGAATTCATGCGTCGCCATCAGGACGGCTTCGACAGTCTTGAACAGGTGCGCGATGCCGTCGCTGCCTACAACCCGCACCGCCCTCCTTCGAACGACCTGACAGGATTGCGCAAGAATCTGCGCCGGCGGGATGACGGCCGTCTTTACTGGCACTGGGATCCTGCCTTTCTGGACTACGCCCGCGTTCCCTCTGAAACCAGCGAAAGCCTGTTCGAGAAATCCAGTCTGGAGCGTGCAGCCCGAAAGCTTTCCATGCCAGTGCTACTGATTCGCGGATTCCAGAGCGACGTGCTCAGCGATCAAGGGGCTCGCGAGTTGCTCGACTTGGTTCCCCATGCGCACTATGTCGTGCTGAATCAGGCCGGCCATATGGTCGCCGGGGACAGAAACACAATCTTCACTGAGGCCGTGCTGGGCTTTCTGCAAAGGGCTGGAAAACACACTCGCAGCCACCATGCCTCATCGACTTTCGACCATGGAGTATTGACATGAAACATCGCCATCTGGATGTACTGATCATCGGCGCCGGCCTGTCCGGAATCGGTGCCGCCTGCCACCTGCAGAAGAAATGCCCGAACGTACGTTTCGCCATTATTGAGCGGCGCGAAAGAATTGGCGGAACCTGGGACCTGTTTCGCTACCCTGGGATTCGCTCGGACTCCGACATGTTCACGCTCGGCTATAGCTTTCGTCCCTGGACGCAAACCAAAATGCTTGCCGACGGCCCGTCTATTCGAACGTACATTGAAGACACCGCGCGCGACTATGACGTCAAACGACACATTCATTTCGGATTGAAAGTCATTTCGGAAGAATGGGATAGTAAAAATTGTCACTGGAACGTCACGGTTCTTAATGAAAAAACAAGCGAGATAGAAACCTTCCGTGCCGGCTTCGTATTCAATTGCACTGGATACTACAAATATGATGCCGGTTACACTCCCAACATTCCCGGCCTCGACAAATTCAAGGGCAAGCTGATTCATCCGCAACACTGGCCCGAAGACTATGATTACAGCGGCAAGTGCGTAGTGGTCATCGGCAGCGGCGCCACTGCCGTGACGCTGGTGCCGGCAATGACAGACAAGGCCGCCCATGTAGTAATGCTGCAACGTTCGCCGACCTACGTTGCAACCGTCCCCGAAGAAGATCTGATTTCCAAGAACTTGCGTCGTTTTCTGCCGGAAATGGTGGTCTACCGGATGGCCCGCGCACGTAACATCATGCTGCAACGCGCTGTTTACCGGCTGTCACTCAGCAAGCCGAAAGCAATACGCAGACTGTTGCTGGCCGCAACGCGCAGGCAACTCGGCCCGAATGTTGACATGCGCCACTTCCAGCCAACGTACAACCCTTGGGAAGAGCGGATGTGCGCGGTCCCGAAAGGAGACCTCTTCAAGGTTATCCGCGAAGGCAAGGCATCGGTGGTCACAGACCATATCGACACGATTACGGAAACAGGCATTAAGCTCAAGTCCGGCGACCATCTGGACGCGGATGTTCTGATTACCGCAACCGGTCTGGATCTTCAGTTGTTTGGCGGTGCTACGCTGCGTGTCGACGGTCGTGAAGTCAGTGTGGCCGACACCCTGTTGTACAAGGGACTGATGCTGGAAGGTGTGCCTAACATGGCGCTGGTGTTCGGCTATACCAATGCCTCCTGGACATTGAAAGCCGATATTGCCTGCGAATTTGTCTGCCGCTTACTCAACCATATGCGTGACATTGGTGCCACCCGGGTCACCCCCACTGATGAGGAGGGTTGCGGCACCGATATGAATTTCCTCAACCTGCGCTCCGGCTATGTTCAGCGAGCCAGCGACAGACTGCCACGCCAGGGAAGCAGGATACCCTGGCAGAATCTGGATGATTACCTGAGGGACCTCCCTGCCTTGCGCTATGGCAATCTCGAAGATGGTTATCTTCATTTCGAAGGCGAAAACCTCAGGGAAAAAAAGCAGGGAATACTCGGTGCGCTGCTCGGCGCCTGAACGACAGTTTTAACAAGAGGAAATATCATGAAAAATTTTTCCGGCAAAGTTGCTGCCATCACCGGGGCCGGATCGGGTATCGGTCAGGCCACCGCCATTGCCCTGGCAAAAAGCGGTTGCCATCTCTCCCTTTCAGACGTCAATGACAAGGGATTGGCGCAAACCCTGGACAAGCTCCAGCCCTATCGAGTGAAGGTAACGTTGCATCATGTTGATGTCGGTGATCGTGCTGCGGTTTATCAGTACGCTGAGGACACTGTCAAGGAACATGGCCAGGTGAACCTGATCATCAACAATGCCGGTGTTGGTCTCGGGGAAACGGTGGAGGCCATGAGCTATGAAAATTTTGAATGGCTCATGAATATCAACTTCTGGGGTGTGGTATATGGCACCAAGGCTTTTCTTCCGCACCTGAAGCAGTCCGGCGACGGTCATGTGGTCAACATCTCCAGCATATTCGGCATCATCGGTGTACCAACCCAGTCTGCCTACAATGCAGCGAAGTTCGCCGTCAGAGGCTTTACTGAATCGTTGCGCGAAGAACTCGATCTCGAAGGCGGCTGCGTCAGCGCCACCTGTGTCCATCCCGGCGGCGTCAAGACCAACATTGCCCGTAATAGCCGCATGGGTGAAATGGGCAGTATGAGCATGGGTGGTCAGGACGAGATTGCCGAAATGTTTGACCGCATCGCCATGTCTACCCCGGAACAGGCCGCAAAAGCAATCCTCGGGGGAGTGCAAAAGAACCAAAGGCGCGTGTTAATCGGCGCTGATGCGGTACTGATGGACACCACCCAGCGGCTGATGCCCACCGGGTATCAGCGTGCTCTTGAAACACTGTTTCGGATGAACAAAGGTCGCGGCGCAAAAGCGACCACTGTTTAACTTCTCATTTCGATTATGAACTAAGGAGTATCGCAATGACTACAGCCGCGAAAACCAGCAACAACCTCAACGGTGCCTCGGTGGGCATCCCGCCGCGTCACATCGATTTTAATTTCTCACAAAGCATCCCGAAGTACTTTTATGCCGGGAATGCCACGGCAACCACGTTCTTCGCCATGCTGTCAGGGTTTTTCCCGCCGGGTGAGCGTTACTTCATGGATTCGGTGCGCCACTTTCGAAATCGGGTTACCGACAAGGCGCAGCGTGCCGCCATTTCCGGATTTATGGGTCAGGAGGCCATCCACGGGCGCGAACATGATCGCCTGAACGAACTGCTTGCCGAGCGTGGCTTCGACATGCGCACGCCCGAGCGGTTCGTTAAAATTGGCCTGAAAGTTCTGGAAATGCTCCCGCCGAGCACCAAGCTCGCAGCCACCACCTTCATGGAGCACTTTACCGCCCTGCTGGCAGAGCAGCTGCTTGAGGATAAGGATTTTCAGAGTCTGGCCGACCCTGAAATGATCAAGATATGGCAATGGCATGCGCTGGAGGAACTCGAGCACAAGTCTGTAGCCTACGACGTCTATGAACTAGTCGGGAACCGGTACAGTGAACGGGTCGCGGCTACTGCGGCCTCGCTTGTCGTGCTGCTGCCGATGCTCGGTGTCACATGGGCATGGATGCTGGCCCGCGATGGCAAGCTCGGCAGCATCAAAGACAATGCCAAAGGCCTGAACATGCTGTTTGGCCGCAACGGGTTTGTCTCGAAAATCTTGCCTCGGTTGCCGGAGTTCACTCAACGGCACTTTCACCCTGGCAACCATGACACACGCAACCTGGAGCAGACATGGCGTGAGCGGCTTTTTGCCGAAGGCGGTGACCTGTTCGACGTTTACAAGAACCGGGTGGCCTGACCTGTCGTGCAACCCGGGCTTTGCCGAATTGATCCTATATATTGATGTTTCTGGCACAGCCCGGCATCGCCAGCAGAGATAAATCTGCCGTCGTTTCATATTCTCGACCATCAAGGAATAACGCATGACTGAAACGCTGGTTGACTCACTTATACAGATGTTTCCCGAGGTTCCCTTCCAGAAATTGCTTGGCATCGAGATTGTCGAGGTGGTCACTGACCGGGCCGTTGTTTGCCTGCCATACCGTGGCGACTTGGCTGGTGGCGGCAACGCCTTCCATGGCGGCGCCATCAGCAGCCTGCTGGATCTGACCGGCGCTCTGGCGGCCTGGTCCGGCCATGATCCGAAGAACGGCATGAAGGCGGCCACCGTATCCATGACCGTGAATTACCTTGCTGCGGCGCTGGGCAAGGACATCATCGCTACCGCGAATGCGGTAAAACGGGGACGAGAGCTGATTTTCTCAGAAGTCTCGATCCGGGAGAAAGGCTCAGACAAGCTGATCGCCAACGGCTCAATGATCTATCGCATTACCTGATCACAGCAGTGGGTGGTTAGCGGATGCCGGCGGTTGACTCGAACCGCCGGCCATCTCTCAGGCATTATCCTCAAGCACACACATGGCGGCCTTCTCGCCGATCATCATGCACGGGGCGTTGGTATTGCCACTGATCAACAGCGGCATAACAGAAGCATCGGCAACGCGCAATCCCGATATTCCTCTGACCCGCAACCGGCTGTCCACGACTGCCAGCTCATCGTCGCCCATACGGCAGGTTCCCACTGGATGGTAGATGGACTCCGCACGCTGGCGTATATCCGCGTCGATCTGGTCATCAGTCACCACTTCCTTGGCAGGCAGGTCATCACCGCCAAAGATCGCAGCAAACGCCTCGGCATGAAACACCCTGCGCGCCAATTTCACACCCTCGCGTAATACCCGGATATCATCACTGTCTGAAAGATAACAGGGGTCAATCACGGGCGCGCTGCGCGGGTCACTATCGGACAAGCGGATGAATCCCCGGCTCTTTGGCCGCACCTGACACACATGGATGGTACATCCAAACCCCCCCGTCAGCTCCCTGCCATGATCACGCAGGAAAGTTGGCAGGAAATGCAGTTGAACGTCCGGGCGATCGCCGCCTCCGACATTGACAAAGGCCCCGGCCTCAGCCGCATTGCTGGCAAGGAATCCGCGTCGATAGCGAAAGTAGTCATAGAAGGCACGTATCAGCCGTGGCAGAAAGTATGGAGAGAAGCCAATGGCCTGACGGCTGCGATCGTGAATCGAAACCGTCATATCCAGATGATCCTGAAGGTTGCGGCCCACCTCCGGAAGATGGACATGGCAATCAACCCCGACGCTTTTCAAATGATCACGATCGCCGATACCGGAGAGCATCAGCAGTTGGGGTGAATTGATCGCGCCGCCGCAAAGAATCACTTCGCGATTAGCTGTCAGCACACGGGGCACCCCCTGCTGATCAATGTACTCCACTCCCCGAGCCCGGTCGCCACTAAGCACAACCCGGCTGACCAGCGCATCGGTCATGATGCAGAGGTTCTCCCGGCCCCGGGCGGGATCGAGAAACGCCCGCGCCGCACTCCAGCGCCGCCCTTGCTTCTGGGTTACCTGAAAACGACCAAATCCGCGCTGATTTTCACCATTGAAATCATCGTTACGCTGCTCACCAAGCTCCTGACCGGCACGTATGAAGATCTCGGTCAACGGGTTAGGGTCCTGCACTCGCGTAACATTCAGTGGCCCGCCCCGACCATGCCAGGCATCCGCCGGATACTGCTCGTTGTTTTCATGGGCAATGAATATCGGCCGCACAGACTGCCAGTCCCATCCTGTTGCCCCGGCATCTTTCCAGCTATCGTAATCCTGATGTTGCCCGCGGATGTACACCATGGCATTGATCGAGCTACTACCACCGAGGGTTTTCCCTCTTGGCCAGTAAAGTTGCCGGTCCCCCAGGGCTTTCTGGGGGGCCGTGTTATAGCCCCAGTTGCGCTTGCCCTCTTTGATCAGCCCGATCAGACCGAACGGAACATTGACAAAGCCACTGTTATCATGGGGCCCCGCTTCAATCACGCAAACTGTATAACGGCCACCTTCACTGAGCCTGTTTGCCAATACACAGCCGGCCGAACCAGCTCCTACGATGATGAAATCAAACTCTTGATTATTCACCCGGATGCACCTCGTCAAGCTCGGCAAAGCGCTTTATGTGATATGCACGATCACCGTGGGTCAACGAGCAATGAGTGACCAGACGGAAGTAGTGACCGATATCAAGCTCTTCGGTAACACCAACCCCGCCATGAATCTGGATTGCCTGCTGCGCGATGCGTACCGCCTTATCCGAATAATAGGCTTTCGCAGCGGTACTGGCGCGCTCACGCCGACAGGCATCCTCGGATTCCGCCTTGACGGCCACCATCAGCAGCATTGACTCAAGCTGCTGGAGATCGATAAACATATCTACCAGGTAGTGCTGAATAATCTGAAAGCTACCGATAGCCACGCCGAACTGCTTTCGTGTCTTGGAGTATTCCAGAGTGCGCTGGTACAGGGCACCGGCGGCACCATACATGCGTGCACAGTCAAGAGCTTGCAGATAAGTCAGCAACATGCTCAGCGCCCGCTCGGCCTGTTTGCCACGGGCAAGTATCATCCCGTCAGTGATCTCGACCTCATCAAACAGCACGTTAGCAATACGGCCACCATCCAGCGCCCGATAACGAGTCGTCTCGCAAGCAGCAACAGGCACAGCAAGCACCAGCAGTTCGCCATCAGCAAGCGCGGTTGTCAGCAAGGTATCGGCAACACCGCCATCCGGAACAAAGTTTTTCTGACCGGACAGGCGTTTGCCATTAAGCTTCATGGAAGGCCTTAATACCTGATAACCGGCATGATAATCATACAGCGCACAGGCCAGCCTGGCCCTGCCGTCAATAACGTCGCTCAACATGGCCAGGGTCGCATCGGAGCCGATATATTCCAGCAACTTGCCAGGCGCTACCACCGTATCAACGTAGGGATCCAGACATAACGCGGCGCCCAGCTCCCTGACAACCATCGCCACGTCAAGGAGCGTGCCATCGAAGCCGCCGCTGGATTCGGCAAATGGCAGACCAAACCAGCCCAGCTCCTGCATGGCCGACCAGCGTGACGCGTCAACATGGTTCTGTTGCTCAAGCTGCTGCCTGTAGATTTCAAAGCTGTAGTTATCTTTAAGATACCGGCGAGCGGTATCCGCGATAAGGGTGGTGTTTTCCGGGAGGTTAAATTCCATCGTCTCGCCTCAAAGACCAAGCAGCATTTTTGCCAGCACATTCTTCTGGATCTCGTTGGATCCACCGTAAATGGTGCAGGCCCTCAGAAAGTTGTAACGTCGGGTGGCGCGATTGAAAATATCGCTGCCAACCGTTTCCGGGTTATCCCAGGTTAACGACATCATGCCGCCCAGCTCCACCATGGCCTGTGATACTTTCTGTTGAAGCTCGGTGCCCTTGATTTTCAACCCGGAGGATTCCGGCCCGAAGGGCTTGCCCTCATCCGTCGCGGCAACAGTACGGAAGTTCGTGTATTCCAGCGCCATTAACTCGATTTCAAGTTCAGCAATACGTTGCCGCGCCTGGCTTTTATCCAGAAAGCCCGGCGCTTCGGCCACAGCTTTCTTCAGCCGTGATATCTCGTGATGACTGTCCGCCACCCCAGCGATGGTGGTGCGCTCATGCGTCAGCAGGAACTTGGCAATAGTCCAGCCCATGCCTTCCTGGCCCACAAGATTTTCCAGCGGCACCCGCACATCGGTGAAATAAACCTCGTTAAGGTGATGATGGCCATCAATCGAGTAGATCGGCCGGACCTCGATACCGGGGGTCTTCATATCGATCAACAGGAAAGAAATCCCTTTCTGCTGTTTGACCGTCGAGTCGGTTCTGACCAGACAGAACATCATGTCCGCCCAGTGGGCCTGGGTCGTCCAGATCTTCTGGCCATTCACCAGATAATGGTCGTCCCTGCGCTCGGCACGCGTCTTGAGTGACGCAAGATCCGATCCGGCACTGGGTTCGGAGTAACCCTGACACCAGAGCGTTCTACCGCTGACGATACCCGGCAACCAGCGATCCTTTTGCTCCTGCGAGCCAAAGGTATAAAGTACCGGCCCTACCATCGCCACCCCGAACGGGCTCGTGGGAGGCGCGCCCGCCATGGCTCGCTCAAGATCGAAAATATAACGTTGCGTAGCCGTCCAGCCCGGGCCGCCATACTGTTTCGGCCACGTCAGTGCCAGCCAGCCCCGCTCACCGAGCAAACGCTCCCACTTTTGCTGCAGTTCCTTGCCGGTCATCTCACCAACCGCCGAGCAGCGCTTGATATCATCCGGCACATTCGCCTGCATCCAGTCACGAATGGATTGCTGAAACTCCAGTTCTTCCTGAGTGAACTCCAGATTCACGGCTTATTACCTCTTGCAGGCCATCGGTTGCTGTTTTCAATTGTCATTCAGTTGACTCCCCGGTCTTTGTTTTCCCAATAAGGCTTTCTCAGTTCGTTCTTGAGAATCTTGCCCGCACCACTTACCGGTAGTGGCTCGCTCCGAAACTCGATGCTGCGCGGCAGCTTGTACCCGGCAATCAGTGCGCGGCAATGGGCCAAAAGCTCGCCTTCATTGAGGCCATGCCCTTCCTTGAGCACGACAATCGCATGAACCATCTCGCCCCACTCGTCGTGAGGAATCCCCACAACCGCGCATTCCCGCACTGAAGGATGGCTGTAGATGGCACCCTCTACCTCGACCGAGAAAATGTTCTCACCGCCGCTGATAATCATGTCCTTGGCGCGATCAACGATAAAGACAAACCCGTCCTCATCCATATAACCGAGATCACCGGTATGCAGCCAGCCGCTGCGCAACGTCTCGGCAGAGGCCTGCTCCATTCCCCAGTAGCCCAGCATCACGTTCGGGCCTCTGGCGCATATCTCACCGACTTCACCACGCGGTAGCTCGACATCATCCTTGTCCATAATGGCAACCTCAACCCCCAGCGCTGCTCTGCCAGCGCTGCGTAGCTTGGCCCCGCCCACAACATGAAACTCCGGCCCCAGCGCAGTAATAATCGGCGACGCCTCCGTCTGCCCGTACCCCTGGGCAAACAGAGCATCCGGCATTTGCTCCATGGCACTGACCAACACCGCTTCGGGCATTGGCGATGCCCCGTACAGCATTCGCTTGACACTGCTGACATCAAAATCCTTGATCTTGCCGGAAGAGACCAGCAGGTTGATCATGGTTGGCACGAGCAAAGTGTGGGTAATTTTTTCACGCTCCATGAACGACAGCACATCGGCCACATCGAAACGCGGCACAATACCGTGAGAACCACCAGCCAGGGTCACGGCAAAAGTACTCGCCATGTCGGCCAGATGAAACATCGGCGCTGCATGCATATAGATGGAGTCAGTTCCGTAGCCCATTTCCGGAACAACATTCAGGGCATTGAACACAAGATTATCGTGGCTCAGCATCACGCCCTTTGATCGTCCGGTCGTGCCGCCTGTATAGAACAGTCCGGCAAGCTGTGCGCCACCTTCGCTCCTGTCAGCCAGGGGTTTGTGCTGGTCGATCAGTGACTCATAGGCGACACACCCCTCCGGCAACTCACCTTCCCCCATGAACACCACATGACTGACGTTATGCAGCAACGGGCGCAGCACCGGGAGCATGGCACTGAATGCGTCATCCACGAACAGCACCGATGACCGGGAGTCATTCAGCGTATAAGCAATCTCCGGAGGTGCCAGCCGGATATTAATGGGATTAAGCGCCATCCCGGCCCACGGGATGGCATAGAAATATTCCAGATAGCGATCGCTATTGAGTGAAAGAATTGCCACACGATCCCCGTCAGCAACCTTCAATGATCGAACGCCGGCAGCCAGACGAGCCACCCGGTGCTCAAATTCACGCCAGCTTTGTTTCCTGTTCGCGTAGATTGTGGCCACACCGTTCGGGTTCAACTGGACCGCCCGACGCAGTGTCTGGGAAATAAACATATCAACCTCCTTGGTAACCTGAAGATGTCAATACATCAAACGTACTCAGCGTGCGTAGATAAAACGCCCCGTCGAGACATGGCTCTTGTCCAGAAAGATATCGACAGAAACGACAATAAAGCGCCGGCCTGCACGCACGATCCGCGGCACAGCACGAATTGTTCCGGCAAAGGCCGGCCGCAGGTAATCAAACGTCAAGCTGGTACACAATGGCTGCTGCTGCATCCCGGGATCTTCCACCACATGCAAGGCGGCGACAATTTCACCAAAACTGGCAAGAATGCCGCCATGAAAAGTACGCAAAAGCGGATTGCCGATATGCTCTTCGCGGAAACACAACTGATAGCAGGTCGTGCCGTCATCTTCGCGACTGACTTTCAGACCAAGGAAATGCACATAGGGCGTGTCATCAAGAACTTGTTTCTGCAGTTCACTCAACCCGGCACAGCAGATTCCCAGTGGCTCGGTTCCGGATGCGCTCACTTATTCAGCTCCTTTCGTCACAGTCGCATCAAACGCCGGACCGAGTGTCCCGACAGCGAAAGATCCCGATACGGAAGCCAACAGCGAATCATCTGAACAAGCAACCGCCTTTCCCTTTACATAGGCGATATCACCCTGTACCGCGTAACATTCCACTTCGGCGCGTACAGCCTCACCTGGCGGGGCTTCCCTGATAAAATCCACACGCAGGTCAATCGTCGCAATCGGTCGCATATCTCCAAGGCGAGAAAATATGGCGAGACCACAATTGGTATCGAGCAAGGTCACCACAACACCACGATGCAGCCCGCCGTTACGATCAGATAGCGCCACGTTAGATGGCATCCTCATAACGGCGCGACCCTTGCCAATCTCGTCAATTTCAATTCCGAACGCGTTGAATAACGGATGAGCGGTACCGAAGAACGTTTTTGCCATGGTCAAGTAGCGGTTTGCGGCCTCAGACTGGGCTGTCATCTCCCCCCCTCATTAATACAAAAACCAATAGCCCGAACCACCAATCTGGCGGCCAACTGAAGCATGCACGCTAAACTTTACTTGTTACCTGATGAACATACTGCGACTCCAGCGTCCTGACATGACGAATAGCCCCCTCAATTTCACGAACCGGGAACACATCCGACTCCGACGCCATCTTGAGTAACGCTGCCAGGCCGGTCCAGGCCACCGCTGAACGCTGCATCATCTCTACCAGTTTCGCTGCCCGCACGGCGGGCAGCATCTCTCCGGCTTCACGAAGGAACTCGGCATACATTGTCCTGAAGCCACCACCGCCAGTACCACGTTTTTCGATCACCTGATAAGCAAAGCGCAACAACCAGCGCCAGTTGTCGTGCGCCTGCCACTCGGGCAACGCCGCGATCCAGGTATCCAGCGCGGCCAGGCCGCTATTCAGCCCGCCGTTTGCCAATGCCTTCGCATTATCCACAATGGCATCTCTCACACGGTCCGCACTGATTGCCAATGTCAACGATCGCGGGGCAAACATATTGCCGTAATGAATAAAGGGAGGGGAGGTTGAAAACCGTGCATCAGCAAGATTGGTTGCCGGCACGGGGATCAACCCGGGACGCTCGGTATCACTTACCAACACCTCGTCACGCGCTTCATCCCGCTGCCACGCAACAATCGCATGACCCGGAAAATGAGTGCTACTACCGAAATAAGGCAAGTGGTAAATGTCAGTGAGCAGCAAGGCGGGCACCCCGTCACCCAATGCCTGATACAGGTCTTTTGTTGCCGCATCCTTGTCCGGATGGCTTGACCACGCAAACGGCACATCCAGAGTGTGAAAGACTTTTTCTTCAAAGCCCATCGAGCGCACGTGAACGATGAAAGGCGTGGCCGAGCCGGGAATCTCCACATAGGTGACACCCAGCCCGGCGCCCAGACCGAAGCAGAATGCCTCGGTCATCCGGAGACCGTGAAACTCGAGAAGATCGCGTATCGCCGAACTACCGCAATGGACGCCTGGTCTGTGGCAGTGCTGGCTGACCGACTTGGCACTGCTGGAATCAGGCTTCGCTGCCTGGGCCTCCTGTATCAAGCCGCTTCCCCCAGACGCTCGGCGCCGTAAACAGCAGCAGAGGCCTGCATTGGGTCTCCGTGACGGCTATATTCGTCAAGCCAGGAAGCCACTTTCTCTGGCATTCCGGTATCCCACGGGTGAAACCCGGGGCGGAACCAGTCAAGAAATTCCGGCATCATGCGGACAAGAATGCCTCGACGACCATACAAACGATTCAAGCCGCGCAGCATCACACCGGGTTGGCGGGTCACACCATCCAGCTTCAACATGTTCCAGAATACTGGCGCCACTACCAGATGAATCATCAAGGTACCGACTATCAGAGCCGATATGCGCGTCACATAACCACCGCCTGCTGCGGTCTGATACAGATCGTAAGCCACCGCCTTGTGTTCCACTTCCTCCACGCCATGCCACAGAAACAAGGCACGCATTACCGGATCTGAATCCCGAAACATATCAGTCTCTTCCTTAAGCATGGCCTCACCCAGAGTCGCGGTGAAATGCTCAAAAGCGGCCGTCATGGCCAGCTGATACTTTTGCGGAAGATATTTCTGCGTGGTACGAATAAAGCGTCGCAGATTGGCCGTGGTCTTATCGACATCAACGCCCTGCCCCGCCATCACCTGATTAAAGCTGTCATGCACTATGCCGTGCTGACCTTCCTGACGGATAAAATGACGAATATCGTCACGCAAACGCTGATCCGTTACCTGATCCTGGAAGTTACGAACCGACTGGATAAAAAATCGCTCACCCTCGGGGAAATGCACCGAGAGCGCGTCAAAAAAGCGGGTAAGAACCGGATCACCACCGTTCCAGTGACGGGGAACAGACGCAACATCAAAAACAACCTTTCGAGGCTGGATAGGTGTCATATTCATATGATCTCTCCATGGAAGGATTCAGGTGCAGAAAGAGGCTCTTGCGGATGTGAGTCCCGACACTATAATTGGCCAACCAACCAAATGTCAATCCCGCCAAATAAGTATCTGACCTTACGGCACCTGAGCAGGCCTCGCTCGCCGTCTCCCAGGCTGTGGCGGGTGTGACAGA
>JBPOHS010000137.1:0-12391 GCA_052035295.1 Pseudomonadota bacterium
ACGCCCAGTTTTTCGTGACGCCATTGACTGGTATGCAGATAGAAGCAGGACGTGCTGTTCTGATGACGTGGCGGACGACTCCAGTCCAGGGCGAAGGCCAATGCCGTCCAGCCCGTTTGTGGACGCAGTTTCTCCTGTCCGACATAGTGCGCCCAGCCACCCCCGGTTTGACCGACGCAACCACACATCATCAACATGTTGATAAGGCCGCGATAATTCATGTCCATGTGATACCAGTGATTCATCGCCGCACCGACGATGATCATGGAACGCCCCTTGGTCTTGTGCGCGTTGTCGGCAAACTCACGGGCCACCTGAATAACGCGCTTGCGTGGGACACCGGTGATTTTTTCTTGCCAGGCAGGTGTGAACGGTACGTCCTGATCGAAAGAAGAGGCGACCCACTTTCCACCCAGACCACGATCGATGCTGTAGTTTGCCAGTAGCAAATCATAAACCGTGGCAACATGCGCGGTCTCGCCACTGGCCAACTGTACACGCTTGGCAGGCAGGTTACGGACCAGAATATCTTCATGTTTCGAATGAGTGAAATATTCGTTTTCCACTCCGCCAAAATAGGGGAATGCAACACCGATGATGTCGTCTTTGCTGTTGAGCAAACTCAGTTGCAGATTCACATCTTCAGCATTGCCAGCGTTCTTCTGCTCGAGATTCCATTTCCCTTTTTCACCCCAACGGAATCCAACCGACCCCGTTGGCGCAACAATGTCACCGGTGGTCTGATCGATCGCCAGTGTTTTCCATTCCGGATTATTGGTCTCGCCCAGTGAACCCACCAGATCGGATGCCCGTAGATAATGCGCCGGTTCATAGGAACCATCGGCACGCTTGCCGAGCACTACCAGATTCGGCATGTCGGTATAACGGCGGCAGTAATCCACAAAATATTCACTGGGATTTTCCACATGAAATTCTTTCAGGATGACATGACCGAATGCCATGGCCAATGCAGCGTCAGTACCTTGCTTCGGGTTCAACCAGATGTCGGTCAGCTTGGCAACTTCTGAATAGTCAGGCGTCACAGAAACGGTTTTTGTACCCTTGTAGCGAACTTCCGTAAAGAAATGCGCATCCGGTGTCCGGGTTTGCGGTACGTTGGAACCCCACGCAATGATGTAGTTGGAGTTGTACCAATCAGCCGATTCCGGTACGTCCGTCTGCTCGCCCCAAATCTGTGGCGACGCAGGAGGCAAATCGCAGTACCAGTCATAGAAACTCATACACGCGCCACCAATCAGCGACAAATAGCGCGAACCCGCCGCGTATGACACCATCGACATCGCTGGAATCGGCGAGAAGCCAAGAATGCGGTCTGGACCGTATTGTTTGGTGGTATAGACGTTGGCGGCAGCGATGATTTCATTGACTTCATCCCAATGCGAACGAACGAATCCGCCCAAACCACGAATCTCTTTGTATGAGCGGGCTTTCTCTGGTGATTCCACGATGGATGCCCACGCCTCAACGGGGTTTTGGGTGCGCCGCGCATCGCGCCAGAGTTTCAGCAACTTTTTGCGCACCATGGGGTATTTGAGACGATTGGCACTGTAGAGATACCAGGAGTAACTCGCGCCACGCTGACATCCGCGAGGCTCGTGGTTGGGCAGATCAGGGCGGGTTCGCGGGTAATCCGTTTGCTGGGTTTCCCAAGTCACCAATCCGTTTTTAACATACACTTTCCAGCTGCAGGAACCGGTGCAATTAACGCCGTGAGTAGAGCGCACGACCTTGTCGTGTTGCCACCGCTGACGATAAGAGTTTTCCCAGCCGCGAGATTCGTTGGTCACTACGCCATGACCATCGGCGAAGGTACCGACGTTCTTTTTGAAGAACTGTAGCCTATCCAAGAAATGACTCATTTTTCTCTCCCGTTTTCAAACTGCTGCCGGCCGCCCAAAGGCAACCCACATGAATTTTTTACCACTGCACGCTCTCGCCATGCTGCTGACCCCTGAGGAATAGTAGTCACCGACTCCTCATAAACACTTGATGTGTATCAAGCTCGCCTGAGCGGCGAAGGCGCCGCGAACACGCAAATACCCACTGTTGGGTATTCCTTGAATCAACGTATTTCCCTTATTTACAAGCATATTTTTAATACCTGGATGCCATGCATCGTATGGAATCAGCTGTTCGTGGCAATGGTGGTAGTCAATCCGAACACAAAAAAAGGCGCCTTCAGAGGCGCCTTTTTTTGTCGTAATGACGATGTCATGGATTTTTTATGAAGGCATTCTTGCGCAGATAAAACCACCAGTTCAACACCAGACACAGCGCATAGAACACTGCAAATCCATACATGGCAACTTCAGGCGTTCCCCCTTTTACCTGGGCACCAATGACGATCGGGGCAACAAACGAACCGTACGCCGCCACCGCTGACGTCCAACCGAGCACAGGCCCTGCCTGCTCACGACTGTAGATAACGCCTATGGTGCGAAACGTTGAACCGTTGCCGATACCCGTGGCGGCAAAGATGACGATAAATAGCGCTATAAACGCAGGGAAATACTGCTCTGGAGTAGCCGAGCCATACGCGAGCATCATGATATAACCAACCGCGGCCGAAGCGATCACCATAATACCTGCAATGATCTGCGTAACAATGGAACCACCGGCCTTGTCAGAAATCCAGCCACCCAGCGGGCGCGTGAGAGCCCCAACAAAAGGGCCAATCCAGGCATAGGTCAGTGCACTCGGGGCGTTCGGGTTGGCAATGCGTTGCATGACACCATCAACTTCCACTGAAGTGAAGCCGAATATAACGGTGATGGAAAGCGGCAACGCCATGGAATATCCAATAAAGGAACCAAACGTCAGGATATAGAGCACCGTCATCGACCAGGTGTGTTTATCCTTGAAGATGGCAAACTGCCGTCCCATGTTCGCACCAATCCCCCAAGGCATGACGCGCAGCATGAACAACGTCGCACCACAAATCAGGGCAATAACGACCCACATATTGAGGATGCCAAGACCAGTAGGCGCAGGAAGATACAGATACAGGCCCAATCCAGCGGTTAGAAAGCCGACGAGATACAGCACAGCAACCTTGGCCAGCGACGCACTGGTATTGTCGGCTTCAGGCGAAATCTGGGCAAGATTGTCCATCTTGAACCAGGCGGCCACCACCAAAGGCACCAAAATAAGCACCCAAACCAGACCCGCGTTCTGGATCCAGGTCGGTGTACCCTTGGCGATTTTTCCAATCAGCGTACCGCTGTCTTGCAATAATTCAGTCGGTGCTCCTGCAATAGCGCCAAACACACCCATGGTCATGACGGCGGGAATCAGGATCTGCGACGTTGTCACACCGAAATTCCCGAGTCCGGCATTGAGACCCAGCGCCAAACCTTGCTGACTCTTGGGAAAAAAACCACTGATATTACTCATCGAACAAGCGAAGTTTCCGCCACCGATGCCCGACAGAAAGGCTGCCACCTGAAACATCCAGAGTGGAGTTTCCTTGCTTTGCAAGAGGAAGCCGGTCAGGGCAGCGGGAATGATCAACAGGGCCGACGTCAGAAAAATCGTGTTCCGCCCTCCCGCGAGACGAATCATGAAAGATGCCGGGATACGCAACGTTGCCCCGGTCAGTCCGGCAATCGCCGTCAATGTGAACAGGTCCGCCTGCTGAAACGGAAACCCGACATTCAGCATCTGCACCGTAATGATTCCCCACATCATCCACACGGCGAATCCGCACAGGAGGTTGGGTATTGATATCCAGAGATTCGTGTTGGCAACACGCCGCCCGGTCTTTTCCCAAAAATCCTTGTTCTCGACATCCCACTCACGAATACTGCTCATAAATGGGCTCCCCTTTCGATCACCATAAAGGCTCTGTTAAAAAGCGATGCTGTTTTCATTTTGTTACTCCACTGACCAGATAAATCGTGTCCACTGCGAATTTCGTCACGGAACATGTCATTTTTCATCGCCCTTGAATTTGGGATCGAGTACAGCCTCCGGAAAGTAGCCCGGTTTGGACAACTCTGGATGCTGTGTGCGTTCGAGTTGGCGAACGGCATAGTGCATCCACGCCAGTGATGCAAACACCACGATGAAGAGCAACATGAAACAACTGGTCCACACCCCGATCAGGTCGTTCAGTGCGCCAAACGTAATGGGAAGAATAAAACCACCCAATCCACCGATCATGCCAACGACACCACCCACGGCGCCGACTCGATCCGGATAATAAACAGGAATATGTTTGTAGACCGCGGCTTTACCCAGTGACATGAAAAATCCGAGGGTAAATACGACCAATGTGAACGGAACCACCCCCAGAGCCAGCGTGAATTGAATATCCCCCTTCACGCCATGTACGACGTATTCAGTTGCGGGATAAGACAGAATGAAGGTACAAATGACTGAGGCGATAAACGTCCAGTACATGACACGACGCGCGCCGTATTTGTCAGACAATACACCGCCAAGCACACGAAACAGTGACGCAGGAATGGAATACGCTGCGCCAATCATGCCCGCCGTTTTAATGTCGAGGCCGTATACGCCCACCAGATAGCGAGGCAGCCACAAGGCCAGCGCCACGAACGCGCCGAACACGAAGAAGTAGTAAAGCGAAAAGCGCCATACCTGAATGTTTCTGAGGGGAGCAAGCTGGGAAAGAAAAGGCTCAGGCTTGACACCTGATTTTCTCCGAACCTGCAATTGGGGATCATCTTCGGTGGTAAACCAGAACAAGACGGCTGTTACTGCCAGCGCACCAGCCCAAATTTGGGCGACGGTATGCCAGCCATAAGCCACCATGATAACCGGCGCCAGCATTTTGGTGACAGCAGCACCGATGTTGCCCATTCCGAATATTCCAAGCGCAGTGCCCTGCCTTTCCTTGGGAAAAAATTTGCTGACATACGCGATGCCAACAGAAAAGCCACCACCAGCAATACCAACACCGAGTGCAGCCACCAGGTACATTTCATAGGTCGACACTGTCGTCAACAGATAGGTCGACACGGCCGAAGCGAACATCACCATGACTTGCATGATGCGACCGCCAACCTGGTCCGTCCATATACCGAGCGCCAACCTTATCAATGATCCGGTGAGTATCGGCATGGCGACCAGCAACCCGAATTGCGTGTCATTGAGTCCGAGCTCTTCTTTAATCTTTACGCCGATAATGGCGAATATCGTCCAAACCGCGAAACAAACAGTAAACGTAAACGTGCTTACTGCAAGAATCCTGTTTGCATGTGGTACTGCTGCCGTGTTCATGATCGTCCCCTTTCCAGACCCATGGAGCAATGCTTACTCCGGAGTGAAGACTAGGTGTGCCCCAAAGGGCTACCGTTGACATGTATCAACACTCGTCTGTCGGCGATCACTTGAAAACCCCATGCGTACCACTTTGTGAGTATTTCAAGACACTCTTTAACTGCCTGTTTTCATTAGGTATTATTCTTCGCCCTTCATCGTCGGCGTGACAACGGTTGAAGACAAAACCATTAGTGGTACAGGGAATTGTTCATCACGTCAGCGGTTAGTACCGACATTTTGATCAGCTTTGGCTACAATGGGGCAGACATCGGGAGAAGCAGTTAATGCGCGAAAAAATCAAAAGTTCACTGGTGCGACGCGGAGGCCTTGCGCTCGCATCCATTACGTTGCTTGCGCTTTTCAACATGTTCGCGTCTGTCTTCGTTGCAGACCAGACACAGGGGGATGCAGCCGCGATCAACACGGCCGGCTCCTTGCGCATGCAGAGTTTCAAGATAGGGTTTCTGTTGCAGCGGGCAAACAGCGAAAACGACTGGAAAGCCGCGCAGGCAGAAGCCTTGGTACTCGAACAGAAATTCCAGAGCGGAGAACTCGCGTTTCTGCAATCGCAGGGTAACGCCTCCCTGGCGGCGCAACATTTCGAATTGTTGCTTCACGAGTGGCAACAACGCATTCATCCGGTGCTGCAGGGGCGCTTTGTGGACATTGACATTGCCCGCGCCCAGTATGCCGAACACGTATTCAACTTTGTTGGTCACATCGATCGGCTGGTAAAAATCCTGCAGCGAAGCAATGAATACAAGATTCAGCAACTATTGATGATACAGGGCATCAGCATGCTGATGACGGTCATCGTCGTAGTGATTTCCATGGCGAGCTTGCGGCTGACCATAGTAAACCCCTTACGCGCCCTGGTTCGCGCGGCGATTGCCGTCAGCAAGGGGGAAAGGATGGTCAGGGTCGACAGCAGCCAGAATGACGAACTCGGACAACTGGCCAAGGCCTTCAACAGCATGGCCATCGAGATTTCGCATCATTATTCTGACCTCGAAAACAAGGTGGAAGAAAAGACTGCAGAACTGACACGCAGCAACCGGTCTCTCCAGCTCGTCTATAACGCCACCCGCAAGCTTACTGAAGACATTCACTCGAAAGATATCATCACCAGCATCCTGCACGAACTGGAGGAAGCTACCAATGTCGACCACATTTCGCTTTGCCTGAACGAAAACACTCGTGAACGTCCTTACACCCCCGTCGCTATCACCGATGACGAAATTCGTAACCGTTGCTTGAACAGCAACTGCACCGATTGTGTAATGCACAGCATCCAGCAGGCAACGCACGGCCTCAGCAGCACAGCCCCGACTTTTGCAATCCGTGAAAACGAAGAACAATTTGGCGTTCTGTTCGTGCAACTGAAAGCGGGTCAACTCCTCGAAGAATGGCAGAAACAATTGCTGCAGGCAGTCTCTGACCGTATCGCCACGGCCTTCAGCCTCGCGCGGCGTGCCGAGCAGGAAAGCCGCCTCATGCTGTTGCAGGAACGCAACACCATCGCGCGTGAGCTGCATGATTCCATTGCACAGAGTCTCTCCTATCTGAAGCTGCAGATCGGGCGACTGCAAATGCTGCAGAAGAAAGACACCACACAGGACGAACAACAAAAGGTGCTTGCCGAAATGAAAGAGGCTGTCAACAGTGCTTATGGCAACCTGCGCGAATTGCTCACCAGTTTCCGACTCAAGATCAACGACCCCAGTCTTGAGCAGGCACTACGTGGAACGGTGGCTGAATTTTCACAACGCGGTCAACTGGAAATACATCTCGACTATGGTTTGCGCTATTATCGGCTTACCCCCAATGAAGAAATTCACCTTTTGCAAATCGTACGGGAAAGCTTGTCGAATATTGTTCGCCACGCCAAGGCCCGTGAAGCACGCGTTTCGCTTGAAGCATCCAGCGACGGCAAACTGACCCTTTCGGTCGACGATAACGGCATTGGTTTGCAGAACAGTCACCAGAAGCTCCACCATTACGGCCTCTCGATCATGAACGAAAGAACGCGCAACCTGGGGGGCGATTTGAATATCGGGCCATCTCCTCTGGGTGGTGTGCGCGTCCAGATGAAGTGTCAACTGGATCTTTATAAAAACTCAACAGAACAGGCAGCCCTATGACAGACAAACATTCCGTCATCATCGTTGATGACCACCCCCTCATGCGCAAGGGTTTGCGCCAGCTGATCGACATGGATGACGGGCTGGACTGCATTGGCGAGGCCGCCTGTGGAGACGACGCAGTCCGGCTGGCCGTTGCCAATGAACCTGATGTCATCCTGCTTGATCTCAACATGCCTGGCATGAGTGGGATTGACACACTCAAGGCGTTACGCACGGCAGAAATTTTTGCGCGCATCATCGTTTTTACGGTGTCCGACAATCAGGACGATGTCATTACGGCATTGAAAGCAGGCGCCGATGGTTACCTGCTGAAAGATACCGACCCCGATGAAGTCATGGCGGCGATACACCAGGTGGTTGCCGGGCAGTTGACCATCAGTGAAAAGCTGTCGCAGGTGCTGGCGTCAGCCATCAGCAAGCGCCGGGAGATCGGTCCGAACATTGACAGTCTCACCGATCGTGAACGGCAAATTCTCAAAGCCATCGCAGCGGGTTACAGCAACAAAATCATTGGCAGGAAGCTGGATATTGCAGAAGGCACTGTAAAGGTACACGTCAAAAAGGTACTAAAAAAGCTTGGCTTCCGGTCTCGCGTCGAGGCGGCTATCTGGGCGGTGGAACAGGGGCTCAAGTAGCCCCTGCCAGCGCTGGCATTTACCGACAGCGACAGGATTCAATCATGGTGTCGAGCAGATTACTGGTACTGATCACGCCGACGATTTTCCGTTCACTGGACACAAACACCCGGTGTATTTTCTTCTGACGCATCAAGCGCGCTACACCGACAACCGATTCGGCACGATCAACCTGGATGACAGCAGGCGTCATGATCTGGTTGACCGTACAGGCCATATCAGAATTCCTGATCATTTTTGCGATATCTTCGCCACTGAACTCAAAGGCAAAATATTCGCTGTAACACGAAACAGCGGCCAGTCGCTGCTTTTCCTGTGGCGCCAGATTCTCGAATTTCATGATATCCGAAAGTGTCACAACGCCCACCAGCTCGCCCTCGCCCGCAATGACCGGTGCGCCTGAGATTCCATGGTGCTGGAAAAATTCCAGTAACATCTTGATAGACCAGTCTTGCTGGGCACACTGGACGGGGGTTGTCATGATCTCGGCGGCAATCATTGCACACCATTGATCCTTGCCCGTTCCTGGTGCAGAATTTTGCACTTGCTCTTCCACTGTCGAATTCATTCCTGCGCCTCAATAGATGGGATCGTTGAGATTCAAGTCTGTCTGCATTACGCGCCAATTTCTTGATGCATGTCTATGTATCACTGAAGTGTTCCTACCCATCAAGTGGTACGCAACGATACACTGAACGGATGTCAGCCATTCCGATCGTTATGTTGCCTGACATGTTTTCTTTCGCACCATTCTCTATTTCTGTTGCTGATCATTGATTTTTCAGCTAATCATAGTAGCGTAACCCTTACAGGCGCACGTTGGGGGATTCACCATGACGTCAACCGATTATTTTTCTGACCAAGCTAACCGCGCTATCGAAAAAAGAATCAAAACCCGCTTACGCATTGGGGACTTTTTTCCCGTCAGCACTACTCTTTTCAATGGCGAACCGGCAACAGAGATTTTTTTTCAGGGTTGCCCGTGGCAATGTCGTAATTGCCAACATCCAGCGCTTATTTCACCCTTGACGGAGACGACGTTTGATTGGCAAGACATCCTGCATTATCTGATGTGCCGACGCGGGCTGATTGATCATGTTATATTCAATGGTGCCGAGCCGCTCAGCCAAACGCATGTTATTGAAGCCATCATGCAGTGCAAGACGATGGGATTCATGGTGGGTTTGCACACCTGTGGCATTTTTCCATTAAGACTGGAAAGTGTGCTACCGCTGATCGACTGGCTGTGGTTTGAAGTACTCGACTTGCCGGAGCACTACCCTGACAACAATTTGAGTCCAGACAGTGGTCACACCGCTTGGAGAAGCCTGCAGCTTGCAGTGGAATCCGGCGTGCCGGTCGTATGCGAATTGCATGGCGCGCGTGATACCGGAGCACGCCAGCATTTACAACGAATAGCAGACCGGTTGACATCCGTGGGCGTGCAACATCTTGTGCTGACCATCGACAGCGAAGAGGCTACGTCACTGTTGAACTGCTGCAGCGACATTCAGCTACTTGCCCAGAAATTCGCTCATTTCAGTCTACGTAACGAAAACTGATCGCTCCTCGAAGCTATTCGTGCAGCGCGCGCAGCATGCGCTCGACTGTTTGATCCGCAATATGGGCCAGCCGCTCCCGTGACAGGCAGTTGCTGCCGTTGAATGACCAGATCATGCGCCCACGCAGGGTAGCTGCCGAGGTGCTCAGATAATTCAGCACCGTGGTATTGGTTCCAAAGCCGAAGCTGCTCACGGTCAGCGGGCAATCGGCAACACTGATTTCCACACGCCCCAGATTGGAAACAGCGAGCCCCTCTGGATGCAGCCGCCCGACAAATTCACTGAAAGCCCGGAAATTGTTCATCCCCAGTCCACGCCCAAGGCGGATGAAATGGCGGTGCATGGCCGGATGAAAAAATGGTAGCGGCGTCACGATCGAATGTTGCAACTGCTCATGAATTTTTCGCGTCAGAGGCCAGAACGGTGTTTCCGGCGTCAGGGCATGCAAGCTGGTAGCGCCTGAGGCAAACAAGCCACAGTCCTCGCCCACCGGCGGTTCAAGCCGTTCCCGCATATCCAGCACCTGACTGCAGGCGGTACGCTGCAGGGGGCCGGGCGGGGAATCGGCGGCAACCGTCAACGACAGGGCAGCATTGAGGACGCACTGCAGGGTGGTGCCCTCCGACTTGGCGCGACGCGCCAGGACTTGCATTATGTCGGACTCGATGACACGCGGCTCGATCATCACCCCTGCCTGCGGCATAGGCGGTTCCGGATCCGTGTAGCGATGCAATCCAGTAGGAAACCCCACGCCCTCCAGAAAGCGCGTCACGGCCTTGAGTGTATCCCAGGCGGTTTTGATGGATTCCCCGGCCGCCCATGGATCCAGTCGGGGCATACGATCACCGTAATAGCCTACCGGGGCAAGCGCAGGAAGATCCGCAGTGTTCCCGCGATGTTGCTGCGCGATGGATTGCAACATGTCCCGCAGTAGATAGACTGCTGATTTACCATCACTGATGGCATGGTGAAAGCACATGATCAAGGTCGATGAACGTTCGTCGTGACGCACCAGCACACACCGCATCAGCGGTCCGTTGACCGTGTCCAACGGCGTGTTAACTTCCGCTTCAAGCAGCGGCCAGGGCAGGGTTGCATCACCGTCCATTACCTTGAAAGCGATGTCTCCAACGCCGGAACGAAACCAGGGATGGCCTTTTGCATCGATAGCAATCCTGACCCTCAATAGCGGATGCCGCCGCTGCAACGCCCGCAGGGCGTTATGCCACTGCTCCAAATTGATTTCGCCCGCGATTCCGGCCACAACACCGAAATTGAGGGGGGATTGCGCATCGAAACGCCAATACAAATTTTCCGTTGCACCCAACGGGCGCTCAATCGCCACTTCTTTCTCGAACACGCGTGTTTCCCTTACACATAACGCACGGTTGTCCCTCATGGGGAATACTGCAGAACACAGAGTGCAGAATTAATGTAGCTCATGTTTCATCTTTCTGACCTGGATCAATCTCATCCCGGATTGTCACAAGCAACATCCCGACTATCTCATCGTTGTTGGAGTTTGCATTATGTCATCCCGGAGTCCGTATGAACTCCTTGGCGGAGAAGCCGGTTTGCTCAAACTGTCAGAGGCCTTCTATGATGCCATGGATCGTTTGCCCGAAGCGGCCACCATACGCGCTATGCATGGCCCGAATCTCGATGCCATCAAGCAACGTCTCTTCGAGTTCCTGAGTGGCTGGCTCGGTGGCCCCCCCTTGTTCCGCGAACGCCATGGAACGGTCTGCATCACCTCCAGCCATAGCCCTTTTGCCATTGGTGAGGCCGAAAGAGACCAGTGGCTGCTCTGTATGGACCACGCCCTGCAAGCTGTTGATGCCACAGAAGAAACCCGGAACATGCTCAAGGATCCACTGTATCGTCTCGCCGATTTCCTGCGTACCGACAAACGGTAGCAAAGTTTAGGTTAACACCGTATACCTCTTCAGGCTATAGTCTCTCTCCTGACGTCGGGGCCCCGCGCCCTGACGTCCCCCGGATCTAATCAATTTGGATTAGGCGCGCCCATAGACCCGCACGTTACACTCGTTGCACGGACCAAAGGCACAACATAAAACAGAAAACCGGACCAGAGGAGAGAGAACCATGTGGGTAGGTCGCATACTCGACGATAAAAAACACATCGACATGAAGGATTTCAACCAGCGCGCCATTTCCGATGCGGCTCGCAAGGTACTGGAAACCATCAAGGATCCGCAACGTCGCGCCATTCTCGAAAATTTCATCGAGCATGCCGAAGCGGAATGCACCGGTGATTACGATCGTTTGATCGCCAGCTGCTCCAGCAAGAACCAAACCTATGCGGTGTATGGCGCTGCCGATGGCATCAAGGAAATCCAGCCGCAATCCGTCGAGGAAATGAAGGATTTCTACCGCAGCCTGGTAGAAAGCAACGTGTACATGATACACGGCGAAGTGGAAAAACTGATCGTTGGCGATCACGACCTCTACGTCGAAATCATTCTTCACCAGCTGTATCCGGGTGAAGTGGTTCCGCTTGCGTTCGGTTTCGAATTCGGTGAAGAAGGCGAGGTTTACCAGCTGACACAGCGCGTAGCCACCGTATTCTGCTTCGATGACGAAAACAAGGGTTGCGCCGAGCATTCCTGGACAGATGGTCCTTCCAAGCCTGAATGGCTGCGCAAGGAAGATCCACGCACGGTGCCCGAGCAATTCTGGAACAACCCGGTGACCGGAGCGCGCAAAAAGCCGTTCTGAGACA
>JBPOHS010000015.1:0-81909 GCA_052035295.1 Pseudomonadota bacterium
GGTGGGTGTGAGGCTGGGTGGCTGGGCCGGCGGGGGCTTGGTTCCCGCCGTCGAGAATACAGGTTTGTATTTAGGGCGATCCCTCAAACCCTGCATCACACCCTCCCTGCTTACAGGACATTAAAGGCAGACCATAGCTGCCACGGAATGAGCGTAATCAGCTTGAGCCTTATGACCATGAATGGAACGGAGCTGCACCGTTGAACAGCATTTTCGTCAGAATTTATGGAGGCATGATCGCAGCGTGTTGTTTGATTGCGCTGACCGTTTACCTCTCCATTGAAGCCACCAATTTCTTCCGCATTCTCATCTACCGTACCAAACTCTCATCGGGCCCGATGGCCTTGATCGCCGAAATGGCGGCACGCCAACCCGAGGCGCAACGCGCTGCCTTCGTGGCGCGCATTGCCAAGAGCATGGATACCGACATGGCGTTGGAGTCGGGTGAATCACTGAAAATTACGGCCGACGAAAACAAAAAGCTGCGTAAAGGCGAAATGCAGTTGCGCAGCGGCGAAGGCAGCAAAAAGGCCATGGGTATCGTCAAGTTGCCCGACGTCGAAAACCAGTACATCTACGGCGTGGGTGAACACATTACCGAGTCGCAGGCACGTGGTCTCGCCATGTTGCTGGCCGAACATCTCGCCTCTTTCGCGCCAGGGGAATGGAACAAGGTACTGGCCGAGATCAACAAGCGCTTCGGCTTTCCGGTGACGCGTGTCGCGCCGCATTTGCTGGAGCTGGAACTGGACAAGCGCGATCAATTGTTCAATCAGCATGAGGCCGTGGTGCAGTTTTCGCAACAGCGGGGCAGCGGCACGAATATCACTTCCATGGTGTTGTTGCCGGCGACCGGTGAAGTGTTGGTGTTGGGCCCGCAGGACATGTTCAACTGGTATCCACTCGAGATGCTGGTGTTCATTGTGGTGTTTTCGATGCTGGCGGTTGGCCTGGCAGCCTATGGTCTGGTAAAACCCCTGGAAATTCGTTTGCGCAGTCTGGAAAAGGCGGTCTTGCGAATGCGTGGTGGTGATCTCAGTGCGCGTGCGTCGACCGATGGGCGTCAGGATGCAATTGGGCAGTTGGCCGTTACGCTTAATGGCATGGCGGAACATATCCAGCGTTTGCTGAGTGCCCAGAAGGAGCTTACCCGCGCCGTTTCACACGAGCTGCGTACGCCGGTGGCGCGTATTCGTTTCGGTCTGGAATTGATGGTAGATGAAGACGAGATCGAAACGCGTGAAAAACATTTCGAGGACATCGACCGAGACATCGATCAGCTGGATAAATTGATCGACGAGATTCTCACTTATTCCAAGCTGGAAGAAGGCACGCCGGTGCTGAATTTCACGATGATCGATATTGACGTCTTGTTGCGTCGTATCGAAAAGGAAAGTCGTGCGCTCGGCAAGCCTATCCAGGTGGATTATGTTGCTCCCGATATTTCACCCGACAAGCGCTTCGCCGAGGGGGAAGAGCGTTATGTCCATCGTGTGGTGCAGAATTACGTGGGTAACGCCATGCGTCATGCGCATTCACGGGTGCGTGTCACGTATGAAGTCATCGGCGATCTGTTTCGCATCGATGTCGACGACGACGGGCCAGGGATTCCGAAGGAAGACCGTCAGCGGGTATTTCAGCCGTTTACCCGTCTGGATGACAGTCGTACGCGTTCATCTGGTGGATATGGCCTGGGACTTTCCATCGTGGCGCGGATAGCCTTCTGGCATGGCGGCAAGGCGAAGGTAGGCGAGAGCGATCTGGGAGGCGCGAAGTTCAGTTTTTACTGGCCGCGCCTGCAGAGTCTGCGCGAATCCAGTTGAGAATAAAAAAAACCGGTATCCAAAGGGGGGCAGGATACCGGTTTAACCACAAAACGTGCGACGAGTGTCAATTCATTGAGAACGTGTCATGAGGCGTTGCGTGCTTGCGCCGTCGCTTCGGCGTTTGCTGATGCAGCATTGGCGTTGTCTGCCAACCAACCGGCCATCTTTTCTTCCAGCAGTTGTGTGAGCGCGGCCTTGCCTTCAGCGTTGACGAACAAGCCCAGCTTGCTGCGACGCCACAGAATATCGTCGGCCGTGCGGGCCCATTCCTGGGTCACCAGATATTTGACTTCCGATTCGTACAGGTCGGAACCCACTGGTTGGCCCAGCTCGGCAATTTGACGTGCATCGCCCAGCACAGCGACGATGCGGGTGCCGTAGGCGTTGGCCATGCGGCGCAGCATGCCGGCGGGCACCCACGGGAATTCACGGGCAAGTTGCACCAGCCAGTGCTCGAAATCACTGCCTTCAATGTCGCCGCCCGGTAACGTGCCTTTCGCGGTCCAACTGTCTCCCATGGCAGGGAAAAAGGGCTTGAGCGCGTGCAGGGCAGACTCCGCCAATTTGCGGTAGGTGGTAATCTTGCCGCCAAACACCGACAAAATCGGTGCCTGCTGATTCTCGTCGGCCTGCACTTCCAGTGTGTAATCACGCGTGATGGCGGACGGGGAATCGGATTCGTCATCGCACAGCGGACGCACACCCGAATAACGCCAAACGATATCGGCGCTGTTCAACTGGCGCTTGAAGTGTTTGTTGACGATGTCCAGCAGGTACGCTTCTTCTTCGTCATCCATCGCGACTTTCGCCGGATCGCCCTTGTATTCCTTGTCGGTGGTGCCGACGACCGAGAAATACTGGTTGTAGGGAATAACGAACACGATGCGTTGGTCTTCGTTCTGCAGAATGTAGGCCTGCTCGCCGTCATGAATGCGCGGCACCACGAAATGGCTGCCCTTGATCAGGCGGATATTGCGTGGTGATTTCGTTTTCAGGCCGTCTTCAATGAATTTCTGTGCCCACGGGCCGGCGGCATTCACCAGCGAACGGGCGCGGAAATACTGGACCTGCCCGCTATCAATGTTTTCAACCGCGACATGCCACAGGCCGTTCTTGCGGTAAGCCGACTGGCAGCGGGTGCGCGTCATCAATTGCGCGCCCTGTTCACGTGCCTGCATGGCATTGAGCACGACCAGGCGGGCATCATCAACCCAGCAATCGGAATATTCAAAGCCAAAACGGATTGAGCTATTGAGCGGATTGTCGGCACTCTCGGGATCCAGGTGCAGACCGCGAGAGCCCGGGAGTTTGGCCCGGCTGCTCAGGTGATCATAGAGGAACAGCCCGATGCGTATCATCCAGGCCGGGCGCAGGTGTGGCCGGTGGGGAAGAATGAAGCGCATGGGCTTGATCAGGTGCGGTGCTTTGGTCAGCAGCACTTCGCGCTCGGCCAGCGCTTCTTTTACCAAACGGAATTCGTAGTGTTCCAGATAACGCAGACCACCGTGGATAAGCTTGCTGCTCGCTGACGACGTGGCGCTGGCGAAGTCATTCTGCTCGCACACCGCGACACTCAGACCGCGACCTACGGCATCATTGGCGATACCAACACCATTGATACCTCCACCCACCACGAACAGGTCGAAGAGGGGAGCGTTTTCGGCATTTTTGGGGCTAAGCGGAGTGACCGGCGCGTTCATAGGGGACTTCTACACTGGTTTTCGTTTGCTGTTGTTTTCAAGTATAAGCGAAATTATAAAACTCACAAACGAAAACAAAAGAAAATGTGTAGTCGATTTGTTGCTCGATGTAGCGCATTGATTGCGCAATTCTTCCGTGGTGGCCGGGGCGGGGAATCCACTGGCGCGTCAGCCTGGCGTCAACGTGCAGGCGCCACTGGCCCGGGCGCTTTGCGCGTCCAGGCCATTGATTCATGGATCATAACAAGAGTTGGTCGCCGGTGACGAAGGCAGGCGGCCGCGCGGATTTACTCGGCGGGAGGCAAGTTTTCGCCGTTTTCGGCGAGCAGGACGTGGACGTTCTTGCTTTCGAGCAAGGTTCGAAATTGTTCGTCTGGCGCCATGTCGGTCACCAGCGTATCGATTTCACCGATGTCTCCGAGGCGGATGACGGCGCGTCGACCGAACTTGGTGTGGTCGGCGGCCAGGACGACCTCGCGGGAGTTGGCGATGATCGCCTGCGACACGCGTACTTCCTGGTAATCGAAGTCGAGCAGCGAACCGTCTTCATCGATACCGCTGATCCCGATGATGCCGTAGTCCACGCGAAACTGCTGCACGAAGTCCATGGTGGCTTCACCGATGATGCCGCCGTCACGGCTGCGTACCTTGCCACCGGCAATGATCACGTCGAAATCCGGCTTGCCACTGACAATGGCGGCTACGTGCAGGTTGTTGGTGATGATCTTCAAGCCCTGATGACCCATCAAGGCCTTGGCAATCGCCTCATTGGTGGTGCCAATGTTGATGAAAAGCGAGGCGTGATCGGGAATATAGTCAGCCACCAGGCGCGCTATACGGGCTTTTTCATCGGACTGCAATTGCTTGCGGGTCGACCACTCGGTGTTCTGCGTCGACGGTGCTGCGCTGGCGCCACCGTGGAACCGGCGTACCCGATTGTCGGCGGCGAGCGTGTTGATGTCACGGCGCATGGTCTGCGGCGTAACGCCGAAATGGTTGGCGAGATCGTCAACCGAGACGAAACCGCGGGCAGTGACCAGTTCTACTATTTTTTCGTGTCGCGCTTGTTGCGACATGTTCTTGTCTGCTTTCTGGATGTCCATAGCGTGCGATTCAATGCAATTGTTAATGCACCTTTTTGGCGAAGGCGCTGCAGCGTTCCAAAAGACGAGGGTTGCGGAGAAAGCAATGAAAACAGGGCTGCAACCTTTTGTTTTGTTCTTTCGACCATTCAGAGTGTCGAATAGTAGTGTGACTTGGGGAATTTGCCAGTGCTTGCAAACCGGAACATTTCCTCAAGTGGGTGCAGGCCCCGCACGGTGGTTAAATGACCGCCAGTACAGGCGCACTATACCGCTGATGATTCTCAAAGCCCAACAAAAAACGCTGAGTATCGCTGGCGATTGTGGGGTTGTTCGCAACTCCTGCCCAGTGTGAAGGTTTGATCCAGGTGGTGTTTGCGAGAGTGGCTTTTTTCGCGCACAAAATCGCTCCATGCGAATGCATTCGAACCTAAACGAAAATGTTGCATCCCGCCTCGGCAAAGCCCACAATTCTGCCCGATTGCTCGCGGTCGCAAGGCCGGTGCCCCAAGGGTACGCGCGCGGGGCAGGAATTGCTCCGGTTTACAAGGGATTATCACGGTCGAGGCGGGGTGCAGCCCACGCTGACCGGCTACACTCTTGTGAAGCGTGATGTTTCGGTTCAAGAAAACTAAGGGAAATACTGATGAGTCACTATCTGCTCGCGATTGACCAGGGCACGACCAGCACCCGCGCCATCATTTTTGACCAGCGTGGCACCATCGTGACCAGCGCCCAGCAGGAGTTCACCCAGCACTTTCCCGCCGACGGTTGGGTGGAACACGATCCCGAAGAGATCTGGAGCAGCACGGTGAGCGTCGTCAAGACCGCGCTGCGCAATGCCAACCTGCAAGCGTCCGATATCGCCGGCATCGGCATTACCAATCAGCGCGAGACTACCCTGGTGTGGGACCGCGCGACGGGCCAGCCCATTTACCGCGCCATCGTCTGGCAGGATCGCCGCACCACCGATGTCTGTCTCAAACTGCGTGCGGAAGGGCATGAGGCGCTGGTCAAAGAGCGCACGGGCTTGTTACTCGATCCGTATTTTTCGGCGACCAAGGCGGCGTGGATACTCGATAACGTCGAGGGTGCGCGGGAACGTGCCGAGCGTGGCGAGCTGGCCTTTGGCACCATCGACACCTTCCTGTTGTGGCGGTTGAGCGGTGGCACGTCGCATCGCACCGACGCCACCAACGCCTCGCGTACCCTGTTGTTCAATATCCATGAGCAGGCGTGGGATCCGGCTTTGCTGGAAGTCTTCCGTGTGCCGGCAGCGCTGCTGCCTGAAGTCATGGATTCAAGCGCCGACTTTGGTGTGACCGATGCTAGCCTGTTCGGGGCCAGTATTCCGGTGGCCGGCATGGCCGGTGATCAGCAGGCGGCCTTGATCGGTCAGGCGTGCTTTCTGCCCGGTATGATCAAGAGTACCTATGGCACGGGTTGTTTCATGATTCTCAACACCGGCAGTGAAGCGCTGACGTCTACCACCCGGCTGTTGACGACCGTGGCTTATCGCCTGAACGGAAAGGTCACGTACGGTCTGGAGGGCAGCATTTTCGTGGCGGGTGCGGCGATACAGTGGCTGCGTGATGGCCTGGCGCTGATCTCGCATGCGCGGGAAACCGAAGCCATGGCCCAGGAAGCCGGCGTCGATCAGAACGTCTACATGGTGCCTGCCTTCACCGGCCTCGGCGCACCTTACTGGGATCCGGAAGCCCGGGGCGCCTTGTTTGGCCTGACCCGTGATACCGGTATCAAGGACATCGTCACGGCCGGCCTGCAGTCGGTTGCTTACCAAACCAAGGACCTGATCCGCGCCATGGAATCCGATGGTGCCGGCAAACCGACCACCTTGCGCGTCGATGGCGGCATGGTCGCCAACAACTGGGTCGTGCAATTCCTGTCGGATGTGCTGAATGTGGATGTGGATCGTCCGGCGGTCATTGAAACGACGGCCTTGGGTGCCGCGTATCTGGCGGGGCTCAGGGTCGGGGTGTACCAGTCATTGGAAGAAATCGCCACACTTTGGCATTGCCAGCGTCATTTCCAGCCGCAGATGTCAGACGAATTGCGCAACAAACTTTATGCCGGGTGGGTCGATGCAGTGCAACGGGTGCGTCGCAACATCGGTTAATTACACCGGCTGCTTACGGGCGATGGGACAGTCTTTCCGCCAACGAGCTGCGTGCACAGTGCAGTTCGTGTTGCAAGCGCGCGAGACTGTCGCCATCGCTCATGTGCTGCTCCAACCCCGAGACTACCGATTGCAGTGACGTTGCAAGGCGCGCCATATCGCGCTGTTCCTGCGCCAGCTTTTCGAGTTCCGTGCTCAAGGTGCTTTGTGATTGGCGATGCTCTTGTTCCATGGCGTCGATGTGATCCCCTATCTTGCCAATGGCGTCATGCGCGGACGACGCTTCCTGCAGACTCTTTTCCACCATGTGCAGGTTCATTTCCATGAATTGCACGGTTTCGCGCGTGCCCGCCTGAATGGTTTCCACTTTGCGTTTGATGTCGATCGCGGCTTCTGTGGTCTTGCTGGCGAGTGCCCGCACTTCATCTGCCACGACGGCAAATCCCCGGCCTTGATCGCCAGCGCGTGCCGCTTCGATGGCCGCATTCAGTGCCAGTAGATTGGTTTGTTCAGTAATGCCCTTGATCATGTCGACCACGTTGCCGATGGCAATGCCGGATTGTGACAACTGGCTGATGCGTTCTGCGGTTTCTGACATTTTCTCGGTCAGTTGTTTGACCTGGGTGGTCAGTGTCTGGACGCTCAGCTGACTGGCGTGTGCGCTTTCCTTGGCGGCACTGGACCTCGGTTGGCCTGAGGGTGCGGCACGAGTCGTCTGGTTGAAAAAGCGCTTGTCCATCGGAGCGTTCACCTGAGTGGCAACCACAAGGCTTTCGCTGAGGGCGCGCAAATTTGCCTGTAATTCACTGGTACGCGACAGATGTTGGGTGTCGAGCAGGGTTTCACAACGCTGAAGTTGCGTGGCAATTAACTGCAGGAAAGCGTCCACGTCGTCGAGGTATCGCTGCAGATCATGCGGCGAAAGCTGTGTTGCCTCACTGGCGGCCAAGCGCAGCAGCGTCTGCTTTGCCGGCCCCGAAAGCGTAAAAAAGGAGGTCGCTTGCGTGTGAAAAAGAATGTGCGCACAGATCAACGTGACGGTCGCCAGACCAATGAACGCCAGGTCATAGGCCATGGTGCTTGGCGGGTCAACGTTGGTATGACTGACACGATCCACATGATCAAACGTCAGCTCGTTGATGGGTTCAAGTCGCGAATAAATGCTTTTGCATCGCTGCAACGCCATCGTCATGCTGGCTTGTGTTTGATCGAGGCGAACGGCCAGCTCGGCGATCTGCGTCACGGCTTGCAGGGCCTGGGCCTGCTCCGCCATATCCAGGGTGGTTTGTGGAATTTCCCCGCGAAGGTTGTCTATGGCTGCCTGGATCTGGCCGAATAACGGCTTTTCTGAGCGGCTGGCTGCAGGGGACAGCGTCTGCTGCAGATTGGCTGTAAGGCTGAACAGGAACGACTCGTCATTGTTCTTGGCGATCGATTTCACGGTTTCAGCCTGTTGACCGAGCTCTGCAGGCAGGCCGTTACGGGTGTCCGGTGCCAGCAGGATCTGTAGCGGCACGAGCTCTTTCAGGCTGCCACTGTAATCGCCCACGATGCGTTTCAGGTTGAGCGTTTGGTCTTGCAGCGCGTTGTCGTGCGTGTCGTGCAGGGATTCAATGATTTTTTGCAGGGCGAGCGAATGCTGGGCCAGTTGAGTGATGATGGCTTCGTTTTCATAGGGCGAATCCATGGGCGGCAGCGACTTGATGGCAATCAGTTGTGCCTGGATCTGATGCGCTGCGCGGGAATAATCCGTGAGTCCCGCCGGCGATGACGACAGTGGATCCGTTGTCTGCATGAAGTGCAGCCAGGCCATGCCCAGCAAACTCAACAGCAGTAACGCAGTGCTGACCTGCAAGCGCAGGTGGGTGGGGGAACGGGGCATGTGCCTGCTCGATCAAGGGGGCTTGTCGATTAAGCGTAGACCAGTCAGCGAGCGTTGCGCCGGCAATGAAACCGGGTTTAGGCGGTATTGCGGGTTTGAGCGATGAAGTCGCGAAGGCGATGCAATGATGACGAGTTGATGAGGATCGATGCGATGATGAGCGGGGGGCAGTGTAACGACGCCATTGCAATGGTTCGGCATTGCAATGGCGCTGGAGTGCAAGGGCTCAGGGCGTGAAGGTACCCAGCAGCAGTTCCATCAGGGCTTTCTGGGCGTGCAGACGGTTCTCTGCTTCCTCCCACACGACGGAACGGGGGTCTTCCATCATTTCGCTGCTCACTTCTTCGCCTCGGTGAGCGGGCAAGCAGTGCATGAACAAAGCGTCCTTGGCCGCCTTGTCCATCAGCTCGGGCGTGACCTGGTAGCCGGCGAACGCGGTTTCGCGGGCTTTTTTCTCGTCTTCCTGACCCATGCTGGCCCACACATCGGTAACCACCAGGTGGGCACCGTCGATGGCTTCCAGCGGGTCGCGGGTAATGGTGATGCGTTTGCTGTTCTGCGACACCAGCGCGGCGCTGGGTTCGAAGCCCGGTGGGCAGGCAATGTTCAGGTGGAAGTCGAATTGGCGCGCGGCATTGATATACGAATTGCACATGTTGTTGCCATCGCCGATCCACGCCACGGTCTTGCCCCGGATGTCGCCGCGATGCTCGAAAAACGTTTGCATGTCGGCCAGGAGCTGGCAGGGGTGGAAGCTGTCGGTGAGCGCATTGATCACCGGCACTTGCGAATAGCGGGCAAAGGTTTCGACCTTTTCATGCTCGAAGGTGCGGATCATGATGATGTCGACCATGCGTGACAACACCCGCGCGGTATCGGACACCGGCTCCCCGCGGCCCAGCTGGGTGTCTCGCGGTGACAGGAACAGGGCGCCACCGCCACACTGTATCATCGCGCTTTCGAATGACACGCGGGTGCGGGTGGAAGACTTTTCGAAAATCATCCCCAGCACCTTGTTCTTGAACGGTTCGTAAACGACACCGCTGCGGAGCATGTTCTTCAGTTCGGTGGCGCGTGCCAGCACGGCACGCAGCTCATCCGGAGTCAAATCAAGTAATGTCAGGAAATGCCGGACTTTCATGGGCATCGCTTCCTTGGAAGGGCGTAGGGTGAATATGCGTGGTTGACGTCAGCCTTTAAGCGGAGCGGGGGCGCCGACGTTCGTCGCCTGCCCAGGTCTTGACGATTTTCACCACGGCATCGGCAAGCACCAGGGCTTCGGCGTCGGTGAGAGTCAGGGCGGGCAGCAAACGAATGACGTTTTCGGACGTGACGTTGATCAGCAACCCTGCCTCTTTGGCGAGCAAGGGCAGCTCGGGGCAAGGCAGGGTCGTTTCGATGCCGATCATGAGGCCATGGCCGCGCACGGTGCGCACGTAGTCATTACCCATCAATTCACGCTTGAAGGTGTCGACCAGCAGCTGGCCCAGATGGGCGGCGCGGTCACAGAGATGCTCCTGTTCGATGGTATCGATAACGGCCAGGGCAGTGGTACAGGCCAGCGGATTGCCACCAAAGGTGGAACCGTGGTTACCCGGTTTGAACAGCGCACTGGCCTTGCCAGCGGCCAGACAGGCACCGATGGGAAAGCCGTTGCCCAAGCCTTTCGCCGTGGTGACGATGTCAGGCTGGATGCCGGTATGCTGGAACGCGAAATATTTGCCGGTACGACCGTTGCCGGTCTGGATTTCATCGAGGATCAGCAGCAGGTCGAACTCGTCGCACAGGGCGCGCAAGCCCGGCAGGTACTGGCTGTCCGGAATATGGATGCCGCCTTCGCCCTGCACCGGCTCAACCATGACGCCGACAACGCTGGGGTTGTTCTTGACGATGGTACGTACGGCTTCGATATTGTCGTAGGGCGCACGTGAAAAGCCTTTTACCAGGGGCTCGAAGCCCGCTTGCACCTTGCGGTTGCCGGTGGCGGTCAGGGTGGCGAGTGTACGACCGTGGAAGGATTTTTCCATCACGATGATGGTCGGGGTCTCGACACCTTTCTTGTGGCCGAAAAGGCGCGCCAGCTTGATGGCGCATTCATTGGCTTCTGCACCGGAATTGCCGAAGAAACAGGAGTCCATGCCGGCCATGGCAGTCAGGCGTTGACCAAGCGTTTCCTGCGCGGGAATACGGTAAAGATTGGAGGTGTGCACCAGCGTCGCCGCCTGCGCCTGAATGGCCTGCGTGACCATCGGGTGGCAATGACCCAACCCGCACACGGCGATACCGGTGATCGCGTCGATATAGCGATTGCCATCGGTGTCGTAGAGCCACATGCCTTCGCCCCGCTCGAATGCGACTGGGAGGGGTGCGTAGGTGGTCATCAAACCGCTTGCTGTCATGCCGGGAATTCTCTCTATCCTTTGCTTGTGAAGAAACGCACAAAAACGTGTTTGTCAGTGCGATTTGCGCACATTTTGGGGCGCCAGAAAACAAAAAAGGCAGCGCTGGCTGCCACTGAAAACAAATCATAGCCCTTATTGTATTTGGGTGCAATGCAGGGGAGTTCCCCTGCATTGGCATCCCGTATTGCTGACGGCGTGCAGTCTCGCGCCGAATACGCGCCAGACTGCGAGGGGATTACAGTGTCAGCAGATATTGTACCAGAGGCCGAATGTCGCCGGCATTTTGCGCGCACCAGCCATGCGGCGTTGCGGCCATGCCAATGGGGGCGGAGGTACCCACTTCATCCGGTCCGTATTCTGCACGCATTTTCTGGTAATCCCAGTAGTAATGTTCGCTGTCCCAGGGGACTTCGACGAAATACTTGTGACGCTCGATGAAACGGTTACGTTGAGCGCCGGTATCATTGCTGCTGGACGAGGCCGACTTGGGAATACGGAACACGTCACCGCGTCGTTGATACGCTGGATAGGGATCCGGATGATCAGCGCCGCCCTTGGCGGTATTCAGTGGCTCATGCAGGGTGTAATACGCCCCGTATAACGGTGAACCTGAGTCGCAGCGTTGTGGATCCACCAGATCCTCGAGGTTGCGCACATGGCCGTCACTCAGCAAACCTCGATGCTGCACCCAGTAGAGATCGCGCAGAAAGGTCACGCGGACAGACTGGATCTGCTTTTGGTAGATCGTTGGCGTGAAGAAGCGGCCAACGTCTGCCAACGGAATCATGGCTTCGTTGGTGTGGGCGCCGAGATTATCCTTGTGACAGCTGCCGCAGTCGCGGTCGAAAATCTGCTTGCCGGCGTTGACCTGAGCAACAACGCCCGGGTACTGAGCCCAGCCGTTTTGCAGGAACTGGCCTTCGCCCGTGTTGCCGCCGGTTTGCGCCTCAAGTTGAGCGTTATCCTTCAGCCAGCGGTACATGCCGAGGTCGCGCAGGGTGTCATCATCCTTGTCGAGGGTGGTCATATAGGCCGTGAGCGCCTCCAGACTCGGCTTGTCCATCGAACCCACGGCACCGTCCGGTTCCTCGGAATGAATGTAGGAGCCTTCAAAGCCGACATAGGATTCGGTGTGTGACAGCGAGCGACGGATTGCCATGTAGTTCGTGACGCTGGGAATGGCAATGGGCGAAAACTGGTAGTCGTTGTCGGTTTCACTGCCTTCACCGACCGCGCGCACAATGTTGTGTTCCCCGGCGCCTTGCGGCATGTGATAAATCAGCATGGTTTTATCGACGCTCTGCGAGCTGCCATCGGTCCAGGCGGGCCCTTTCTCCTTGGTTTTGACGCCGTCGAAGTTGCCGAGCAGCGACCATTTCATGGTCCACAAGGGGTTGGGCAGGCCGGGGAAGACCTTGCTCACGGTTTGGCCAGGGCTGGCTTCGTAGCTGATACGGTAACCATGGCAGGAAGCGCAATTGAAGCCGATCCAGCTGCCTTTGCCCATATAGGGATTGCTCGATTCCGCATAGCGATAGCCGGCCCAGCCGGTGTTGCGGGTGTTGCCCTGGGTCAGTTGTGGGGTGAGCGTGAGAAATCCGGGAATGGGGTTTTTCTGTGGGTAGGGCGAGAAGAAATAGTCATTGAGCGCGACCTCGGGAACTTCGCCCGCCACGGTCTTGTAGCCACCGAACAGTTTGTGTGGATCGGCGATTTCCCCGGTGATCGGATCGTGGGTCTTGTAATCGAAAATGGCCTTCCAGTCGAGCTTGCGAATCTTGTGGGCGAGGCCAATGTTGAAATCGTATCCCCAGAAGATCGCTTCCCCTTTGGCGACCAGTGCGTCGCGGGCAGGGCTGATAACGGTAACATCAAGTGGCGTGGTCGCCTTGCTGTCGGTAACGTCGGATACCACGTCGCAGCGATGGGTGAATGACGGTTCTGTGATGCGTGCGGTTTGGGCATCGATGACATTGTGCGTTTCACCGGGGCGCAGCAGGGACGGCAGGTTACCGGTGCGCTTTTGCACCTGCACGATCAATTTGCCACTGCTGGCGTGTTCAGGCACACGAAAACGGATCTCGGTGTCGCTCCAGGCAACAATGTTTTTGCCCCATTGACTGCGCACTTTGGTCGTTTCGAAGTTGACCTGTTTGGTAATGTCGAGTTTTTGCTCGTACATGGTGAGATCGGTTTCAAGAATGCGGGTATTGCCGATCATGATCTTGCTGAAGTCGACGTCGGGCCCGGCGCCGAAGCCGCTGCCCTGAAGCGTCACGATATCGCCGGCATGGAGGGCGGGAACGCCAGGGTTGCCAGCTTCCCACACTGGCGTACCGTTGATCTGCAAGGTTTGCAGCTCAGGGGCAGGAAACTCGAGGGCGGATTGCAGGCGCTGTGTTTCACGCGCGCTGTCGGTACTGCACAGGGCTTCCTGATCCGGGAATTCACCGGCCTTGTCGCAGCCGGTCAGAACGAGCGTTCCTGCCGCCAGGGCGGAAAGAAGCGTGAGTGATTTGTTCATGAAGGCGGTCTTCTTGTTGTTGTCGGGAGTGGGAAATCCGGTGTCCCGGAAAAACCGGGTGTCCTGTTCCCATTGCCTGAATGTAGGAAATCCGTCCAGTCTCACCAATGACCCAGACGGACAAGCGACTGACCCCTGCGGCCAACCCGGGCTGGGGCCTGTCTTCCAGCGCCAGAAGTGTGAACACGGTTGCAAAACGGCATGTGCCTGCGCTGGCAGAGGGAATCGGTGCTGGAGGCCGCAATAACCCTGTAATTTGCACGGTGTTATGGGGGGTGACTGGTGTTAGAATGCGGGCTGGTTAGGCTCAGGTGAAGCTTGGTAGGTAAAATCATGAATACAGTTGAAGTCATCAAGGATCAAATCGCATCCAACAAGGTCATCCTTTACATGAAGGGTACACCGCAATTCCCGCAGTGCGGCTTCTCGGCGCGTGCCGTGGATGCATTGGTTCAGGTAGGCAAACCCTTTGCCTACGTCAATATCCTCGAACATCCGGATATTCGCGCTGAGCTGCCGAAAATTGCCAATTGGCCGACGTTCCCGCAACTGTGGGTGGCTGGCGAGCTGGTCGGCGGCAGCGATATCGTGCTGGAAATGCTGCAAAACGGTGAACTGAAGACCGTGATTGACGAAGCAACGGTCGAGTAATCCGGGTACGGATATTACCGCGACATCGTTCCACTTCATGCAAAAGGCCGCTCTAGAGCGGCCTTTTGCATTTCTGCGATTTCTCCCGGTCGATCAGGGCAGGCAAGGTTTATCGGGGAATCGCCGCCGTATCATTATCTCAGGGCAAGGCGTGTGGCAGGTCTTGCAAGCTGGACTGGGCATCACGGCTGGCGTAATGGGCATCGAAGAATTCGATGGCTTCGCGCGGCGGCGTCGGCCGGGCGCAGTAAAACCCTTGTATCAGGTCGCATCCGCGCTGCTCAAGAATGTCCAGCTGGGGCTTCGTTTCGACACCTTCCGCCACGATGGCGAGATCGAGACTTTTGGCAAGCGAGATGACGGCATCAAGTACCTTCGCGGATACAGGGTCGGTTTCGACATCCTTGATGAACGCGCGATCGATTTTCAATACGTCAAACGGGAAGCGGCGCAAATAAGCCAGCGATGAATAGCCGGTACCGAAATCATCGAGCGCCACATGAATACCGGTTTCCTTAAAATGTTCAAGAATGGAACGGGCAATCTCTTCATTGCGCATCAGGCCGGATTCGGTGATTTCGACTTCCAGGTGTTGCGCCGGGATGTCGTACTTCTGCAGGCACTGGGTGATGACGCCGATGGGGTTGCCGAAATTCATCTGCACCGGCGAGAGGTTTACCGAAACACGGACATTTTCGTAGCCTTCATCGAGCCAGCGACGGATTTGTTCGCAGGCCGTGTCGAATATCCACTCGCCGATCGGCTGGATCAGACCGGTTTCTTCAGCAATGGGAATGAAAACGGCCGGGCTGATGAATCCTTTCTGCGGGTGCTTCCAGCGTAAAAGGGCTTCGAATTCGTAGCGGCGCGCGTTGCCGACGGGCACCTTGGGTTGATAGTAGACCTGGAATTCCTGGTGTTCGATCGCTGCGCGCATGGCCGATTCGAGGGCCAGGCGCTCGTTGATCGGATCGTTCATGCACTGGTCGAAATACTGGAAATTATTTTTCCCACGCGATTTTGCTTCGTACATCGCAATATCGGAGTGTTTCAATAACGCTTCGACAGAGGTGCCATCGCGGGGATAGACGGCAATGCCGATAGAGGCGCCGACGAAGACCTCATTGTCGTTGAGGTGGAAAGGCATGGCCAGCTTGGTGAGAATGCGCACTGCCACCTTGGAGGCTTGTTGCGGTTCGCTGATATTGGCCAGTGCGAGCGTGAATTCATCGCCGCCCAGACGCGCGATCATCGATCCTTTGACTTCCCGTTGCAGGTTGTGCGCGCTTTGCATCATGTCGCTGCCGCGTATGCATTCCCGCAGTCGGTTGCCCACGTTCATCAACAATTCGTCGCCGTAATGGTGGCCGAGACTGTCATTGATGGTCTTGAAATTGTCGAGGTCGAAAAACAGGACCGCCACCATGGTGTTGTTGTTTTCGGCTTGTTCAATCAGTGTTTGTACACCGTCAAAAAACGATACCTTGTTGGGCAGGCCGGTCAGCGTGTCGAAGTAGGCGAGTTCCTCGATTTGCTCAGTGGAGCGCTTGAGTTTTTGTGTCATGTTGCGTAGCGAGCGTGCCAGGTCGCCGACTTCATCGGCTTGGTTGACATCGATGCTGACGTCCAGTTCGCCGCTCGCAATGGCTTGTGTCGCCATGCTGAGTTTCGATAACGGGCGGGTTATGATGCGGGTAATAATGAGATAGAGCACGACGATGGCCAACACGGCGACCACCAGTGATACCAGGGCCATCATGCGGGTCAGGTGTTCCGACGCGCTGGTCAACGCCGACAGCGATTTCAGCACGAATAAATCAACGCCGGGAATGGGCTGCGAGTGCAAGGCCAGATAGCGCTGATCATGGAGGCTGAGCTCGATGATGCTTGCGTGCGGCGAACCCCTGTCGTTACCCACGACGGCAGCCAGACCTTCGTGGTCGATGCCGGTGCTGCCATAAAGGGCTTTTCCGGCACGGTTGGTCAGCAGGTACAGAGCTCCCTGCTGTTTGGCCGATTCATCCAGTGCCTGTTGCAGGAATTTGCCATCCACGCTGGCAAGCAGATAGCCAAGTGTTCCCAGAACGCCCGGGTTGTTGGCGTAAAGCCGCCCTTCAACGCGTTTGCCAACGATCAACCAGGGTTTTTCGGGCGAAAAGGTGTCAGGTACCTGCAACATCGGCAACGCATTTTCTGCCGTTCTGAGTTGTTCGATAATGGCGTTGTTCAGTTCATCCGGCGCGAGGGCGGTATCATCGATCCTGCGCGAAACGGTCTTGTCGCCACTGGCCAGATGCAGTTGCAACGCCTGGTATTCGGGGTAGGCGAGTTGCAAGGCCTTGAAACGACGCAGCACAGGGGCCTGGTACAGGCTGTAACGTTCCGCATCCCTGGCGCGAAGGTACTCCTGTATCAGTGTGTCGTTGCTGATCATGTCAAGATTGCTGGCAGCACGATCCGTGGCGCTGGTGACGGTATATCCGACATCATCCGTGATTTTCTTGAGCTCGCTATGGGCCTGTTCAAACGTAATCTGCTGCACGGTCTGATAAGCCAGGATGGCGACGGCCAATAACGGCACCAGTACCAGTGGTACCAGCCATCCCAGCATTTTCAGGAGCAGCTTCATGAGTCGTCCTGCTCAGTTGGTCACTTCAAGGAACATGTCCGTGCGAAGTTTTTGCTCTTCCGGGGTAAGATCGCTGTACTGTTCCGATTGGCCCAGGGTGTTCTTGGGGGGGTAAATGGCGCGATCCTTCAGGAAGGGCATGGGCAATAACCGTTCTGCAGCTGTATTGGCCGGCGCAAAATTGAGATCGACGGCGTTCTCGGCGGCGATTTTGGGATCGCACAGGAAATCCAGCAATTTGTGCGCTTCTTTCGGGTGTTTGCTCTTGGCAAGTATGCCCAGGTAATCCACCCAGATGTTGCCGCCTTCACGCGGCACCCGGTATTCAATATTGGGATTCATGGCCTTCAACGTGAGGGCGTCACCATTGAACATCATTGCCACCCAGACATCATTGCCCAGCAGTTCCGACGTTTCATCCAGGGCGGGATAACCATACTGGTAGACGGACGGTTTCTGGGTCTTGAGCAACACCTGCGCTTTCGTCAGCGCTTCTTTTGATGATTCGTTGGCGGAATAGCCGACTGCCTTGAGTGCCATGCCGAACGCATCCTTGCTGTCATTCATGATCATGATATGACCCTTGAGCTCGGCAGGCGGGTTGTAGAATTCCTTCCAGGTGGTCAGGGGCTTGGCAACCTTGTCCTTGCGCCAGGCAATGCCGAGCGTGCCCCACAGATAGGGAATGGCATAGTCCTTGACCTTGTTGCGATCGGATTCGAAGCGTGGCGTCAGGTTGTGACGATTGGCCAGCGCGCTGTTATCCAGTGGCAGAATCCATTTCTGCTCAATCAGTCTCACCATGGAATGGCGCGCACTGACAATGATGTCCATCCCTTCGCCGCCGTTGGTGCGCAACAGCAATTCATCTTTGAGTTCGTCACTGTCGAAAGAGACGACTTCGACCTTGATCTTGTGTTCCTGTTCGAATTTGGCCAACACGCCGGGGGCGATATAGTCGGGCCAGTTGAACATCTTGAGGGTGACCACCTCATCAGCGAATGCGCTCACAGGAGCGAGAATCGATGCTGATATCAACAGGGTTTTGGCGAGGCGGGCAAATTGTGTCCGAAACATCATGCTTGAAATCCATAGAGTTATGCCAGTTTTCCTGATTCAGTATAGACAAGCTGTCGTATTGGCCAGTCGCAAAACGGAACCTGGATCAAAGTTGGCAGTGTTTTGTCGAATACAGGTGTCAAAACAGCAGCTTGGGTTGCCTGCCGTAATTTACGTGCCACACTGGATGCATTGCCATCGCCACTTCGTGCAAGGCGGAACAGTCAATGAACAAAGAAAGCATCAGCGGTTTGAAACGGATCGTCGGCATGGGCCGCTGGATCAACGTGTTGATGGGAGGGAAATCGAGCCGCTTCCGCCCGCTGTTTGATGCGACCCGCCTGTCCGCCCTGGAAGGTCGCCTGGAGGTGGTGCGCGACCGTAACGGCGTGGCTCATCTCTATGCCGATCATGAAGCGGATCTTTATGTGGCGCTGGGCTACCTGCAGGCCAGTGAGCGGGGCCTCCATCTGGATGTATTGCGTCATGCCGCAGCAGGGCGTTTGAGCGAATGGATAGGCGGGGTCCGCTTTCCGGAATCGCTGGGTTTTCTGGCGGGCCTGTCACTGGTAGAGGTTGATCAGTTCATTCGCCCGTTGGGGTTTGCCGATGAGGCGCGCCGTGATATGCAGACCTTGTCGACGCGTGCCTGCCGCTGCCTCGACGCCTATGCCCAGGGCGTCAATGATGCCTGGAAGGCCGGTTTGCATTCCCCGGAGCAATTGTTGCTGGGGAATGCCCGTGCGTGGACCCCCGAGGACAGCTTGCTGGCCGCGCGCTGCTGTGCGTTGGTGATGTCCTTGCCAGCACTGGAAAATGAATTGGTGTTCGAGCAGGTGCGAACGGAAGCAGGTGATGATCTGGCTCGCATGCTGTATCCCGACGCTCCCTGGCAGTGCCGCCCGGAATTGGCCCCGGGTGTGGTTCCCGACATTGCCGTGCCGCTGTCCATGCCGCCTGTTGGCAGCAACAATTGGGCGGTGGCAGGAACGCGCACGCTAAGTGGCAAGCCGTTGCTTGCCAACGATCCGCATGTTCCCTTGCTGCCTGCGCCAACCTTCTGGAGTCATGTCCACCTGGTGTGCCCGCACTATAACGTGCAGGGTGGGATGTACCCGGGATTTCCCGGTTTTGGTTTCGGGCATAACGCCCATGTTGCCTGGGGGATCACGCCTGCGTTGCGTGACGCCTGGGATTTGTATCGCATCGAACGTCTGCCCGGCGCGCCTTCGTTTTACCGCACCGCTGAGGGTGTGAGTGACATCACCCGTTACAGCGAACCCTTGCGTGCGCGTTTCGCCCGTGCCGGTGTCGTCGAGTGGGAACGCTGCGCGCATGGTGTCATTTACCCTGGCTGGAAGCATGCGGATGGCGCCGATCTCGCCTTGCGTTATGTCGATTGTGATCATGCTGCGCATCTGGAAGGCCATTTGCATCTGATGGCGGCGCAAACACCCGATGACTTCGCTGGCGCGCTTGCCCTCATCAATGCGGGTCCGTTTGACTTCAATATCGTGCATGCGCACCGGGAAGGTCTCATCGGATGGCAGGTGGTCGGCCAGCTTCCCAGACGCGGCGCCGAAGGTTTATTCGTGCGTAACGCCCACGATGCGGCTTCTGCCTGGCAAGGCTATTTGCCCTTTGCTGACAATCCTGCCTGCCTCGCACCGGCGTGTGGCTATGTCGCCAGTGCAGGTAGTGTGGCCGATGCGAATCTGCCGACCGTGCTGGCGACGCCTGTACACGTGGGTGTGGATTATCGCCAACGTCGCATCGAATCACTGCTCGCAGCATCGGATCAGCATACGCTGGCGAGCATGCAGGCCATGCAGACCGACGTTGACAGCGATTTTTCGCGCCCCTTGCGCGATGCGTTATGCGGGATGTTGGCGCCGTATCAGCTGGGCACGCCACTGATGCAAGCCGCATGGCAAGCCCTCGAACACTGGAATGGCGTGTTTGATGTGGATTCGGTGGGCGCGACGTTGTTTTCGTTGATCAGGAGACGCCTTCCCGCGATGGCATTTGGTCTGCTTTTGCAGGACAAGGGCTTGCAAGAAGCCATCTCTTTGCAGCGGTTCATCGCCGGGCCACGGGCGGTGGCTCGGCTGGATCGCTGGTTGCTGGACAGGCAGGATCCCCTGCACGCGCTGCTGGAAGCCCGCAGTGGGTTTCCACTTGGGCACTGGGTTGGGGTCGCCTTCGAACGCACGCTTGCAACATTGTCCGGACATTTGGGTGACAGTGTGCAACGTTGGCGCTGGGGGCGGGTGCAGCAGGTGAAAATTGCTACCCTGATGGCTGATCTGGTGCCTGGTGCGGCGCCCTTTGTCGTACTGGAAGCGCCCTTTCCTGGCGAGCCGGATACCCTTAGCCCCGCCGTTGCGAGCGACAAAACCACGTTTGGTTTGCGGGTCATCCAGGGGGCAAGCAGCCGCTTCATTTGTGATCTGGCGTATCCGACCGAAGCGTGGTTCGCCCACAGCAGTGGCCCTTCTGGGGATCCCGAAACGCCGTATTTCCACTCCGTCAGCCGGGAATGGCTGCAGGGCCGCTGGTTCAAATCCGCGCTGTGGTTGGCGGATGAAGTGCCGGATGTGTATGAACGGGTCATCATCCGCGCCAAGGACCTGCCGGAGTTCGCCCAGCCACAGACCAAGGCAAAGCACTGAGGGCAGGCGTTGTGCGGACGGCGGTGGATCATTAAGCTAACGCCCAATCAAAGAGGAACAGTGAGGAATGACTATGCAGTGGTTGCCGCAAATTCGACAGATTCTGGCGGGGGACATCAAGGCGGGTGACACCGTGACCCTGTCGGGCTGGGTGCGTTCCCGGCGTGATTCCAAAGGCGGGTTTTCATTCATCCAGTTGCATGATGGTTCCTGCTTCGATGGCCTGCAGGTCATTGCCGAAGGGGCGCTCGATAACTATGCGGCTGAGGTGCTCAAATTGTCTGCGGGCTGCAGCATAAAAGTGAGTGGAACGCTGGTGGCGTCACAAGGGCAGGGCCAGCAGGTGGAATTGAAGGCGGATGACCTGCAGGTGCTGGGATGGGTCGATGATCCGGAAACTTATCCCATTGCCAAGAAACGCCATACGCTGGAGTACCTGCGTTCCGTTGCACACCTGCGTCCACGTACGAACACCTTCGGCGCCATGGCGCGTATGCGCAATTCGCTGTCGCAGGCCATCCACCGTTATTTTGATCAACAGGGCTTCTTCTGGGTCAACACCCCGATCGTTACGGCGAGCGATTGCGAAGGCGCAGGCGAGTTGTTCCGCGTCAGCACGCTCGATCTGGTCAATTTGCCGCGCAAGCCCGCAGGTGGCATTGATTTTTCTCAGGATTTCTTCGGTAAGGAAGCTTATCTGACCGTGTCGGGTCAACTTAACGGTGAGGCTTACTGTACGGCGTTGTCGCGCATCTATACCTTCGGGCCGACATTTCGCGCGGAAAATTCCAATACCACGCGTCATCTGGCGGAATTCTGGATGGTAGAACCCGAGGTGGCCTTTGCGGATCTCAACACGATCGCGTCGATTGCCGAAGAATTTTTACAGAGCGTGGTCAGGGCGGTGCTCGATGAGCGGGGGCCGGAGCTTGCGTTTTTCAACGAACATTATGAGAAGGGGCTGATACAGCGTCTCGAAAATCTGGTGCACCGCCCGTTTGCTTGCCTGGATTACACCGAAGCGGTCAATGTCCTGCTGAAATCGGGCAAGTCGTTCCAGTTTCCGGTGGCGTGGGGAAGTGACCTGCAGTCAGAACACGAGCGTTATCTGGCCGAGGAGTATGCCGGAAGACCGGTGGTGGTCATGAATTATCCTGAGGCCATCAAGGCTTTCTATATGCGTCGCAACGAAGACGGGAAAACCTGCGCAGCGATGGATATTCTGGCGCCAGGCATCGGCGAAATCATTGGAGGTAGTCAGCGGGAGGAACGACTCGCTGTGCTGGATGAGAAGATGGCGCCCCATGGGCTGGCAGAAAATCTCTATTGGTACAGGGATTTGCGGCGTTATGGAACGATTCCGCATGCAGGATTCGGTTTGGGCTTCGAACGATTGCTGACTTACATCACCGGCATCGAAAACATACGCGATGCGATCCCGTTTCCACGCGCGCCAGGTGTGGCTGATTTTTAACACCTGAACCGTTTCGGGTTGTTCGACTGACTGTTCGTCGTACAAAAAAGGCTGCGTTTGCCAAGAGCGCGGCCTTTTTTTGTTGCCATATGAATGACTTGTGCTTATTGCCAAAACGCTCGCATCATTTCTGCCAATTTATTGTCTGTCATAACGAATATATTGGCGGCTTCTTTTATTCCATAGAGGCGGCATGGCATGTCTGTCTGTAAAAGACAGGTATCCAGCCCGATCATGAACCTCCGGTGTTAAGTTTTTATTGCGTGCTAGAGTGAATGGATAGAGTCGTTTTGCCCCTTTCCCGGCATACGATTCAGGACAGACACCACCGTATTCCTGAACGAAGCCGCCTCTATTTGAAAAGAACATTGAAACAAAGCGTTGTCCAACAAAAACTGCCCGAATTGAGATGAGATCATGAAGCCAAAAGTTCATGTCATAGCGCCACGATACCTGTTTGTACAAGAGCATAACGCCAGCGCTTTCTTCTTGTACGAGGGGGTGGAATTTTCCGGTATTCCTGTCGATGTGTCGAAAGGACATCTCTCGGTGAGTTTCCCGTTGTCGGATCGCGAGGCCTTGCCGAAAGTGGGCGATGTCATTCCGGAATTTTCGCTGAATGTCCTGGGTACCAACTATTGCCCGCTCACGCTGGCCGTTGCCAAGCATGAAGACAACAAGGACGGACGTATCAAACTCGTCTTCAGAAGTAACGATGATGCCGAGACGTCTGCAAATTTGTGGAAAATCAGCTACCTGTTGCGAAGCGATGCGACCGGACGCGAAGATGAATTCGTGCGCGACGGCTTGCCTGTGGTGCCGGCACGTGGCCTTTATACCGAAGAGGCAAGACAGGAGCGTTTGACGTTCGTTCGTGAGAAGACCGGCGCTCCCCTGGGGCGCGTCGCCCAGACCACGCTCGATCCGAAAGCCCTGGTGAGCAATATCGAAGCGTTTATCGGTTCGGTCGAAATACCGGTCGGGGTCGGTGGCCCGCTGCTGATCAAGGGTGGCAATGCGCACGGGCTCTATTATGCGCCGCTGGCGACTTCCGAGGGTGCGCTGGTGGCATCGGTGACGCGCGGTGCCACGGCGATAACGCGTAGTGGTGGTGCCACGGCCAGGGTGCTGGGGCAGCGCATGATGCGTGTGCCGGTGTTCGTGCTTTCCGATCTGGCGTCGGCGTTTTTCTTTGCCGAGTGGGTCAAGGATCACTTCAAGGAAATCTCGGCGGAAACCAGAAAATATTCCAACTACGCGGATCTCGTCGAGCTGGAAACCAATATCATCGGCAAGGCGGTCAACGTCCAGTTCATTTATCAGACCGGCGACGCAGCTGGCCAGAACATGACGACCACGTGTACCTGGCAGGCCTGCCAGTGGATCATGAAGCAGATGTCTGCCTTTGAAGGCATCAAGTTTGATCGCTTCTTCATCGAATCCAACCTGTCCAACGACAAGAAAGTCACCTACCAATCCTTTATCAAGGGGCGCGGCATTCGCGTGATCGCCGAATGCGTGATCTCGGCCGAAGTCTGCCGCCAGGTGCTGAAAGTGTCCCCGGAAACCATTACACGCGGTTTCATGAACGGGGTGTCAGGCAGTATCGCGGCGGGCATGGTGGGCATGAACATCAACATCGCCAACGTTATTGGCGCGATGTTCACGGCTACCGGGCAGGATATTGCCTGCGTACATGAATCCTCGATCGGTCATTTGCATGTGGAACTGACAGACGATGGTTCGCTCTACGCGGCCATGACACTGCCGAGCCTCGTTATCGGCACGGTCGGCGGTGGCACCAATTTGCCCCACCAAAAAGAATGCTTGCAGATGCTCGATTGCGCTGGTGCAGGAAAAGCGCATCGGCTGGCTGAAATCATCGCTTCGTTCTGTCTGGCGCTCGACTTGTCGACCATGTCGGCAATTGCCACCGATCAGTTCGCGCGCGCCCACGAAGCGTTGGGCAGAAACCGACCGGTGGAATGGCTCAAACTCGGCGATTTCAACACCGCGTTTTTCAATCGCGTCATGCAAGGGTTCACCGGCAATCCGGCCTGCCACGTCGCTCAGGTTGACCAGATCAAGGTCAAGGAAACCGGCAGCAGTATCATTACCGAACTGACCGCGCACAAGTTGAACAAATTGATCGGACATTTCCCGTTCCGGATCAAGCTGGCCGGCGATGATCACCCAATGAATATGATGATCAAGGTAAAGCCGCTGGCCGATGAAGTCATTCTGGTGTCCAACCGCATTGCTTCGCTGTGCGATGCGCGACTCGCGCAAGCCTACAATACATTCAAGGACGAACTCGATTTCCAGCATTGTCATGTGCGTGAACTCGAAGTGATGAAGCAGGAAGATCCGCGCTTTCGCAAGCATGCCCCCACGGTTTACTTCGCTTGGGCTGAACCCAAGCGCGAAGCCTTTGTGCTGGTGGAAGAAATGCTGGAAGACATGGAGCTGATGGATACCGCAGACGATACCTCGGTGTGGACACAGCAATATATCGATGCTGCGTTGACCGGCATCGCAGAAGTGCATTCGATCTGGTACGGGCGTGAAGAGGAGCTGAGAGAGAAGCCCTGGCTTTCCAATGCGCCTACGCAACAGAACATGATGAAAAAATTGCGTCTGTGGGAAATGTTGGGTGTGCATGCCAGTGAGGAATTTCCGGAGTGGTTCACGCCGCGCGATATGGAAACGTATCGCAGTGTGATTTACACCTTGCCGGAATGGTATGCCGAAATCGATCGCATGCCGAAAACCTTGATACACAACGATTTCAACCCGAGAAACGTGTGCTTCCGGAAAACCGAAAGCGGCCCGTTACTCTGCGCTTATGACTGGGAACTGGCGACCATCCACCTGCCGCAACACGATCTGGCCGAATTTCTCACCATGACCCTGCAGCCCACCGCGACGGCAGAAGAAGTCGATCATTATGTTGAAGTGCATCGTGCCGCGCTTGAAAAAATGATCGGCAAACCGCTGGATCCGGTGGCTTGGCGCCGTGGTTATGAGCTCAGCCTGTGGGATCTGCTGGCCAACCGTATTCCGATGTATGTCATGGGGCATACCTTCAGACACTATGGTTTCATGGCACGTGTGCAGGCGACGTTCCGCCGGTTGCTGTCCATCGAAAAAGCCAGACAGCCCGTTTGATCCAGTCGACAATAATGCAAGGACAGCGCCCGGGTTAATGCCGGGCGCCTTATTCCCGACGCGACGAGTCTAGAAAATGGAAGAAAAATCGAGACAGGGCCTGGTGATCATCAGGCTGAATCCGGTGGATTTCCTCACCCTGTTTGGCGTGTTCCTGTCGGGAGCCGCCATTGCCATGATGCTGGCCCAGCAACTGGAATACGCGATTTCGCTACTCTACCTCGCCGTTATCACCGATGCTTTCGATGGTGTGCTGGCGCGTAAATACGGGTTGACGCGCGATTTCGGCCGTTATCTGGATGGGTTTGTTGATGCCATCGATTATTTGATTGCGCCGGCGATTTTCCTCTATGTGTGGGGATTTGATACCTGGTGGCAATCGCTGTTGCTCTATGTGTTTGTGTGCTGTGGATTCATCCGGCTTTCGGTGTTCAACGAGATTGGCAATATCAAAAGCGAAGACAATGGCTTGAGTTACCTCGGTGCGCCGGTGTTTTGGAGTGTGCTGGTGCTGGGCCCGGTATATTTGCTGTCGATGCTTCTGGGTGAAGCCATCGTGTTCTATCTGTTGGCGGTCGCTGTGCCGGTATTTTCGTTCTTGATGCTGCATAACGGCCCCTATATGAAGTTCAAGAACCCGAAAATCATGTTGGTTTCCTTGCTTGCCATGGCAGCGCTGTTTTTTCTGTTGGGTGCGAGTCGACAGGCGGGCACGACAACATCCGGGGCCAGCCTCGTGTATGTGCATTTCTTTACCGGGCTGCTGGCGGCCATTCCTGTCATTGTGGCAGGCGTTCTGCATATGGCGGTGGTGCGGTTCGACCTGCTGCCTTTCCTGAAAATCCCTGTGAGCAAATCCTTGTTCGGACAGAACAAAACATTGCGCGGTTTTGTGGTCATGCCGTTGTTCAGCATTCTGGGATTCTGGTTGCTTCATGGGGTGGCGAGTGGCAGCTCGGTCGCGCCCACTGTCAATTTTGACCAGTATTCGGTGTGGGTGTCCGGTTTGATTCTCGGCCTGGCTTATGTACTGGCCGAGTTGCCGAATTCCTTCATCAAACGCCGTATGGGTGCTGCGCCGGGTGAGTTGCCGCAACAAAATGCCCGGCTCTTCATGTTGATGGATCAATTTGATTCCGGTTTGCTATGCCTCTTTGCCTATTGGTATTTTTGGCAGATGCCACCCATGACCTGCGTTGCAACCTTGATCATGATTCCGGTACTGGCATTGGGTATCAAACGCATCCTGTTCCTGTTCGGACTGAAGAAAACCTCGACCTGAGCAACACGCCAGAGGCGATTCGTCAGGCCGATGATCCTGTTCAGTAGTCAATTTTGGCTTGTTCAACAGTACATTTTGGCTGTTCAACAGCACATTTTAATAGGGGAGCGTTAACGTTGAAGGTGCTTGTCGTTACATCGGAAGTCACGTTCGTGCCGGACAATTACGATCAACTGATCGTGCGTCTGGCCGAGCTGCCACAGGTGGGAGGCCTGGTGATTTTGCGTAACTGGAACAAGGATGTATTTCTGAAAGCGCTGGGCTCCTGGGCCGTGGGCGCCAGGGATACGGGGCGTCAACTGTTGCTCAATGGCTTTGGCGACAGCACACAACGCCGACATGATGCCTACCGCGCCAAAGGAAAGCCGGTCTGGATGATGGATACCCTCAACTGCAATGATGCGCTCGAAATTGTCAAGCTCAATGGCTTCGACCTGATCCTGAATGCCAGAACCCGCTGCATTTATAAAACGCCCATCCTGATGGCTCCGTCAATCGGGTGTGTCAATGTGCATCACGGCTTGCTGCCGGAACAGCGTGGCACCATGTGCGATTTATGGGCCTTGTCGGAATCCCGCCCGGCCGGATTCTCGCTGCACAAAATGTCAGAAAAAATTGATGATGGCGACATACTGTTGACTTGCGAAGTCGACGGAGGCGGGGAGAAGCGCTTCAGCGACTATCTTGCCCTCAGTGCCCGCATGGAATTTGATGCCGTCAAACAATTTCTGACGGCGCTGGAGATAACGGGTTGCCTGAGCGGCACTCCCAATGTCAGCCAGCAGAAACGCAAACATTTTCGCAACCCCGAGATTTCCGATATCAAGCGTATGAAAAAGGAAGGAATGAAACTATGAGTCAGTTGATAGTCACCATTCATGGCAATCCAGGTGTTGCCTCTGACTTTGATGATGTACTGGCTGCCCTCAATGCCAATGCCAAGTTGAGTCGCATTGCCCGCCCGAAAGAAGGCGCCTCGTTGGCCACCCTGATCAGCCAGATTGATCGGGAAGTAACGACGCAGGCGTGCGATGAAGTCATTGTCATTGCGTATTCGTGGGGTTCATATCTGGCCTTGCAATGGGCGCTGACCGCACAAAAGAAACCAACGCTGCTGGTGCTGGTCAATCCCACCCTGAGTTCACATAATCCGATTCCATCCTTTTTGCGTCACTTGACCAACCTGCCGGTGCTTGGAAAATTGCTGCTGAACAAATTGGCCAAGAGCAAGACGCCGGAATTTGTGTCCCACAGTTTCGCACCGGCAAAACCGACGCCGACGCAGCGCGAGCGGATGACTACCCAATTGCTTGATCCGGACATGTGGAAAGGGGCCATCGAATACAAACTGGTTCAACAAGAAAACCCGCTGCCGACGTCACGCCACCTGACCGGTGTCAAAACGCTGGTCATCCGTGGCGCCCAGGATGCCTCTGTCGAGTGGTTGCCACAGCGTGATCTGCTGAATGCAATACTGGGTGGCAATGCACATTACACCCTTGAAGAAATTGCCGGCGCGGGGCACGCCTTGCCGTGGACCCATGCATCGGCCCTGGCAGATCTCATCCGTAACGCTATACCTGCGGGGAATGCGGCGGCCACACCGCCCACCGCGACGGGCGACAAACTCGATGTGAACCTTCGTATTGGTTACCAGCCCGGTGCAACCATCAACAACAACATCACCTGCTATCTCGAGCGGCATCTGGCGCGTTTCCCTGAAAGGGCGGCGATCCGCTGGGTGAATTCCGCTGACGTGAGCGCGTTTTCCGGCGACCATAATGTTGCCATGCAGCATCACGAAATCACGTTCGCCCAATTCGGTGATGGCATACGCCGTGTGGCGTCCGGTTTGAAGAAACTCGGCATCGGCAAAGGCGATCGCGTCATTCTGTTCCTGCCCATGAGTGTGGGCATGTACACGGCCATGTGCGCCATTCAACGCATTGGTGCCATTTCGGTATTCCTGGATTCGTGGGCGCGTCGCACGCATCTGGGAGCCAGTGCCGAATGTGTCGATCCCAAGGCCATGATCAGTCACAAGGCGGCTTTCGATCTGGTATCGCAGGTGCCTGAATTCAATTCCATGAAACTGCGCATCATTGCCGGGCCGGGAAATGACGGTACGTTCGATGCTCAGCTGGAAGAACTGTTCAAGGCGCCACCCGATCTGGATATCGCCGCTGTCGAATCGGAAACCACCGCGTTGATTACGTTTACCACCGGCAGTTCCGGCAAGCCCAAGGGCGCCAATCGTACCCACCGGTTCCTGGCCGCGCAGCACGAAGCCTTGTGGGAAGTGATTCCCTATACGCCGACGGATTCCGATATGCCGGCGTTCCCGATTTTCTCGCTCAATAACCTCGCCAGCGGTGTAACGACAGTCCTGCCTGCGCTGGATCTCGCCAAGCCCAGCGAGAAGGATGCCGCGTCACTGGTGAGCCAGATCCTGCACGGCAGCATCACATGCACGACGTTATCGCCGTCGATGCTGAACAACGTGTCTGCGTATTGCATTGCGAATAATGTACAACTGAATGGCCTGCGTCGGGTCGTCACCGGTGGCGCGCCGATCAGCAAGGACAACGTGCGCGATTTCAAGTCGATAGCACCCACGGCGGAAGTATGGATTCTCTACGGTTCTACCGAAGTCGAGCCGATGGCGCATATCGAAGCCGCCGAAATGCTGGGCCTGCCTGAAAACGAAGACCCGGAAATCGTTGAGTCCGGTGTCAACGTGGGGCACATCAGCGAAGATCTGCGCTACAAATTCATTCGTGCGACACATGACAATATCGATTTTTCCGACACCGGTTGGGACAAACTGGAAGTGGCAAAAGGGGCCATCGGCGAATTCATCGTCACCGGGGATCACGTCTGCCAGGATTACTACAATAATCCGGAAGCGTTCTTCAAGGCGAAAATCAAGGATGATACCGGTGCCGTGTGGCATCGTACCGGGGATCTGGCCTATATCGATGACGCCGGGTATCTGTGGGTCGTGGGCCGCATTCACAACATGATCAATCGTGCCGGTGAATATTATTTTCCGGTCAGCGCCGAGATCATTTTGAAGCGTTGCGCCTTTGTCAAGCGCGGCGCGTTTTTCGCCATTCCCGATGCAACACTGGGTGAGCGTACGGCGGTCGCCATTGAAATCGTCGAGGGCTATGACGATCTGCAAAATGGCATGCAGGAAATTATCCGCCTGTTTGCCAAAAACAAGATTGTTGTTGATTCCTTTTTTGTCGTTGACGCCATCCCCATGGATCCGCGACATCATTCAAAAGTTGAATATGCCGTGCTGCGTGACATGATCGTCAGTGGCGACACCAGGGATTATCTCAAGTAGAACATCATGAATACACATGACCCGAATGCGCTGGCGTTGAGATGGTGGCAGTTCATCAAGGAACGTTTCTCGCCAGGAGAACACCTGTTGATGGTGTTGTTTCTGGTGCTGGGCAATAGTGCAGTGGCCTGCCATTTGCTGGGCATGACCTGGAAGCCGTCCTTGTTCGCGGTTAGTTATCTGGTTGCGCTGTCGTTCTTTTTTCGCCTGCGCTGCTTTGATGAAATCAAGGATTACCAGGTCGATCTCACGGTCAATCCCACACGCCCGCTGGCGCGTGGGCTGCTCAAGATCAGCGAAGTCAAGGTGATGTTCCTGACCCTGACCGTGTTTGAGCTTGCCTTGGTGATGAGCTTATCGTTATCGATATTCTGGGTGCATGTTGTCGCTGTCATTTACAGTTATGTCATGTACCGCGAATTCTTTATTGGCAAATATTTGTCGCCCCATCTCACCACCTATGCCATCGTGCATACGTTTGTTTCCATTCTGGTTGGCTACTCGGTAATTGCCATCAACACCGGCATCGGGTTTGCTGAATTTCCGTCGTCCATACTCAGCCTGGGTGTGGTGAACTGGGCACTGTTCAATTTGTTCGAGTTTGCCAGAAAAACCTACAGCCCCGAGGAAGAGCGTCCCCATGTTGCGACTTATTCTTCGCTGTTCGGTGCCTGGGGCGCGGGTCTGCTCAGCTTGAGTCAGGTGGCGTTTGCCCTGGTCATTCTGGCCGCAGTAACGAGCCAGTCAGGTGGCGTGGCAACCATGCTCTCGGGCGTCGGTTACCTCCATTATCTCGGGGCAGGCCTGGTTACGGCGACGACAGTATTCTACGCGCTGTCACCGACGGTAAAAAATGCAAAACTGTTCCGCGGTGTATGCGGCGCCTACCTGGTGGTGTTTTTTGCCATTCTTTCCGCCCAAGGGTTTTTGTCCTGATTCCGTTTTGAGGCAAGCACAATGTTGGTTTTAAAAAGCTCTGTTGATATTTTTGCGAAGAAAGAAGCAGGCGGGAAGGGATACAATCTTTATGTGATGTCCAACAGCGGCATTCCGGTACCGGAATGGGCGGTGTTGGGGCGTTCCTGTTACGAGGCTTTCGTCGCGTCAGCTGGCATCGAGCCCGCTTTGGCAGCAACCATTGCCCGCTTCGAAGCCGGCCAGTGCGATGCCAAACAGGCGTCCGAGGAAATTGCCGCGCTGATCCTGAAAACGCCGTTGCCTGCCGATATCCGGGCGCTCGCGGAAAAAGCCTACGCATCCGTCGGTCTTGACCAGATGATTTCGGTGCGTTCGTCTGCTGCCGATGAAGACAGCGCGGCGCATTCCTTTGCGGGTCAGCTGTCGAGCTTTCTGTATGTGAAAGGGATTGATGACGCCTGCCGTTTCCTGCAGGAATGCTGGGCATCTGGTTATACCGATCGCAGCCTGATTTACCGCAAGGAAAACCATATCCCGTTAACCGGTATCGCCGTCGCCGTGGTGTTCCAGCGCATGATCGATCCGGATTGTTCCGGCGTCATGTTCACCTGTGAACCCATGCAGGAAACCCTCGATCAGTTCGTGGTGAGCGCTGTCTACGGCGTGGGTGAGGGGCTGGTATCTGGCGCCCTGGATGCTGACAGTTACTGGTTGAATGCCAAAACAGGGGCGGTCGAAACTCAGGAAATCGTCGACAAGGTCGAGGCTTTCCGGCGTACCGCGTCAGGTCATTGCAGTGCGGCACCGGTCGATGAAAATCTGGTGAAAGCCGCCGTACTGGATCGGCAGAAACTGCTGCAATTGCACCAGCTGGGGCAAAACGTGCTGGCGCGTTATCGCACCCCGCAAGACATCGAATGGGCCTTCGAGAACAACAAACTCTACGCACTGCAAACGCGTCCCGTCACCACGCTCAACCGCAACCTGACGGGTTATCCCAACCTGTGGGACAATTCCAACATCGTGGAAAGCTACGGCGGTGTCACCTCACCCCTGTCGTTCAGCTTTGCGCTGGAAAACTACAAGAACGTTTACATCCAGTTTTGCGAAATTCTCAGCGTGCCACGCAACGTCGTCAAGGAAATGGAATATTACCTCGGCAACATGCTGGGTTCGATCAATGGTCGCGTCTATTACAACCTCTACAACTGGTACAAGCTGGTCGGCGTGCTGCCCGGTTTCAAACAGAATCGCGAGTTCATGGAAACCATGATGGGCGTCGGCGAAACCTTGTCGGATGAAATCGCCACGCGTATCAAGCCTCATGAATCGTGGGACACTCCGATCGGTCGTTTCAGGAAATTCAAGACCGGGTTGGCGTTTCTCTATTATCACTTTGCCATCCAGAAAATCGTCGACAAGTTCCTGGCGGATTTTTCGCATTCTTACGATATCTTTCGTCGCAAGGATTATTCCCGCATGTCGAGCGACGAGATTTTCGAGCAATATCTCGCCATGAATCGTGTCATGCTCGATAAATGGAAAGCACCGATCATCAACGATTTCTTGTGCATGGTGCATTTCGGCATGCTCAAGAAACTGACCGGGCTATGGCTGACCGGACTCGATGAAAATATCCAGAACGACCTGCTGGCGGGCGAGGGCAATCTGGAAAGCGCGCTGCCGACCAAAACGCTGATCAGGATGGCCGGTGAAGTTGCCGCCAATGAAGGGTTGCGCCGGTTGATCGAATCCACTCGCGATGATCATTTGCTCGAAGTCCTGAAGCAAAGCCCCTACACTGATTTTTATCTCAAGGTGTGCGACTACATCGATCGCTTCGGCTTCCGCTGCATGAGCGAAATGAAACTGGAAGAAAAGGATCTGTTCACCGATCCGGCCTTCCTGTTCGTGTGCCTGAAGAACTATCTGCGGTCGGGCACCACCAATCTCGAAGAGTACGAAAAGCGCGAGAAAGCGCTGCGCAGCACCGCCACGACCCGCGTCGAAAAAGCGTTACAGGGGTGGAAAAAGAACGTCTATTTCTGGTCGCTCGAACACGCACGCAAGGCGGTACGCAACCGCGAAAACACACGTTTTGCGCGCACCCGTGCCTACGGGGTGGCGCGTTCGATGTTCCAGTCGATGGGAGAAAAACTCACCGGCATGGGCGTGCTCGACAAGCCCACCGATATTTTCTTCCTCACCTTGCAGGAAATCTACGGTATCCACCAGGGCACCTTGACCGCCTACAACCTCAAGAGCGTCGTGAGTCTGCGCAAAGGCGAATATGCCGAGTTTGAAGGTCTGGAACCGAAAATCCGCTTCCAGACCCGGGGACCGGTGTACTGGAAAAATCATTTCCTCGACGAACCGGAAACGCCGGAAGTCGAAGCGGGCGCGGACTACGATTTGAAGGGGCTGGCCTGCTGTCCGGGCATCGTGGAAGGCATTGTGCGCGTGGTGCATTCCCCCAATGAAGACCTGTCCCTCGACGGTCAGATCCTGGTGGCCAAGCGCACCGATCCGGGCTGGGTGCCGTTGTTCCCGAGTGTCTCGGGCTTGCTGGTGGAGCGGGGCAGCCTGCTGTCGCACTCGGCCATCGTGGCGCGGGAAATGGGTATTCCCGCCATTGTCGGGATCAAAGGCTTGCTCAACACCCTGCAGACCGGCATGAAAATACGGTTTGATGGGCAAACCGGCACAGTCAAAATCCTCGAACGGCCCTGATTCCTCGGGTCGCGCAGGGCATTTCCAAGCCGCTTCCCGCTCACTCCGGCGGGGTGCGGCTCAATCTTCTACCTCACCCTCCGGTCCCAGGGGCAGCGCCTCGTCCAGCCCACCCAGAGCTTTCCAGCGATTGACGATGTGACAGAACAGATCGGCGGTTTTCTCGGCGTCATAGAGGGCCGAGTGGGCTTCTTTCTGGCAGAACGTAATGCCAGCCGCATGACAGGCGCGCGCCAGCACGGTTTGTCCCAGCGCAACCCCCGCGAGCGTCGCCGTATCGAAACAACTGAAGGGATGAAAGGGATTGCGCTTGATCTGCGCGCGTGACGTCGCCGCGAACAGGAACTGATGGTCGAAGAACGCGTTATGGCCGACCAGTACGGCACGGTTGCACTCAAACGTCTGGATGGCCTTGCGGATGTCCGAAAAAATGGTCGTCAGCGCGTCTTTTTCGTCCACCGCATTGCGGAACGGGTGATAGGGATCGATCCCGGTGAATTCCAGGGCCGCCTTTTCGATATTGGCGCCGGCAAACGGTGCCACATGGAAGTGTCGGGTATGGTGCTTGGTGAGCCAGCCGTGGTCATCGAAGTGCAGGGTGACGGCGGCGACTTCCAGCAAGGCATCGGTCGAGGCATTGAATCCCCCGGTCTCTACATCGATGACAACGGGTAAAAAGCCACGAAAACGGCGGGCGAGGGGATGCTTGTCTTTGGAACCCACGGAAATTGCCTCGACCTGATTAAAGCCGCATCCTACCTTACCGGGGTGATCGCGCTCAAGTTTGCTACGGATCTGCCGACTAAACTTGCATCAAGGCCCGGTGCTCTGCAGTCATGTCGCTCAACCCTTATTCACCCAATGAAATTCCGGATACCGCCCGCGCCGCCGGCACGCGCCCCCTCTGGTTGGTCTGCACCGGGGTGCTGGTCGGGCTGATGCTGGGCTTGTGGGTATCGTCCGCGCATGCCACCAGCTATGAGGCGCGTCTTGATGTGGCAAGCTGGAACCTTGAGCCTTCCCCCCTCGAATGCAAATTGTGGCAAGCCGTTCCCAATTATGGCGAGGCCGTGTTTTCGCTGCGTGCGGGTGAGCGCTTGCAGTTTTACCTGAAGACCCTGCAACCGGTGTACAAATCCGGCAAGGCGCAGCTGGCAGTGTCGGCACCGGTATGGCATGACGGCGTCAAATCCATTGCCGTGGGCGCCACCGATGTTGTGCCGGGGACCAAACCGGTGGTCGTGGGGGAGAATATTGCCCAGCGCTTTCTTGCCGAGCTGCAGTCGGGCATGTTCCCGTCGATCAAGATGCCCGGTTGGTATGCGCCGCACGATATCCAGGTGGATGTTTCGGCGGTCAATTTCGGCACCGCATACCAGGGCTACCTGAGTTGCATGACGTCGTTGTTTCCTGCCAATTTCGAGCAATTGCAGGCATCGATGCTGCATTTCAGAACGGATCTGTGGAAGGTTGAAGGCACTACCCAGCAACGGCTGGACTTGTTGGCGGGTTACCTGGCGCTGGATTCCAGCGTGAAGAAGATCATCATCGATGGTCACACGGACACGGTGGGTCGTCGCGGCCACAACTGGGAGCTTTCCCGTCTGCGGGCGAATGCTGCGCGTGAGTACCTCATCAGCAAGGGTGTTGCTGCTGACATGATCCTGATGCGTTATTGGGGTGAAACGCGTAACGTCATCAAAAAAGGCAATAACAGGAACGTCGCCGTCAACCGCCGGGTGCTCGTTCAACTCGTGAAAGGTTGACCCCAAGTTCAACGAAAATCTCTGCAACGATCGATCCGGACCGGAGCGTGGGGAAAGTCGGTTCTGAAAACGCCGTGAATACGTCCCTGTAGGCTCGACGCCGGCATCCCTGCCGGCGACGTTTCCGAACCGACTTTCCCCACGCTCCGGTCCACCCAACCTTGGGCAACCAAGCCAAAATCTGTAGGCATCCATCCCCCCGACCCGTTAGAATACGCCCCCTAAAAGCAACACCCCCACGGTTTTATATCTCGAAAAGGTTCCCGCAATGTCTGACATCAAAAAAGTCGTGCTTGCCTATTCTGGCGGACTGGACACCTCCATCATCCTCAAATGGCTGCAAGAAACCTATCACTGTGAAGTCGTGACCTTCACTGCTGACCTCGGTCAGGGCGAAGAAGTGGAACCCGCCCGTGAAAAAGCCAAGGCGATGGGCATCAAGGAAATCTTTATCGAAGACGTGCGCGAAGAGTTCGCCCGCGACTTCGTCTTCCCCATGTTCCGCGCCAACACCCTGTATGAAGGCGAGTACCTGCTCGGTACCTCGATCGCGCGTCCCCTGATTGCCAAGCGCCTGGTGGAAATCGCCGAAATGACCAAGGCCGACGCCATCTCGCACGGTGCCACCGGCAAGGGCAACGATCAGGTCCGTTTCGAACTGGGTGCCTACGCATTGACCCCGGGCATCAAGGTCATCGCGCCGTGGCGTGAGTGGGATCTGAACTCCCGCGAATCCTTGCTGGCCTATGCCGAGAAAAACGGCATCTACATCGAGAAGAAAAAGGGCAAGTCACCTTACTCGATGGACGCCAACCTGCTGCACATCTCCTACGAAGGCGGCATTCTTGAAGACACCTGGACCGAAGCCGAAGAAGACATGTGGCGCTGGTCGGTGAGCCCTGAGAACGCGCCAGACAAGGCGACCTATGTCGATATCGCGTTCGAGAACGGTGACCCGGTGGCGGTCGACGGCGTGCGTATGAGCCCGGCCACCCTGCTGGCACACCTGAACACCATCGGTGGCGCCAACGGTATCGGCCGTCTCGACCTGGTGGAAAACCGCTATGTCGGCATGAAGTCACGCGGCTGCTACGAAACCCCAGGGGGAACCATCCTGCTCAAGGCGCACCGTGCCATCGAGTCGATCACCCTGGATCGCGAAACCGCGCACCTGAAAGACGACCTGATGCCGCGCTACGCGAGCCTGATCTATAACGGTTACTGGTGGTCGCCCGAACGTCTTGCCCTGCAATCCCTGATTGATGCGACCCAGCAGTACGTCAATGGTGATGTGCGTCTGAAGCTCTACAAGGGCAACGTATCGGTGGCGGGTCGTCGTTCCAACGACAGCCTGTTCGATGTGTCGATTGCGACATTCGAAGATGACCGCGGTGCTTACAACCAGAAAGATGCGGAAGGCTTCATTCGCCTCAACGCCCTGCGCATGCGTATCGCTGCCAACAAGGGCCGCAAGCTCAAGTAATCGCTGCTTTTCAGCCGTTGTTGCCGGTTGATCCGAAACGCCCGCCACCCTGGCGGGCGTTTTCGTTCATGGTCCTTGCCTGCGTTGCCATTCTCACCCCCTCCAATCCGTTCGCACCTTGTAAATCCCAACTATACTGAGCCGATAGCCCTTTTAATCTGATGCTGGCCCCAGGGATCTTCAGCATCCGTTATCGGAACCGTTGCACGCCATGTCTACCGAAATTTCACTGCCTGCCCCCGATGGCGACGCTGGCGCTTTCGCCGTTCTCATCCTGCAGATGAGCGAGCCGGCGATGTTGTTCGATGAGGCGGGACAGGTACTTGCCGCCAATGCGGCGGCGCAGGCGCTTTTCCAGGAAAAGGAAAACCAGCTGACGGGAAAACCGTTCGATCGTTTCATTCCCTGTCCGCGTGAGTACGCCGGCAACGTGCCTCGTTATATCGGCGATTACATGGCCGCAACGCCGCAGTTGTGGTCACAGCCGGTCACGGCGCTGTGTGGCACCCAGACCCGCCTGAGTCTGATGGTGCAGCGGGTGGCGATGCAGGATAATCGTTATACGCTGCTGTTTTTTCAGGATATTTCGGAGTCGGTGGCGGCCTATCAACAGCTGAAGTCGCGGCTGTCGACGTCCGAGGGGATGTCGACGGCCAAGACCCAGTTTCTCGAGCATCTCAATCATGAAATGCGTGGCCCGCTGGCCCTTCTGCTTAATGTGGTGGGTCAGGTGCTGGATCGGAGCGACCTGTCCGCCGATCTGCGTCAGGAACTGGGATTGGCCTATCAGGCCGGACGTGATCTGCACAAATCCAACAGCGAGATTGCCGACTTTACCCAGCTCGAAAGCGATCATCTCGAATTTGAATCGATATGCTTCAACACCCGTTACGTGCTCGAAGACCTGCTGGAAAGCTTTCAGGATCAGGCCACCAAGAAGTCGTTGGAATTTGCCACGCTCGTTGGCCCCAGCGTTCCTGAATACCTGATCGGCGATCCGAACCGCGTTCGCCAGATCCTGCAATGCCTGCTCAATCACGCCTTCCGCGACACAGTCGAGGGCGGTGTAACGATCAAGGCCCAATGCATGGTGGAAACCAACACCAGCGCCACCATCGAGTTCGAGATCAGCGACACCGGCCTGGGTGTCTCGGATCATCGTCGCAAGGATATTCAGGCCCTGTTTGAAAACCCGCGGGTAGACTTTGCCCAGCGCTTGTCTGATCTGGGGGTGGGGCTTGCCATCGCGAAGGAATTGATCGATCGCATGGGCGGTCGTCTGTCGTTGCGTTCCACCGAAAACGTCGGCAGTAGCTACCTGGTGTCCCTCCGATTCGAGAAGGGCGAGCAACTGCAGCACGAGCAGCGGGTATTGGCCGGGAAGCGTATCCTGATCGCCAACGACACCCTCGAAGATCGCAGCTGGTTGACCGAAATCTGCCGCCAGGAACGCATGAAAGTGGATTGGGTGGGTACCGGTGAGCACGCATTGAAAGTGCTGACGCAAGAGAACAACACGTTGGCACCGATTGATTTTCTGCTGATCGACTTGCATGAGCTCAAGCTGGCCGGCATCCATCTGGCTCAAGAGGTCAGGGCGCAGGCCGCGTTCAAGAACATTGCCATCGTCATGTTGGCCAATCCCGATGAAGGGGTAACGCCTGCCATCGCTGGCGGCGTGGGAGTCAGTGCGTTGCTCGGCAAGCCTTTGCGCAAGGGGTTGTTGATCGAGGCCTTCCGTGCGGCGCTGGCCCAGCAACGCCAGATGCAGCCGGTGCTGGTCACCCAACACGTGCTCATGAGCCACGGTGAGCGGCGTAACCTGCGCGCACTGCTGGTGGAGGACAACGAGGTCAACCAGATCATTGCCAAGGGGGCGTTGCGCCGCCTGGGTATCACGGCCGACGTTACCAACAATGGCGAGGAAGCCATCGATGCCGTGCGTGACAACCGTTATGATTTCATTTTGATGGATTGCGAGATGCCGGTCATGGATGGTTTTGAGGCGACCCGCATCATTCGTGAATGGGAAAAAAGCTGTGGCGATCGTGCCACCATCATTGCGCTCACGGCCAGTGACGGGGATGAATGCCGGCAACAGTGCCTGTCCGCCGGCATGGATGATTACATGCAGAAGCCCTTTCGCGCCGATCAGCTGCAAGCCATTCTGGATCGCGTCGGTAAACACTGAAAGGCGCCATCGCGGCCGAATCTGGACGTTACTGATACAGGATTTCAACCGAGAGTCGTCGAGACATGACAGAAGTATCCGCGGCACCCACCCAAGAGGCGGCACCTGCCCAACAGGCCCTCGTGGTTCTATACGATTCGGTTTCCAAGCATGTCGATGCCTATCGCCATATTTTTCAGGCGATGGAAGTCGAGATGACCGCTGCCGAAGATGCCGATGCCCTGATGCAGCTTGCCCAGGAAAAAGCGCCCGCCTTGATCATGGTGGATTCTGCCGTGACGCAACCGGATGCGTTCCAGGTCATCAATGCGCTCAAGGCCGACAAGAAAACCGCCCATATTCCGCTCCTGTTGATGACGTCGGGTTTTTCTGATCGTCGCCTCAAACTTTACCCCGAACTGGCCGCCTCGATCGAAGTGCTGGCCAAGCCGTTCGAGATCGAGCAGTTTTTTTCGCTGGTGAAATTCTTCCTCTTGCAATACAAGTATCGCTGCATCATTGAAAACATCGGCGACAAGCAAAGTGCATCGCTGATCGAAAATGACAAGGAGGGCATCATTGCCCTCGACGAAGAAGGCAAGATCTGTTTCGTCAATTATGCCGCCGAATGTATTTTGCGCGGGCGCGCGACCTTCCTGATCGGCAAGTTTGTCGAGTCCATGCTCGACGAACCCGCGCCTGCACTGGTGTCGCACTGGCAGGAACACCCCATCAACACGGTCACCCGTGCCGAGCAGATTTTACAGGTGGACAGTGCGACGCTATGGCGTGTCGACGGCGAGTCCACGCGGGTCAAGTTCGCTGCCATTCCGATGCGCGACAAGGAAGACATCAAACACATCATCGCGTTTCGCGAATTGAAAGACACCCGCGAATCCAAGGACAAGATCTCGACCCTGAGTCATAACGACAATATTACGGGGCTTCCGACGCGGGTACGCCTGGAGGAATCGCTCGATCGCGTGTTACGCAAGGCGCGCCAACGCAGTCAGCATTGTGCGGTACTCTATCTCGACCTCGACCACTTCCGTTATCTGAACGAAAGCGCTGGCCACGAGCTGGGCGACCAGATGATGGTGCAGGTCGCCAACCGCATCAAACAGCTCATTCGTCGCGAAGACGTGCTCGCCCGCATGGAAGGCGATGAATTCGTCGTCGTGCTCAGTTATATCGAACAACCGGAAAATGCCGGGCTTGTCGCCCGCAAGCTCGTCGAACGCCTGCACGAACCCTACCTGCTCGAAGGCCATGAAATCTATTCCAGCTGCTCGGTGGGGGTTGCCGTCTATCCGCAGTGCGGGGACAGTGTCGCATCGCTGCTCAAGAATGCCGAAGCAGCCACCCAGCGCGCCAAGTTGCTTGGTCGCAATACCTACCAGTATTTTACCGTCGAGATGAACAAGGAGCTGGCCGAGCGCGTGCAGACCGAATTCGAGCTGCACAAAGCTTTCGAAAAGAAGCAGTTCTCGATTGCCATGCAACCGGTGGTCGACGTGTCCTCCGGCCGCATCCAGGCTCTGGCGTTGTCGGCGCAATGGCTGCACCCACAGCGGGGCATGCTGGAAATGTCCGATTTTCGCGGCATCGCCGAAGACGCGGGGCTAGGCGCGGAACTCTGTCGCTGGCTGTGGCAGGAAGGGCTTGCCACCGTCACCCGCCAGCATTCGTTCGACCCGCGGGACCCGACCACCTTGATTCTGCTGGCCGTCACCCCGGCTTTTCTCAGCCAGGAAGACGCCGTTCCCTGGTTGATCAACGAAATTCGTCAACACGGTATCGAGGCCTGTAACGTCGTCATTGAACTGCCGGAAGCCGCCGCCATGGTGCGCGAGCGTGAAACCATCGAGGCGGTGCTGGCCCTCAAGCGTCATGGTTTCCAGTTTGCGATTGATGAATTCGGTACCGGTTTTGCCCCGGTGAGCATGTTGCGCAAGATTCCGTTCAGTTTCGTCACCTTGAGCGGGAAGCTGATTAACGGCATCGGTGAGGCGCCGACAGACGAGGCCATTGTCGACGGCATACTTTATCTCGCCCGCCAACTGGGTTTGCAGGTAGTGGCCCCCGGTGTGCTGAACGAGCAACAGGCCGCATTCCTCGATGCGCGCGGCTGCCGTTGGATGAACGGCTGCTATATCGAAGAACGGCTGGCGCAAAAGGATTATGTTGAAGAGCGGTGGAGTTTTTCGGCGGCGGGTTGAAGAACCCTGTCGCCAGGCCCGCATTATTTCCGTTTTTTCAACCAGGCTTCTTTTTCATCCAGCGACAGTGGCCGTGCTTCTTCTTCGAGCATGACAGGAATGCCATCCCGCACGGGGTACGCCAGATTACTCGACAAACTCACCAGCTCATTCCGGGCAGTATCGTATTCGAGCTTGCCCTTGCTCACCGGGCACACCAGCAATTCCAGCAGTTTCTTGTCGAGCATCACATCACCTGATTCGTTATAGACACCATGAAAGGGCATCATCGTAGGGGCATCGCCCGGGAATGACAAGCCCGTCGGCCTGCCCTCAAAGGTGACAGCAGCCGGTAAAGAAAACAATCAATCGTCTGTCTTGTCCTTGAACTCGCACAAATCCTCAATGAGGCAGGAACCACATTTGGGCTTGCGCGCCGTACACGTATATCGCCCATGCAGAATCAGCCAGTGATGCGCATCCATCAGGTAATCCTTGGGCACGTGTTTGAGCAGCTTTTTTTCGACGTCCAGCACATTTTTGCCCGGCGCGATGCCGGTACGGTTCGACACGCGAAATATATGTGTATCCACCGCCATGGTGGGCTGACGGAACGCCGTATTCAGCACCACATTGGCCGTCTTGCGGCCTACGCCGGGCAAGGATTCGAGAGCGTCGCGGTCGGCCGGAACTTCTCCGCCATATTGGTCGAGCAGGATGCGGCAGGTCTTGATGACGTTTTCCGCCTTGCTGTTGAAGAGTCCGATGGTCTTGATGTAGTGCTTCAATCCATCGACACCCAGAGCATGGATTTTTGCCGGCGTGTTGGCCACTGGGTACAACATGCGCGTGGCTTTATTGACCGACACATCAGTCGCCTGGGCAGAAAGAATAACGGCGATCAGCAGCTCGAAGGGCGTGTGGTATTCCAGTTCGGTCGTCGGGTTCGGGTTTTGGGCGTGCAGCCGACGAAATATTTCCAGACGCTTGGCAGCGTTCATGAAATATGGCCGGTGGTTCTGACGCGGCGTGAAGCGACAGGGGTTTCCGCCTGCGTGGCCTTGACGCGTTCCGCCATGCGCTTGTCGATGACGTTTTTCAGCGCAATCAGCAGGCCCATGAAAACGAAGGCGCCCGGAGGCAAAATAGCGAACAGAAAGCCTGGATAGTCGTTGCCGATCGACAGTGTCCAGTGACGGGCGCCTTCCCCGAACAATAGATGCATATCGGCAAACAGGGTGCCACTGCCAATCACTTCGCGTATCGCCCCGAGAACGACCAACACGGCAGCGAAGCCCACGCCGTTCATGAGTCCGTCCATGGCAGACGGAAGCACGGGATGTTTGCTGGCAAAGCCGTCGGCACGTCCAAGTACGTTGCAGTTGGTCACGATCAAGGCAATGAATATACCGAGCGTGAGGTACAAGTCGTAGGTAAACGCGTGCATGACGAATTCAATGCAGGTCGTGAATGCCGCGATGATCAATATGTAGGTAGGCAGACGAACGGTTGCGGTGGTGTGATTGCGTATCAGCGACACGGCCGTGTTCGACAGGGTGAGCACCGCAATTGTTGCGAGTCCCATGCCGAGAGCATTGACGACATTCGACGAAACGGCGAGCAAGGGGCACAGTCCCAATGCCTGCACCAGGGCCGGGTTGTTTTTCCACAGGCCATCCTGTGTGATTTTCTTGAATTCATCTTGCGTCATGCGGAGTCTCTCCGGCAGGGGTAGACGGGGCGAACAGGGTGTCTTGATGCTGGTTTACGTACAATAACGTGTTCTTTACAGCGCCAACGACTGCGCGTGGCGTAATGGTGGCGCCGGTGAACGCATCGAACACCCCACCATCCTTTTTTACGCCCCAGCGCGCAGGTTCGGGATCTTCGAGCGATTTGCCATTGAAGCCCAATACCCAGGGGGATTTCTTCAATTCAATTTTGTCCCCCAGCCCGGGCGTTTCAGCGTGCGGCGTCACGGCGCGCACGCCGGTAATCTTGCCTGACTTGTCGATGCCCACCAACAGGTTGATGGACCCACCGTATCCTTCGGGCGCTACCGCCTGAATGACCAGCGCCTGTGGTTCGCTGCCCCGTTTCGCAACATAGGCAATCGAGGGTTTGCTCGTGCCGAGCAGAGGATCGGGTGCCAGCACGATCGTGTCCTTGCCCACGGCGTTATCGTAGCGGCCTTCCGGCAAGACATCGGCGAGGGATTTCTGCAAGGCGATTTCTTGTTGTTCGTCAATGCGCTGGGCCGTTCCCAGCTGGGTCGCGACGACAAGCCCCGTGGTGGCAATGGCGAATGCCCCCAGCACCAGGCTGTTTTTACTGACCGATTTCAACAGCATGCCTGGCTCCTATTGCTTCGTTGAATCGTGTTTCGGCGGCAAACCCCGTTTGGGCGCGCCGTGACCATAGGTACGAGGCTGGGTGTAATAATCCAGCATGGGTGCAGCGATGTTCATGATCAACACGCTGAAGGCAACGGCATCCGGGTAGCCGCCGAACGTGCGAATCACGTAAACCAGTACACCGATGCCCGCGCCGAAAATCAGCTTGCCGCGCGCGCTGGTGGCAGCGGTCACTGGATCCGTGGCGATAAAGAAAGCGCCCAGCATGGCGCCACCACTGAACCAATGGAACAAGGGGGAGCCGTAGTTGTGCGGGTCTGCTGCGTAAAACGGCAGGGCGAGCAAGCCCATGGCGGCCAGCATGCTCACAGGAATGTGCCAGGTAATCAGGCGGCGTGCCAACAGGTAACAACCGCCCAACAGAAAGCCCAGGTTGATCCATTCCCAGCCGACGCCAGCCCATTGGCCTTTCATGACCTGCATGTCGGCCAGTTTCTCGAATTGGCCGTGATAAATGCGGAAGGTGTCCAGCGGGGTGGCGAGGGTGAAGGCATCAACCCCACGCTCCGCGACGTGCCCGGTAAAAATCAGACTCAGCGAGTCAACAAAGCCCAGTGCAGAGGCCCCATCCAATGATTGCGCCGGCAACCACGCCGTCATCTGTTTCGGAAAGGAAACCAGCACGACGACATACCCGATCATGGCGGGATTGAACGGATTACTGCCCAAGCCACCATAGAGGTGCTTGGCAATGACGATGGCAAACAGCATCGCGACAGCCGTCACCCAGAAGGGAGCGGTGGGTGGGAGTGCGAGCCCCAGCAGAATGGCCGTGACCAGGGCACTGTTGTCCTTGAGAAAGAACACGACCGGGCGCCCGCGCAGGTGCAGCATGAGCGCTTCAAGACCGATTGCCAGCAGGCCCGCCCAGACGATGTTGATGAGGTTGCCCCAGCCAAAAAACCAGGTCAGTGCAGCCAGGCCTGGCAGGGTGGCGATAATAACGGCACGCATCACCTCCCCGGTACTCAGGGGGCGATGCAGATGCGGCGAAGTAACGGTAATCAGTGACATGAATTATTCCAGGGGATTCTGACTGGCTTGGGCAGGCTCGCCCTGTGCATTGGGCGTTGTACCGGCGCGTGCCTCTTCGTAGGCTTTGCGGGCGTCCTCGGCTTTCATCTGCAGCTTTTCCACCTTGTCGCGCATCAGGTCGACTTTTGGATTGCCCGCCTGTTCAGCGACCTGCAGGGCTTTCTCGGCGTCTTTCCACTTTTTCTGCGCCGTGGTCCAGGCGGTTTTCAGCAGCAGCACGGGATCGACGACGTCTGCGGGGCTACCCTCAGCCGACGCGTTATCCGGAACGGCCGCTGCCGCGGCGGCGGTGGCTGACGCAGCGGCCTGCGCTGCTTTCTGTTTGTCTGCTGCCGCTTGCGCACGTTGGCGACGTTTTTCTTCTTTCTCGCGTTCTTCGCGTTCTTCGCGGGCCTTGCGTGCGTCAAAGCGGATGCGGGCACGCTCTGATTTACGTTTTTCCTGCTCCAGTTTGCGGATTTCACCTTTTTCGTGACGGTAGTACTGCACCAGGGGAATGTGGCTTGGGCAAACGAATGCGCAAGCGCCGCACTCTATGCAGTCGAACAGGTTGTACAGCTGCGCCTTGTCGTGATCACCGCTCTTCGAGAACCAGTACAATTGCTGTGGCAGCAAGGACATGGGGCAGGATTGTGCGCAGGCACCGCAGCGGATGCAGGGCATTTCCGGGCCCGGATCCGGCAGCTCGGCGGCGCTTCCGGCCAGCAGACAATTGGTGGTTTTGACGACGGGCACCTTCATGTCGTGCAGGGTGAAACCCATCATGGGTCCACCCATGACCAGTCGATGCAGTTTCCTCGCCTCGAAACGCGCATGCTGCAGGGCATCGGCCACGGGCGTACCGACCAGCAAATCGTAGTTGCCCTTGTCGGCAATGGCATCGCCGGTCAGGGTGGTAACGCGGGAAATCAGCGGCTCACCATGGAGAATGGCGCGTGCGACGGCATGGGCCGTGCCTGTGTTCTGACACACGACACCGACATCGGCCGGCAGTTTGCCACTGGCGACTTCCTTGCCGGTGAGCAGCTGGATGATCTGTTTTTCGCCGCCCGAGGGGTACTTGGTGGGCACCACAATAACGCTGAAACCCGTGCCCTGGGCGGCCACGCGCATGGCAGCTACCGCTTGTGGCTTGTTGTCTTCAATGCCAATCAGTACCTGTTCGGGGTTGACGAGCCAGGCCATGATCTTCAGGCCGGCGATGACGTCCTGCGCGCGCTCGCGCATGAGCATGTCGTCAGCGGTGATGTAGGGTTCGCATTCCACCGCATTGAGGATCAGGTGTTCAATTTTCTGGTCGGATCTGGGCGCCAGCTTTACGGCCGTGGGGAAACCGGCGCCGCCCATGCCGACAATGCCGGCATCGCGAATAAGTGCCAGCACGGCTGATCGTTCCAGCCGGGTGTAATCGGGAAGCCCGGCATGCCCGATCCAGCGGTCACTGCCATCCGTCTCGATGCTGATGCACATTCCTTGTATTTCAGAAGGATGTTGTACCGGCGCGAGGCCGATTGCCTTGATCGTACCGGAAGAGGGGGCATGCACCGGGGCGCCGACAAATCCTTCCGGCTCGGCGATTTTCTGGCCCTTCAGAACGCTGTCGCCCACCTGCACGAGCGGCCGGCATGGGCTGCCGATGTGCTGTTGCAACGGCACCACCAGCGTCTTGGGAAGTGGGCCGGGTCGAATGGGCGATTGTACCGACTGCGCCTTGTTTTCGGGGGGGTGTACGCCGCCCGGAATGTCCCACAGCCGGATGCGTTGATTCATCTTGCGATGTTGTTCCTGGGGGGATTCTGCGCTTGGGGTGAGATTCGCGGTCATGACGGCCAGCCTTTACGAAATCATCTGGACGGGGATCAGCTTGCCGGGCGATACACCCGCGCCGCGCGGCCGTTCCCAGATCCAGGTTTGCGGGGTGACCTGTACCGGGCGCATCTCGATGCAGTCGACCGGGCAGGGTTCAACGCACAGGTCACAGCCCGTGCACTCGTCGGCGACCACGGTATGCATCAATTTGGCGGCACCCACGATGGCGTCCACCGGGCAGGCCTGAATGCACTTGGTGCAGCCGATGCATTTGTCTTCCAGGATGTAGGCCACCAGCTTTGGTGGGTGAGCCTCGCTGAGCAGGTCGTTGCCCGGGCTGTACTCGCGGCCCAGCATTTCTGCCAGTTGCTTGGCGGTCGGTTCTCCGCCCGGAATACACAGGTGCACGTCCGCTCCGCCCACGACGGCTTCCGCGTACGGATGGCAACCGGGATAGCCACACTGACCGCATTGGGTCTGCGGCAAAATGGCATCCACCTTGTCCACGATGGGGTCTGCTTCCACATGGAATTTCACGGCGGCGTAGCCAAGCACGGCACCGAACACCAGGCCCAGGGCGACCAGTGCCATGACGGCGCCCATGCTGGATATAATGGCATCCATAAGAGTCCTCTACTACAACGTGGGCGTTACAGTTTGATCAGGCCGGAAAAGCCCATGAACGCCAGCGACATCAGTCCCGCCGTTATCATGCCGATCGACGTCCCTTTGAACGGCGCCGGCACATCCGCGACCGCAATGCGTTCGCGCATCGCGGCAAACAGGATCAGCACCAGCGAAAAACCGATCGCTGCGCCGAAACCGTAAAGAAAGGCATCCATCACGCTGTCGATGCCCTTTTTCACGGTGAGCAACGCAACACCGAGCACGGCACAATTTACTGTGATCAGCGGCAGGAATATTCCCAGCACGCGATAGAGTACCGGGCTGGTTTTCTTGACCACCATTTCGGTGAATTGCACGGTCACGGCAATGACCAGAATGAAGGTTATGGTGCGCAGGTATTCCACGTCGAGCGGCTTCAGAATCCACTCGTAGGAGAGGTGACTGAGCACAGATGAAAGCGTCAGGACGAAGGTGGTGGCCATTGCCATGCCCATGGCCGATTCGAGCTTGTTGGACACCCCCATGAAGGGGCACAGCCCGAGGAACTGGACCAGAACAAAATTGTTCACCAGGATGGTGCTTACCAATATGATCAGAAACTCAGGCATGACAGGTTCTCGTTGGTTCTGACGCTCGCGTACTTGTTACTTGATGCGCATGCCCGGTTGGGCGCCACTGTCGGGAGACAGCAGGTAAATGTCCTTGCCACCGGGACCGGCAGCCATCACCATGCCTTCCGACAGGCCGAATTTCATTTTGCGCGGCGCCAGGTTGGCGACCATGACGGTCAGGCGACCGATCAACTGCTCCGGTTGGTAGGCAGATTTGATGCCGGCGAACACAGTGCGGGTTTCATTGCCCAGATCCAGGGTCAGTTTCAACAATTTATCAGCCCCGACGACGTGTTCCGCGTTGGCAATGCGGACAATCCGCAGGTCAACCTTGGCAAAGTCGTCGATGGCAATAGTGGGCGCAATGGGCTCCTGCTCGACCTTGGTCACGGCAGGGGCTGCGGCTTTCTCTTTTTCTGCGTCTGCTTTCGAATCGTCGATCATGGCATCTATCTGTGTTTTTTCTATGCGTTGCATCAAGGCCTGGAAGGGTTTGATCGTGTGGCCTTGCAGCAAGCCCGCATGATCCCGCCAGCTTAATGCCGGAATGGCGAGGAAATCTTCGACCGACTGCGCCAACGCAGGCAGCACCGGCTTCAGGTAAATCATCAACAGGCGGAACATGTTGAGGCCGACAGAACAAATCGCTTGCACCTCGGCATCGTTGGCCGCGTCCTTGGCCAGCGCCCACGGCTTTTTGTCATCGACATACTGGTTGGCCTTGTCGGCCAGCGCCATGATGTGGCGAATGGCCTTGCCGAATTCGCGCTGCTCGTAACACTCCGCGATCTCATTGCCGGCCGCCATGAACTCGACAAGTAGATCGCTCTCGCCGCAGTCGGCAGACAGCTGGCCGTCGAATTTCTTGTTGATGAAACCGGCGCAACGACTGGCAAGGTTGACGACCTTGTTCACCAGGTCGGCGTTCACGCGCTGGGCAAAATCTTCCAGGTTCAAATCAATGTCGTCGATGCGGCTGCCCAGTTTGGCCGCAAAGTAATAACGCAGGTATTCAGGTTTCAGGTGCTTGAGATAAATCTCGGCCTTCACGAACGTGCCACGGGATTTCGACATTTTCTGGCCGTTGACGGTCACGAAACCGTGCGAGCAGATCGCCGTGGGGGTGCGGAAATCCGCGCCGGTCAGCATCGCGGGCCAGAACAAGCCGTGAAAACTGATGATGTCCTTGCCGATGAAATGGTAAAGCTCGGCCGTGGAATCCTTGCCCCAGAACGCGTCGAAATCAATGTCCCCACGCTTGCTGCACAGGTTCTTGAAACTCGCCATGTAGCCAATGGGGGCATCCAGCCACACGTAGAAATACTTGCCTGGATGATCAGGAATCTCGAAGCCGAAATAAGGCGCTTCCCGCGAAATGTCCCACTGCTGCAGGCCGGCCTTCAGCCACTCTTCGAGCTTGTTGGCGATGCCTTCCTGCAGGCTGCCAGAGCGAATCCAGTTTTCCAGCATGTCCTGAAACTTGGGCAGGTCGAAAAACAGCTGCGTGTTTTCCTTCAGCACCGGCGTCGCACCGGAAATGGTGGAGCGCGGATTTTTCAGTTCGTGCGCGGCGTAGGTTGAACCACAGGCTTCGCAGTTGTCGCCGTACTGATCGTCGGCGCCGCATTTGGGACAGCTGCCTTTCACGAAACGGTCGGCAAGAAACATTTTTTTCTCGGGATCGAACAGTTGCGTGATTTCCCGCGCAACGATGAACCCCTTGTCGCGATTGCGCGCATAGATCAGTTCAGAAAATTCGCGGTTTTCCGGTGAATGGGTGGAGTAGTAGTTGTCGAAACCGACCATGAAGCCGGCGAAATCGCGTTCGTGTTCCACCTGCACCTGGGCGATTTGTTCTTCCGGGGTGCGGCCCAATTGTTCGGCCTTGAGCATGATGGCGGTGCCATGGGCGTCGTCGGCACACACGTAAAAGCAGTTTTCCCCGCGCATTTTCTGGAAACGTACCCAAATATCAGTCTGGATGTACTCCAGCATGTGACCCAGGTGGATCGGGCCGTTGGCATAAGGCAGGGCACTGGTGACCAGAATATTGCGGCGTGGCGAAGTCATGAGCGGCGTAAACCCGTTTGGCGTTGATTTTCAGGGCGTTAACTATAGCGAAGGGAGGGCCCTGACGCCATGGCACGCCGCAGTGGGGCAAACGCCTATTTTGCCACCATCATGGCTTCGAGTGCACCTTGAAGGCGCGGGGCGAGATAACGAACAGCCTCGGTGGTCAGGTGGTGATCGTCGCGGAACCACACCAGATCGCGTTCCGCGTCGAAGGGGGAGCAGGCGTCGCTGCGACAGATGTCGTCGCTCAAGTCGACGAAAGCCACCCGGGAAAGGCCGTTGGCCGCTTCCTGGTTCAAGCGGTATTCCATCAAATCCAACGCCGGTTGGCGCGGATATTGGCAGTCAAGCCCGCGCCAGGGCAGTTTGACCTGCCTGGCCAGACAGGTGGGTACGTCGAAGCCCGGCCGCAGGCTATCGCGCATGATGGCAACCGGGACGTGAGCGTTGGCCAATCGCGTCAAGGTGGACTGCATGCCGGTGCGCCAGTCCGTGTCACTGATCGGTTCCAGGCTGTCATCCACTGCAGATACATAACGGTAATACCCCATCACCACCATGGCGGGCTGCAGGCCGATGATGCGCTGCAGGGTCTGTTCGCGCCACTTGACGCACTCATGGTAGAGGCGTCCCAGTTGGCGGTTGTAGGGCAGAAGCGTGGCCACCGGGCACGCGGATTTGGTCAGGGAGACCAGCTTCCAACGCTGTTGCCTGGCCAGCTGGTCCAGCGCTGGAAACCATTGTGCCGCATGGGAATCACCGAACAGCACTACGGTGGTGGTGGCCGTGGTGTCGCCAAACACGCAGTCGCCAGCGTCCACATCGAGGAAGCTCAGGTGACAATGGGTGTCGTAGATTTCTGCCGGAATGTCGTCCATGGCGCGGGTGAAGGAGATCTGCGCCGGGGATTGTGATTCCTGCTTTCCGCTCTGGTACCAGCCGGCGGCGGCGCCGATGCACAGGAACGTCAGGGCCAGTGCAAATCCGATGGAATGGGCCGGGCGCTTCGCCAGCAGTGGGCTGAAACGCAGGGGATTTTCCACGAGACGGAAGCCGATGTCGGCCAGCAGCAGTGCCAACGCGATGCAGCCGAGCTTGATCATCAGGGTGTGTTCGGGCACGACCTTGCCGATCAGGATCAGCACCGGCCAATGCCACAGGTACCAGGAGTACGAACGGCTGCCCAGCCATTGCATGACGGGGTGGTGCAATAGACGTTCACCACCCGAGGGTTGGCCCGGCACATGGCTGATCAACATGAGGCAGGCGCCGACCACTGGCAGGAGCGCGGTCTTGCCCGGGAAAACCGTGTCATACCCGTAACCGAACGCTGCGCCGAGCAACATCCCCAGGCCGCCCCAGAACAACAGCGGGCGAAGTGCCTTGTGTGCCGCGACCCATGCCGCCGGCACGAACCATGCCAGGCCCCCGGCGGCAAATTCCCAGGCGCGCGTCGGCGAGGCGAAAAACGCCCAGGGTTGGGCAACGTGGGTCAGCCATTCAGCCGCCACAAAGGAAAGCACGCCCAGCGCCGCCATAATGATGATCAGGCGTCCACGGCTGGACGGGCGCTGCCCGAAACCGCGCAGACCCAGCAGCAGGAAGACCGGCCAGAAGAAATAGAACTGTTCTTCGACGGACAGCGACCAGGTATGCAGCAGGGGGCTTTTCTCGGCGCCGGCTGCCAGATAATCGGTGGAAACGTGAGCGAACCACAGATTGCTGGCATACAGGGACGTGCTGATGGCGTCCTTGGTGACGCGGATCAGTTCCTGCGGGGCGTAAAGGAACTGAGCGAAGAAGAGGGTCAGCAGCACGATCAGGGCAGCCGCCGGAATCAGGCGGCGAGCTCGGCGGGCATAGAAAACGGTAAAGCGGACAGTGCCGGTGGTTTCGATTTCCTTGACCAGCAGACCGGTGATCAGGAAGCCGGACAGTACGAAAAAGAGGTCAACGCCGACAAAACCACCCGTCAGGTAGGGCAGACCGGCGTGATAGAGCGCCACCAGCAGGATGGCGATGGCTCTCAGACCTTCGATGTCCGGGCGAAAGGCGGCGGCAGCGTGAGACGCGGGATTGGCTGGTCCGGAATGCATGTGGGACGCGGTCCTTGTTCAGAATGCGCAGGCAAATTTGCTTGCTGATGGCGGCCATGTCAAGCAATAAGCCCGCGCCGGCGTGGGGAATACCGCGCATTTGATACAGGCTTCAAAAGTTGAGCGCTTTGGTCGGCAATTTTGAAAGGCGGGTCGGAATCCGCTAGCATAGCGGCCATCACACTCCCTTCCCCATAGCGGCGTCCTTTTCGCCGCTTGACCGACTCGAGAGGCCGATACGGTGGACGCAAAACAGCTCAAAACAGCCCTGGAACATTGGCAAGATCCCTATGCACTCGCGCCCTTGTCCCAGGTCGCCGAGGTCCGCGTCGTGCCTGGTGTACAAGGCCCTGATATTTGCATTACCTGGCGCTATCCCATTGCGGGGGTGCGGGAAGCGCTTGAAACCGCAGTAGCGGAAGCCATTGCTGCGCAAATTGGCGAGGGCGCTTTCCGCTTGGCCTGTCAGGCCTCGATCGCTTCCGTCCAACCCGGAAACCCGGTGCCGGCGATGGCCGGAATCAAGAACATCATCGCCGTGGCCTCTGGCAAGGGTGGGGTCGGCAAGTCAACGACGGCCGTGAACCTGGCGCTTGCACTGGCGCAGGCCGGGGCAAGGGTGGGATTGCTTGATGCCGATATATACGGACCAAGCCAGCCGCAAATGCTGGGGGTGCCTGAAGGTGTCCGCCCGGAAGTGGTTGACGGAAATGCCTTCCGGCCGATACCGGCACTGGGGTTGCAGACGATGTCGATTGGTTATCTGGTGACCGAAAGCACCCCGATGGTGTGGCGCGGGCCCATGGTCAGCGGCGCGCTCCTGCAGCTGCTGACCCAAACGCTCTGGGACAATCTCGATTACCTGGTCATTGACATGCCACCCGGCACGGGCGACATCCAGTTGACCCTCTCGCAGAAAGTGCCCGTCTCTGGTGCAGTGATCGTTACCACGCCGCAGGATATCGCGTTGCTGGATGCCCGCAAAGGTGTCGAGATGTTCCGCAAGGTACATGTGCCGGTCCTGGGTATCGTCGAGAACATGTCCATCCATATTTGCAGTCAGTGCGGTCATCATGAGGCCATCTTCGGCGAAGGTGGCGGGGATCGCATGGCCGAGGAATACCAGACGCGGGTGCTGGCCCGTTTGCCGCTGTCCCTGACGATCCGTGAGCAGACTGACGCGGGCAAGCCCACTGTGGCCGCTGACCCCGCCGGTGCTGTCGGCAGACTCTACGCCGAACTGGGCGCGAGAGTGGGTGCCGAACTTGCCAAGCGCGCCGCCCAGGGCGTCAGCAAAGGGCCCCGTATCAACATCACGGGCTGACGGGGGCATGCATTTGGGCTGGCCTGTGGCAGATGCCTTTTTGGGTCAACCCATGTATGATCGCGGGCTTCATGCGATCGCGTGCCCGCAGCCATCAGCAGGTTGCTGTTCCGGGCAGGCATTTCACTACGGTTTTTTGGGGTTGAGCAATGACGATCAAGTCTGACCGCTGGATACGGAGAATGGCCGAACAACATGGCATGATCGAGCCGTTTGAGCCGGGCCAGGTGCGTGCTGCCGCCAATGGTGGCAAGGTGATTTCCTACGGCACGTCGAGTTATGGGTATGATGTGCGCTGCGCCTCCGAATTCAAGATTTTCACCAATGTCCATTCCGCGACGGTCGACCCCAAGAACTTCGATGACGCCAGCTTTGTCGATGTCACCGGCGACATCTGCATCATCCCGCCGAACTCGTTTGCCTTGGCGCGCACCGTGGAATACTTCCGTATACCGCGTAACGTTTTGACGATCTGCCTTGGCAAGTCGACCTACGCCCGTTGCGGCATCATCGTCAATGTCACGCCGCTCGAACCCGAGTGGGAAGGCCATGTCACCCTCGAGTTCTCCAATACAACGACTCTGCCGGCCAAAATCTACGCCAATGAGGGCGTGGCGCAGATGCTGTTTTTCGAATCCGACGAAGTCTGTGAAGTCTCTTACCGCGATCGCGGGGGCAAGTATCAAGGCCAGCGCGGCGTCACCCTGCCCAGGGCGTGATGGCGGCACGCCAGCCTGCGATCCTTGCTCCGATGATCGCAGACTTGGCTCTTGTGCGACCCGAAGGACGGTGCAGATAAACCGTCCTTCTATTCATTCCTCGTTCTCTCTGGTACGTATCTTGCCTTGGTTTGGGATCCCCCGCGGGGGCCCTTAGGTCATTTCCCGTCTTGCTCGCCGCCTAATAAGGTCGTTATTTCCGTGCTGGTTCTGTGGATGCCGGGTCCGTGTGCCGGTGGTGCGGGCGCGCACTGATCCTTTAAAGGGCTGATTGCATTGCCCTGATATTCGGCGGGGTATCATTGGTTACCTAAAGGCAACAAAAAGAAATGGAATATTGGTAGGTCATTTGCTATTTTCGCGTGAAATCACAGGGGTGATTCATGTCGAGTTAATGCGGGAAATGTAATATCAAATACGGTTTCCGTGTATAACGAATTAGCTGTAGGGCGTTTATCGGGTTGGCGTTTAAACAAGGATGGTATTCGTCATGACAGTTTCCGGATGCGAAGTCAGACCGAAGCGCCTGCCCATGGCAGGCAACAGGGTGGGGTCGTGCGGCGATGAGTTTCCCGGTCAGCCTAACGATGAGTGGCTGCGGCTGGCAGGGGCTCGCGTTTGTTTCGTGATCAATTCCCTCGAAGGCGGCGGCGCGGAGCGGGTGTTTTCAGCGTTGATAAACCGCGTACAGTCGCAGTTGCTCGTGAGTGATATTGATGTCGTACTGTTGGACGACCGCCGGCATCGTTATGAGATACAGGCGAAAGTGAGTCTGTTTCCCTTGTTGAGTGACGGAAGTTTTCTCGACAGTGGATTGCGCTTCAGGGCCTATCTTGCTGCGCGGCGCCCGACGGTGGTCGTCAGCTTTCTTACGCGCGCCAATTATCTTTCCGTGTATTTTGCAAAACGGTACGGTTATCGCTGCATTATCAGCGAAAGAAGCGACACCCAGGGGCGATTGGGCAAAGGCCCCGCTGGCTGGCTCAAGAAATCATTGGTGCGCATGCTGTATCCGCGAGCTGACCACGTGATCGCGGTGTCTGAAGGCATTCGTTGTAATCTTGTGGCTGATTTTCAGCTTGATCGTGAAGTCGTTAGCGTGATTTCGAACCCCTGTGACATCGATATGTTGCACCGTATGTCGTCGCAATCCTCGGAACTGAATCAGGATGCGCGGTTGCAGAACGGATTTGTCGTGGCGGTGGGACGCCTGATTGGCACCAAACGGTTTGATGTGTTGTTGCGTGCGTATGCCTGGGGTGGATTTCAATTGCCATTGGTGATTTTGGGAGAGGGTCCCCGCCTGAAGGCCCTGCAGTTGCTTGCCAATGAGCTCGGTGTGGCTGATCGAGTCATTTTTGCCGGGTTTCTCGCCAATCCTTATACAGTGATGGCGAAAGCGTCGCTGTATGTGTTGTGTTCCGAGCTGGAGGGGTTCCCCAACGGGTTGATCGAGGCGATGGGGCTCGGTATACCGGTGATCGCTACCAATTGCCATCACGGTCCGGCTGAAATCATCGACGAAGCGCTGGTGACCTCCGTCATCGGGGTTTACCAGGGTAAACATGGGCTGTTGGTGCCAACCGGTGATGCCGGCGCGTTGGCGGCGGCCATGCATCAAGTACTGGGAAGCACGGCGCTGCAGTCGTTTCTCGCGGGCAGAGCGCGTCGACGTGCCCAGGATTTCAGCGTGAGCGGGTCGGTCATGAGGTATGCGGCAGTTATCAACAATGAACTCATGAATTCAGCAAAGCAGGGGAGAGCTGCATGACGCCGGTTGCCTGGATGGCTATTGCGGCACCAGTGTCGGCCGTCTGTGCGGGGTGGGTGCTGGTGGACCTGCGCCGCCAGGCCATGCCGCGTGTGTTGGTCTTTGTCGTATTGGCCGTATTCTTCAGGTTTTTGCTGTCTGCTTTCCATCCCGTCACATTTCCCCCTGTCGTGGGTCCGTTTTCCATTAATGCTCTTTACTCGCTGCTGGTGATTGCGGTCGGTTTCCTGGTGATCGATCGACGTTTGTTGCGTCTGCAGTTCTTGATGCCGGTGTATTTCCTGATTTTGCTGACCCTGGTAAGTGCCGTTTATAACCACAGCGTGAAAGACTCGATCCAGAGCCTGCTCAAGTGGCTGTTTTTCATTGTGATAGCGCTGGCCGTCTATGAGTCGGTGCTGAAGGTGGGGCGCGGTATCGTGCTCGAAAAGCTTTGTTTGAGTTTCAGCATTCCTCTGGTGCTGCAATTGCTTTCGGTAGTGCTGGGACATACCAAGGACACCGAAAACGACGGATCAGTAAGCTACGTCGGGGGTTACAGTCATGAAGCCGTCTTTTCCGTGATGATGATTTCAGGGCTGTTGATTGCTGCATTGCGTCAGTTCAGCTATCCGTTGCCGCGCTCCCGCAGGTGGGGCTGGTTGCCTTTGTTGTTTGCCGTCTGTGTAGCACTGACCAATTACCGGACCAATATCCTGTCGATGCTGTTGCCCTTCGGTGGGTACCTGTTTTTCCGGTTTGTCTATCGTGGTTTGCCCGTGATCAAGGTCGTTTCCTTGATGGCTATGGTGTCGGTACTGGTTCTGTTGCCCCTGGTGGATCTTGAGGGCGTTGTCGGACGCTTTGCCGAAATCGGTACGGTGCTTGATTCTTCGGCAGAATTGGTAAAATCCCCACTTTATTATACGGAATGGGAACAGGATTATTTTTCCGCGCGGGTGTATATCTGGAGCCAGTATATCGATGCGTATTTGCAAGGTAACACCGTGCAACATTTGTTGGGTCTCGGTGCAGATACCTGGAGCCAGTATTTTGAAAAATACGCTCACAATACGTTTGTGTCCTATCTCTACGAGCTGGGTGTGTTCGGTTGTCTTGGCATCGCCTATTTTTTCCTGCGCAGCCTGATTCGTTGCCTGGCGTCTGACATGACGGTATACGCTGTCCTGCTGGCGCTCAGCCTGGTCGGATTCCTCATCATGAATTTGGGTACCATGCCGCTTTGGCAAATTGAGGGCATGATCCTCTTTGCCGTTCTCAATGCACTCGTATGGGAGTTGGGTTTGCGTAATCGGGCCAACGCCACGGTTGCCGATGCCTCACTGAATAATGGAGTGGCGCAAGCTTAGGACGAAGCAGCCTCTCACACCGCGCGAATCCAGGACGGATTCGGAATCTCACAAAAACAAGGAGAGTTCTGATGCGAATAGCATTTGTTGGTGGTCGCGGGCTGGGTTCAAATTATGGCGGCGTGGAGCATGCGATTCGCGAAATTGCGACACGTCTTGCCAGCGAAAACGCGTTTGATGTTGATGTGTATGGGCGTGGGGAGCAAACCGGCTTTTCAATCCATGAAGCGGCTCCGGGATTGTTCAGGGTAGGTGCTCCGCGATGGTTGTCACGATTTGAAGGCAATGCCATGCTGGCGTTGTTCTGTTGTTTCCACTCGCTGCTATTTCGCAGACCGCAGGTCATGCTGCTGTTTGCCTCTGGGCCAAGCCTGCTTGCGATTTTTGCACGCCTGTTGCGTGTGAAGGTCATCACCGCCTTGCGCTCGATCGACAGCCAGCGGGATAAATTTGGCTGGGTGAGCGTAGTGGTCTTGCGTATGGGTGAACGCAGCGCTCTGTCGGTAGCCGACGAATGCACGGTCAACAGTCTGGAAATGTACCGTCACTTTGATGGTATCGAACGGGGGCTCCATTACATTCCGAATGGTGCTTCGGCCAGTGACAAAGGTTCGGATTCGGTGTTGGCGCACTATGGTCTCATTACCGAGCGCTATGTCCTGTTTGCTGCCCGGCTGGACGAGGCCAAACGACTGCATGTTTTGCTGGAGGCCTATGGGCGATTGCCCGAGGATAAACGCCTGCCACTGGTGATTGCCGGAGGTGAGTGCCGGAATCCGCAGTATGAATCCCGATTGCGGGAACAGAATTGCACGGGCGTGCATTTCATTGGCCACGTGGATCGGAATGTGCTGGATCCGCTGATGCGGAACTGCGCGATGTTTGTTTTACCGTCGATACGTGAAGGCATGTCGAACAGCTTGCTGGCGGCCATGTATGCCGGTCGTTGTGTTCTGTGTTCCGATATCGAATCGAATCGGGATGTGGTGCAGCGACCCGAAGCGCTGTTTCGTGTTGACGATGTCACCGATCTGGCGGAGAAATTGCAATACTATTGTTCGAATGCGCTGGCCAGACAACAGTGTGGCCAGCAGTTGCAGCAGATTGCGGCTCAACAATTTTGTTGGGATACCACCGCATGCAGTTACCGAGACTTGATTCTGGCAACATGCGGCATGGCAACGAGGGTGGCTGATACCTGAGTCGCCGACCGCGCAGGCTGGAATGCAAGAGGTATTAACAGGAGGAAGTAATGAAAGCGGATATGATCATTCAGGGAAAACAGATTCCCTCAGGCAAGGTGGTTGTCAGTGGCGCCAAGAACTCGGCCACGCGACTCCTTGCAGCAGCCATGACCTCGTCGGAAAATGTTCGTATCCGGAATTTCCCGACCCATCTGGTGGATGCGGTTGCGAAAATCCGCTTTATGCGCGATCTTGGTGCGAACGTCGAAGTTGACGACGAGGCCTCGACCATTGAGGTGCAAACGTCCCGTCTGGCGCTGTCTGCCGATCTCGACTACAACGTGCCGATTCGCACCACCTATCTGCTGGCTGCCGGTCAGCTCGCACGCAATGGTGAAGCCCGTGTGCCGTATCCCGGTGGGTGCCGCATTGGCAACCGTGGTTACGACCTGCACATCATGGTCTGGCAGGCTCTGGGTTGCAAAGTCACCGAAGAAGACACGTTCATCCGCATCGAAGGCAAACTGAAAGGCAACCTGATCGACTTCCCGATATCCACGGTCGGCGGGACTGAAAACGCGCTGATTTGCGCCGCCGTTGCCGAAGGTGATACCGAGATTCGCAACGCTTATGTGTCCCCTGAAGTTCTGGACCTGATCCTTTTGCTGCGTGAAATGGGCGCTCAGATCGAGAATTTCGGTAACAGCCTCATTAAAGTGCGTGGTTGTGGCGGATTGCTGCGTGGTGCATCATTTCAGGTCATGCCCGACCGTATCGAAGCACTTACGTGGATGGTGTTCGCCGTGATGACCGGCGGCGAGATCCGGGTAGAAGGGGTTCCTTTCGAGCATATGCAGGCGCCCATGCTGCACCTGCAGGAAGCCGGTATCGATATTTTCCGCAATTCCAGACACGCCTACATCAATCCCAACTGTGTCAGTGACGCCGGAATACAGCCCTTTGAACTTGCCTGCGGCACGCATCCGGGTGTGATTTCCGACATGCAGTCGTTCTACACCTTGCTCGGCATGCAGGCCAAGGGCCTGTCGCGTATTTACGACTATCGTTATCCGGAGCGCATCGCTTATGCGCGCGAGCTGAACAAGTTTTCTCCAGGCTCGATCGAGTGCGAACCCGGCAAAATTACTACGCGTGGTAATCTCCCGCTCAAGGGTGCCAATGTCACTTCGACTGACCTGCGTGGCAGCATGGCGTTGGTCATGTGTGCCTTCTGCGCTGAAGGTGAGAGCTACATCCATGGTGTAGACCTTGCGCTGCGCGGTTACAACGACCTCGCCGGCAAGTTGAGATCGTTGGGATTGCAATTCCAGGTGATTGAAGCCTGACAAAGGGAGCATGGATGAATACCGATTTTGTTGTTCGGGAAGCCGACAGGGGCACCATGACACCGCACCACTACCTGAATCCGCGATTGCTGGCACGACTCGAAAGCGTGCAGGACCTGGACGTGCATTTCGATGTTGATCTGGCAGCGTGCAGTCGTTGGAAAATAGGCGGTCGCGCCGACTGTGTGGTGTGCCCGACGACAACCCGCGCCATCCAGGAGGTACTGCGGATTGCCCTGGAAGAGAAAGTGCCGGTCGCCGTGATTGGATTGACCACGAACTTGCTGTTTGCCACCGAGGGGATCCGCGCCCTGGTCATTCATATTGGCCAGCAATTCGCCGCGATGAGCATTGACGGGAACCGGGTCACGGGGCAGGCCGGCGTCTGGATACCGGGTTTTGCACGACGGGTTGCCAAGCGTGGTTTGTCCGGCGTGGAGCACCTGGCAGGCATTCCCGGCACCCTCGGGGGGCTGGTGTGCATGAACGGCGGCAGCCAGCGCCGCGGTATCGGTGATCACCTCACCTGGGTCAAGGCGCTCGATCCTCAGGGCGAAGAGCATACCTTTGGTCACGAAGAATGTGGGTTTGCTTACCGCTGCTCAGTTTTTCAGCAAAACAGGTATATCATTTGTGAAGCGGCATTCCAATATGAGCCTGTCGCCGATTCCTGGCCAGTGCGCCGTGAAATGAAACGCATCCTGGAAGACCGGCGGCGCAAGTTCCCCCAGAAACTGCCCAACTGTGGATCGGTGTTTGTCAGCGATCCTGCGTTGTATGACAGCTTCGGCCCACCGGGCGCCGTGATCGAAAAATGTGGCTTGAAGGGCGTGGCGAAAGGTGGAGCGCGAATATCACCCATGCATGCCAATTTCATAGTAAACACGGGCCATGCTTCTGCGGAAGATGTCCTTTACCTCATTGACCTGGTCAGAACCAAGGTCAAGCAGGTGACCGGTTGCGATTTGCAGGCAGAGGCGAAGTACGTCGACTGCCTGGGGCAATTCACTGCGGCGCATCTCGTGGCGCAGCAGTGGGTGAACAATGTCAGGGTTGGCATCGATCACGAGGGTGTCCCTGCCCTGGCAGAGAAGGAGTAATTGTGTCCGCGCGTTCGTTTTTTCATGACGGCTTGTCCGTCTTCATTACCAAGATAGCGGTGATCGGGCTATCGGTTCTCAGTGTCATCATTCAAGCGAGGGCGCTTGGCCCGGATGCTCGTGGTCTGCTGGCGATGTTGCTCATTTATCCGCAACTGTTGACGTCGGTGGCCGAAGGCGGCATGCGTCAGGCCACGGTCTACTATGTCGGCCGCAAGATCATTCCCGATGCGCAGGTGTTTGGTGCCTCGATTCTTTACACCTTGGGTTCGTGTGCCATTTTTTCTTCGCTGATTTATTTTTTGCTGTTCAATTCCGGCGAAGATTATACGGTGCTCATGATGTTGATGGCGTCGGCTTACCTGCCGCTGACCTTGTTCATGAATGCCATTCGTGGGGTCTTTCTGGGCAAGCAGCAGATACGCCAGTTCAACACCAGCCAATGGCTGCAGAAACTGGTCATGGTGGGATTGCTGGCGGTGCTTTACCTGTTGGATCAGCTCTCGGTGCAAGCCACCATGGGCTGCATTCTGGTCGGTATGCTGATCGGGTTCATGCCGGCGCTATATCATTTTCTCAAAACCATCTACACGTCCGTGGAATATGATCTGCCCACGCTCTGGCGCATGATACGCAAGGGGGCCATCTATGCGGCTGCCCTGTTTCTCATTGAAGCCAACTACAAGGTCGATATCTTGTTGCTGGGATGGATGTCGACCAAGGAAGAAGTCGGTCTGTACTCGGTCGCCGTGCAGGTCGGGGAATTATTGTGGCAATTGCCTGCCGCCATTGGCATTGTCGTTTTTTCCCGTAGCGCCAACGATCAGTCTTCCAAGGCCTGGGCAGCTGAGCTTGCGCGTTCCATTCGTGTCTCGCTATGGATAACGCTGGCCGGTGGGGCGGTATTGTTCGCTATTGCACCGTACCTGTTTGATTTGTTCTTTGGCGAGGAATTCCGTGGTGGTGTCAGCATGACGCTCTGGTTGCTGCCGGGGTTGATCATCATGGTCATTTTCAAATTGCTCAACATGGATCTTGCTGGCAAGGGAAGACCCTGGGTGTCGCTTTACATCATGTTGCCGGCACTCATCCTGAACGTTGTGCTCAATTACCTGTTCATTCCCAAATGGGGCGGCGATGGCTCTGCCATGGCATCGTCCATCAGCTATGTATGCGCGGCAATCGTGATGTTGATTACCTATTCCCGCATGCATGACGTGTCTGCGCTGGATTTTGTCATCATCAGACCCGCCGATGTCCGGCTGCTGGCCAACAAGATTTCCAGCAAACTGTCTGCACGCAAGGAGGCCTGAAGCATGCATCCGAAAATCCTTATCGTTTCCGTGTATTACAACCGCGAGAGCATGGTTGATGCTTCGGTGGGCAGTATCGTCAGTCAGCTCGAGCCCGACATGCACCTGATGCTGGTGGACGACGGTTCGACCGATGGTACCCTGGCGCGGATGAAAGCCTGGGAAGCCGACAATGTAACGATCATGACGCATGCCAATATGGGGTTTGTCCAGTCTATCCGGGCAGGAATAGATGCAATGCCATGCACCTACATTGCCGTCCACGGGTCGGGGGATCTGGCGTTGCCTGGCCGGTTCCGCAAGCAGGCTGATTACCTGGATGCTCATCCGGAAACCGGCGTCATCGGTTGTCACTCCCGCTACGAGTATGTGACGGGGGAATTCCCTCCCTACGTCAGCACCATGACCATCTCCGCCAATGCGCCTGAGCAAATGCTGAAGCAGAATCCGTTTCATCACGGTGAGGTGATGATGCGTCGTGACTGTTACGAACAGGTCGGTGGTTACCGGACATTTTTCAAATTTGCCCAGGATCGTGACCTGTTCTGCCGCATCAGCCGGATCACTGGCTTCCACATACTCGATGAAGTGCTTTACTCGCGCTTTATCGCTGTACCGGGCAGTGTCAGTGGCACTCCCAACAAGATTATCGTGCAGCGTTATCTTTCTGATTTTGCCTGTTATTGTCACGCTCAGGTACTGGCAGGAAAACCGGATCCTCTGGACGTTCACGGGGTGAGGGCAGCGCTGTTTTGGGCGCCGAGCAAGCGGGTCATGCGCGAGATTTTCAAAAGCACAATGCGATCGATGTATTTTGGCCGGGATGCCGATTATGCGTTCTACAAGGATGCGCTGTTGCAGAAGGATCAGCGGGTAACGACACGGTTGATATTGACGTTGACCGAATTGTTTCCTCAGCTGACCAGTTATATGTTGGGCCTGTATTTCAAACGCAAGGTAGCGAATTTGAATATTTCTACGTGATGGCAGTCATTCCTAACCGTAAACGTCGGGAGTAGTGCAACATGATTTTACGAATATTGCTTCTTTGCGTGTTTGTGTTTCCTGGTGTTTTGATTCCGACTGGCGTGTTTGCCTCGGTTGCCGAGGTGCAGCCCGAATTGGCGTTGCGTGAAAAGACAATCAAGAAGGTCTATTTTGTTTCACCGTTTGGCGGAGGCTTGAAAAATGGCGTCGATCCAGAGAACGCCTTGGCGTTGGCGCAACTCTCCAATGTCATGCGCAGTCTGACAGAATCGACAAAACTGAAGTTTCTGCCCGGCCAGTTTCAACTCAACGGAACGCTGGATCTGAGAGCGCCGGTGGGCGACAAGGTGCTGGTGGTCGAGGGTGCCGAAGGCGCAATTATACGGGGCACCTTCAATCCCGAGACCCTTTCCGGAACGGCTTCCGGCATGCGTCTGAAAACCGGAAACATTGTGGTTCGTGGCTTGATGTTTGATCATGTGGGTTTTTGTGTCAAATCCGAAAAGTATTCAACCATCAGCCAGGTGCTGATCGAGAATATCGTGGCGAACAATGTACACAGTTGCGTCCTTGTCGATCGCGATATGGAGGAACCGGTAACCGATTGGGTGGTACGTAATTCACGTATCAATGGCTATTACCGCGTCGGTGTTCGCCTTGCAGGCATGCAGTCCCGGGGGTTCCTGCTGGATAAATTGATCATTGACGGTGAAAACGATTTCGGCGTGAGTGAATGTTATAAAGCGGGTGTACAATTGCTGGGCGGTGTACATGATGTTCATTTGCGTGACAGCAAAATCGTCAACACTATCGGTACCTGCGGCGAAGACTATCAGCAAGGTGACGGCATCGAAGCAGATCACAAGCAGGGTACGCCCTCCGGGATCCTGATTGAAAATGTTGTTGTGGGCAACAGCGGTGATGCCGAACTGGATCTGAAGGCCGACCATGTGCAAATGCGCAATGTTCGCACCCTGGGGGGTGACAAAGTGCGTTATGCCTTCAAGGTGTGGGCCTACGATAATTATGTCTGCGAGCACTGTTTCGGGTTTGGCGTCAACAAGGCCTATGTCAACCTGAATGAAGCCCAGATGAAATTTTATGACTCGACTTTTGCCAATCAGGACAGCGTGCGTCTTTGCGATTTGCGTCATGGCGCAACGCCTGAGCTGCAGTCAAAAGTCGAGTTTTTCCGTGCCCGCATGTATGTGGGCAACGAAGAATGGGTGCCTGAATGTGGCGCCGCCGCGCTCAACAGCGTGAAACGGTTGCCTGCAGGCAATATATCCGCACCCCGACCGGCAAGTGGTCTGCACGTCCACTAGTGGCAGGGTTGGCTTTTTTCAGTTTATCCGGGACGACATACCGATGATGCAGAAACGGAATTTTCTTTTGGCGGCAATGCTTGCACCGTGTGTCAGCACAATCAGTGTGGCAGACATGCTCGATCCGGCTTCCCTTCAGTTCGGTGCTACCGAATTTGAGCCACAGATACTTTTGCGCCGCCAGAATGACGACAACCTGTACCGCCAGTCGACCAATCCCGAAGCGTATTGGGTGGACATCCTGGCGGTTCAAATGAAGGCGAAAACGGTTGTCGGGCTTGATGAGTATTCCGTCAATTACCGCACCGAAGGTGCCATTGTTGAGTCAAGTGCTGATGACGATTACGTCGATCATGACTTCTCCCTGAGAGGATTCTGGACGCCTGATGTTCGTCACCGCATCGAGACGGTGGGCAGCTATTCGCGCAACCATGATCGCCGGGGTACCCGGTATTTTCAGGGTGAAGAGGCGCTGATCATCGATGCACCCGCCCGTTATGAAGAGGAAACGCTTTTAGGCAGATATTCCTATGGCGCGAAAGACGCGAGCGGACGACTGGATTTTGAAGTGCAGGGTAAAGACCGGACTTATCTGAATTTTCGGGAGTTGACCGAGCAGAATGACCGTACGGAAGTCTATGGCACCGGTACCTTTCTGTGGCGGATTGCCGGTGGCATGCGTGCCTTGATCGAAGCAACCCTGGGTGACGTCAATTATGTCGAGGATCCGGTTGATGTCGAGCGGGCAGGCGATCGCCTTGATAGCAGTTATACCACCGGGATGGCGGGTGTCACCTGGGATATTGCCGGCAAGACAACGGGGACGCTGAAGGCCGGGCAAACCACCAAGCAGTTCGAAGACGGTGATCGCGAGGATTTTTCTGGCGCCAGCTGGGTCGGCGAGGTGAAGTGGTTGCCGGTGGCCTATTCCGAGCTCACCCTTTTTACCGGTCGCCATGCCGACGAAAGCGAAGGCCGCGGGGATTTCATTGACGTGATGGATGCGGGAGCGCGCTGGCGGCATGCGTGGTCGGATCGTGTCGAAAGCCGGTTGCATTACGCACAAAGCCAGGAAACCTATGAAGGGGATCCAGAGGGGCGGGACGATGATCTCTATCGCTACGGCCTCAATCTGGATTACGCGCTGCGTCGATGGTGCGTCCTGGGAGCGTTCTATCTGCGGGATGAGCGCAAATCAAGCCTGGCGCAGTATGAATATCCACGGAATCTGTCGGGGGTGAGCGTACGCCTGAGTCTTTAGTAGTGAAGCTCCAAAAAGTCAGAAGTTGGTTTTATTAGGAATTGAAGAGATGAAAGTGACTATTCGCACCTGGATTACCCTGTTCGTATTACTCGTTTTTGGAGTGCAGGCATTCGGCGTGCAGGCGCAAACGGATATTGCTGTCAGTGGTTATCAGTTGGGTTCGGGCGATCTGGTACGAATCCAGGTTTACGGGGAGAGCGACCTGTCCCTTGATGCGCGCGTTACTGAAACCGGCATGATTGCCTATCCCTTTCTGGGTCAGATACAGCTGCTCGGTAGAACCCTTGATCAGGTCCAGCAAGCAATAACGCGCGGACTGAAGGGCGACTATCTGGTGGATCCCAAGGTCAGCGTAACCATACTCGAATACCGGCAAATCTTTATCAATGGCGAAGTCAAGAGTCCGGGTGGATTTGCTTACCAGCCTGGGTTGACCGTACGCAAGGCCATTTCACTTGCCGGTGGTTTTACCGAGCGTGCTTCCAAAAACAAGATTTCGATCATCGCAGAGAAAACGCCTAACACACAGCGTGCTGCCACATTGAATACGCCGGTCAGTCCCGGCGACATCATTACTGTCGAACAAAGCTTTTTCTAGGGGATCTGACATGCAAGTATCGTCAGCGAATACGGACGCGTTGCTAAACGAAAACATTATTGATCTTCGTTACTATTGGAAGATCATGATGAAGAACAAGTGGTGGATTCTGGTTTGTGCCCTCGCGGCTGCGGCACTTTCGATCGCAGTGACATCGGCAATCAAGCCAGTTTACCGGTCAACCACCACCGTCATGATTGAAAGCAGCGAAAACAAGGTGGTATCGATCGAAGACGTTTATGGCATGAACACGCATGCCAAAGAGTACTTTCTGACCCAGTTTGAGCTCCTGAAAAGTCGGGAGCTGCTGTCATCGCTCGTGACCAAACTGAACCTGGTGGAGAATCCGGAGTTCGATCCACGCCAGCAGCCGGGTATTGACTGGCGCAGCTGGATTCCCGGGCAGCTCGACGCGGTCAAGGACATGCTCCCCAAGGCAGTTGATCCTGCCAGTTTGAGTGCCACCGCACTCCATAACATGGTACTGGCCAAGGTCCAGGATTCCCTGAAAGTGGAGATGGTCGCCAATACCCAACTCGTCAAAATCAATTTCGATGCCAATGATCCGGTGCTTGCGGCACAGGTCGCGAATACGCTCGCTGACTTGTATATCGAGCGCAATATGGAATCGAGGCTGGAAATGACGCAGAAAGCAGCGGGTTGGTTGTCCGGCCGCCTGGAAGGCCTCAGCGCCAAGCTGAAAGAGTCGGAAGCCAAACTTCAGGCGTATCGCGAACAAAATACCCTGGTCGAAATTTCCGGCGTCAACACGCTCAATGCCGAGGAACTCACGGAGCTGACCCAGCGTTTTGTCGCCGCCAGTGACGATCGTTCCAAGGCTCAGAATGCGCTGGAACAGGTCCGCGTTGCGATCAGTCTCGACGACATGGATCGACTGCTCGAGATACCCGCCATCCAGAGCCATGACCTGGTCAAGTCACTGAAGCGTGAACAGGTGCAGGCGGAACTCAAAGTCGCTGAATTGAGCAAGCATTACGGTCCGCGTCACCCCAAAATGATTTCAGCTCGCGCAGAAGTGGATCAGGCAAAGGCCGAATTAGACAAGCAGATCATGTGGGTTGCCCGTGGCATTGAATCGGACTATCGCAAGGCGCAGGAAACGGAACGGGCCGTCAGTGGTCAACTGAACATGGCCAAGCGCGACGCACAGAGCGTGAACCGCAAGGAGTTTCGTCTCAGCGAGTTACAACGTGAAGTGGAAACCAATCGTCAGTTGTACGATATGTTCATGACGCGTGCGAAGGAGACGGGAGAGACCGGCGGCCTGCAACCTGCACACGCGCGTGTTGTCGACAAGGCAACGCCTGGCAGTTTGCCCGTTTTCCCCAACACAAAACTTTTTGTTGCGCTGGCGATTATGCTGGGCCTGAGTGCAGGTGTCGTGTTGTCGTTTGTACGGGACGCACTCGATACCACCATTAAAACCCCGGAGGAACTTGAGGCCAGGCTGAGGGTGCCGCTGCTCGGTACGCTGCCAAAGACCAGGACTCGCAGTGGCAAACAACCGTACGAAGGGTTTCTGTCGGCGCGATTCAGCAGCTTTGCCGAGTCTGTGCGCTCTTTGCGCTCCAGCTTGATCGTGGCCAACATGGAAAAGCCCTACAAGTCGATGTTGGTCACGTCCACGCTTCCTGATGAGGGCAAATCGACGGTGGCTTTGAATCTTGCCGAGGCACTCGGGCAAATGGAACGTGTCCTGCTGATTGAAGCTGACCTGCGCAAGCCGTCGCTCAATGGGACGTTGAAGCTTCCTGCGAATACGCCAGGGCTATCCAACCTGCTTTCCCAAACCGAGGATCTCAACACCTGCATCAAGAAAATGCCGTCCCTCGGCATCGACGTTATGGTGGCTGGAACGGAGCCGTGTGATCCCCAGGAATTGCTGTCGATCAAACGGTTCTATCCGTTGCTGCAGGTGCTTGAGCTGCACTATGACCGGATCATCATTGATACGCCGCCAGCCTTGCCGGTGAGTGATGTGATTGTGTTGTCGAAGTTCGTCGACGCCATCCTTTACGTAGTCCGTGCCGGAACGACGCCCGCGTCTATCGCCGCGAAATGCATCAAGCGCCTCAATAACGCGGGTGCTCCGCTGCTGGGTGTCGTCCTTAACAGGTTTGATTTCCGCTATAGCGAGTACGGAACCTATTACGGCAAGTACTATGATTATTCTGACAAATCCCTGTTAAAGAAAAATGCGAAGGTTCCTGAGGCAGCGCCATCCACTTTGCCGACTGCGTAAGACGTTTTGGTTGACGGTCCAGCTGCTGGCTGGACCGTGACCTTGGACTGGACGTCGCCCCCGTTTATTTCTTGCTTGTTGTCCCGCTGGTTCAATTTGACGCCGGCGTTCAGGTCGGATCGATCCTTGGCTCTGCCCGCTGTATCCCGATGGTTTAAGCCCCCGCGCACTCAAAGCACCAACAGCTGCACAGCAGCGACCCCCAACGCAGTTCCAAAGCAGCGGCCCCAAAGCGGCCCCAACGCAGTCCCAAAGCTGTTCCAAAGCAGTCCCAAAGCTGTCCCAAAGCAGTCTCAAAGCAGTCATGGCTCCCTTGGCTGGCAGGATGGGTCAGTCAGATTATGCGGAAGCAGGAAAGGGTGTGAAAGGGAAGGGAAGGGAAGGGAAGGGAAGGGAAGGGAAGGGAAGGGAAGGGAAGGCAGAAGGCAGAAGGCAGAAGGCAGGATAGAGCGACGTCAGTCAGCGATTGACTGACGTCGTGTCAGCAGATATCAGTCAAGATCAATAGGCATCGTGGAACAACAAGGCGAACGGCGTTTTCAGCAGAATCTTGATGTCCAGCCAGATCGACCAGCGGTTGATATAGTCGAGATCCATTTCTACCCGCAGGTACATTTTTTCCATCGTATCGGTTTCGCCCCGCAAGCCGTTGACTTGAGCCCAGCCGGTCATACCCGGTTTGGTGCGGTGTCTCTGCATATAAGACCTTATCTTGCAGGAATACAGATCGTTGTGTTCCACCGCATGGGGACGTGGTCCAACCAGAGACATGGTGCCTTGCAGGACATTGAAGAGCTGTGGCAATTCGTCGAGGCTGGTACGGCGAATGAACTTGCCAATCGGTGTGATGCGATTGTCATTCTTGGTGGCTTGACGCACGTCAGCGTCGTTGTGCATCACCATCGATCTGAACTTCCAGACATCAATGATGCGGCCATCCCAGCCGTGTCTTTTTTGCTTGAAGATGATCGGGCCTGGTGAGCTGGTGCGCACCAGAAGCGCAATCAAGGCCATGAGGGGGGACAGAGCAATGAGCATCAGCATGGCGATGGACTTGTCCATGATGCTTTTGGTGAGCGCACCGGAGGCAGACGTCAACGGGCTTTCCGACAGCGAGATCAAGGGCAGGCCATTGATTTCACGGATTGAGTGATTGAGAAGACGAAGGGCGTAAATGTCCGGCACCCATACGACGTCCAGGGGAACGTCACCAAGGTCTTCGCAGATTTCGTCAATCAAGGCCGCACGTGAGATCGGCAAAGCGATGTAGACACGGTTTATCTTGTACTCGGTAATAATCTTTCTGAGCTGCTCGATGCTGCCAAGGTAGGCCGCCTTTTCCGTTTTCCAGCGGGCAATGGCGGATGGATCATCATCGAGAACGCCGATAATACGGTCCGGCATCCAGGCATTTTTACGGAGACTGTCAATAAGGTGTTCGGCCAGGCCTTGGGTTCCCAGCACGATAGCGCGAACGGGCTGCCCATAATCGGCATGCCGGGAAAGACTGTATGTCACCTGGTAGGCAACGAGCTGCAACAGGTAGCCGCCAATGGCCCAACTGACGATGACAACCCGCGAGAAGGTGTCACTGAGCTTGCACGCAAACATGGCAAGAACAACAGAAAGCACCACAAGTGACCACGAGCGCGCAATCCGCAGTGCGCCGTTGAGCCTTCCACCGCTGCGACGATATACCCCCCGCCAGCCGTAGATGACCATGATCAACAAGCCACTGATCAGTGCCAGCGCCCGGTAGTGATCATTGATTTCGTTGTTGCGCAGCCAAGCTGCGCACAGCAGTGTCAGCACCGAGGCGAAAATGCTGAGTGTCAACTGGATGTGCGAGAGAAGATTGTCATGATTTTGTAACAGGCGCTTGGGGCGCTGCTTGTGATACTGGCCAGTGACGAAGGGCGAAGCGTACGACTGGTTGTCGGAAATCATGATCTACTCCTGCAGGAAAGTCCGTACAACTTATTGACAGCAAGAACTCTGCCAAAGAGATTTAATTCAGGTTCAAGAAAGTCAGAGGGTGCAACGCCCATGATTTGCTTCAATGGTCAGATTCAAAGTAAACAAAACTGACTCGCGTGTGCTCGATAGTGATGCAGTACCGCACGTTTTTTGTGCGTCTTGCCTCTTGAGCCCCTTTCTCCGGCTGCCTTTATTGCAGATAAAGTGCGGCTAATCAATACCGTTATTCGGATAAGTTTGCGTGAATAGACTAATTTCGGTCTTGGTAAAATACTGGTTTATTTATGTGTGATTTTTGTTAAAAAGAACGACCAAATTGTATTTTTTAAAAAACTGTTAAGTCGTTGTTAATCTGCGGGTTCTTCTGCTTGCGTGAAATTTACAGTCTTTTTGGCGTCTGCAGGGGAGGAATCGTGTCAGTTTGTTGGCTTTGGATTGTTCGCTTTGAAAAACGTGGTCGAAATTGAAAAATTGATTGATTTGAAAAAATGTCTCAGTTGCTTCACCCCGACTTGATAACAAGACGCTGGTGAGGGTTGCGAACACTCACCAGCGAGCAGGCGGAGGCCTGACGGCTTGAAGGAAGCCAATGCCATTGCCTCGGTGTCAAGGGCGGTTTCGCCCAAATTGATCGTGACTGGAGACCCATTGGTCCGAGACGATCGCAGACGACAACGAGAGTTCACCGCACAGCACGACGGCAGCAACGATCTCAGCGAATTTGAAAACGCTTTCCTTGCCGTAGCAGCCCAGAATCTCCAGCGCTTCGCGCTGCGTTGGCAAGCCCGTCCCGCCGCCATAGGTTGCGACGATCAGCGATGGGATAGTCACCGAGAAATAGTAATCACCGTTGGGTTTGAGTTCTCCATGAACAAAACCGGCAGACGATTCTGCCACGTTGGCGACATCCTGCCCGCAGGCGATAAACATTGCTGTGATGCCGTTGGCGAAATGGGCGCCGTTGTTGACGGAGCCAGCCAGCAGTGCCCCCATGTTGGAGAGCTGTCGTTGCTTGAACAGCGCTTCGCCGCTGGTGTGCATGACATCCTTCAGCAGGGCGGCAGGCAGGGTAATTTCGGCAACGACCCGTTTGCCCCGCGTATGCAAGGAGTTAACCTGGGAGTGTTTCTTGTCGGTATCGAAATTGGCGGCAAGCGAGAAGTGTTCCAGGCCAGGCATGTCCTGATCCAGCATCCACATGCAGGCATGGCGGGTGGCTTTGGACACCATGTTCTGGCCGGCGGCGTCCCCGGTAGTGAAGTTGAACCGGAGCCAGCGCATTTTTCCCAAGGCATACTGTTCGATATTTCTCAGTTTGCCGGAGCGGGTCGTCTCTTCAGCCACGGACTTGATCCTGCTGAAGTTGTCACAGACCCACTCGCCAAAGTCACGGGCATATCGCGCATTCTCGAACACGAACACGGGAGCGCGTTGCATGGCGTCGTCGATGACCGTCACGGTGATTCCGCCAGCTTCGCGGGTCAGGCGCATGCCGCGCGAGTAGCTGGCCACCAGCGTGCCTTCTGTCGTGGCCATGGGAATATAAAACTCCCCTTGCGCATGCTCACCATTCACCAATACCGGCCCTGCCAGACCCATGGGCACCTGTGCAACGCCCGCGAAACCTTCGATGTTGCCGGGAAGCAGGGCAGGGTCAATCGAATAACGGCCGATGTGTTCCAGGGCTGCGCCAGTTTCGGACGTGACGGTGTCCCTGCGGGCATGGGCCATTTCTGCGGTGTAATCGTTGACGGGGTCGCGCGGAAGCTTCTTCATGTCTTGGTCCCTGGCGTTTGGTGAGGGCGGGCTGTTTCCAGTCCGCCGCGGGTGATCCGCATCATGATATGGATTTGTGCGCCTTGGAATTGGCCCTGGCGCAGAATAACGGGGAAACGCTGCCCATGCGTGCCCAGCAATCGCCTTCCTGTGCAGGAGGCACGGATGGTGGAAGGAAGCCGGCGTTCTGGTGTGCCTTATTTGGCGGACAGGGGTTTCCAACTGGTTAAATCAAGGGAGTAGACACTGCCATCCGTGTCTTTCTGGCGAACGCGGACTACCACGACCGGGTTGGAGGACATCAACCAGAGGTAGGTCTGTCGCTTGCGGTTTTTGTGAACCCGTTCAATGCGTACCGTGTCCATCTTGCCATCAGGCGTTTCAATGGTTTCGGTGCCAAGGGTGCGGTACTCACGCATTTCGATGTTGTCGTCATCGGTTTCAGGAAAGGTCAAAACCTGCAAGTCTGACGTTATCTGACAAGCGATACGAAGGTAAACGCTCATCGGGTCGACAGTATCAGTCACCAGCTTGAATTCGCCTTTGGCCCCCTCGTCGTTGTAACTCGCGGTCTGCCGCTTCCAGTCGAAATCGATGGATTTTTCGCGCTTGCGAAAGACATTGCCGCGCCGGGAAATGTAGTGCAAAGGCTGGACGTCACACCCCTTCAATTCAAGTTGCGATTCCTCGTGCAGGAAATACAGCAGATGATCTGCGCTGTAACTGTGGCGGTAAGTGCCGTCGGGAAGCCGTTCCAGCTTGCGCGATACGACGTCCTCGAATTCGCTGCCGTTATAGGTCGCCTTGTACTGGGCCACGAACGGTGTCGGGGTGGTCGTCTTGGCAATGGCGTCGGCAGAAAACGCCCCGGGTGCATGGCAGGCCATTAATGGAAAGGCCATGCAGGCCAAGCGTGATGCCTTCCGGTAAAGGGGGCTGACGTTCATGCAGGTAGCGTGTCCATGTCGATTTCTCCGGGTCGTATCGGTCGACCCTGCAGCAACACGATTCCCGATTCCCGATCCAATGTCAATTGCCCCGACATGAACAGACCAACAACCCGGACATACAAGGGGTGCTCCATTCGCTGAACCCGCGCGGCAAGGGTTTCGCTGGTGTCGTCGGTCAGCACTGGTACATGGGCCTGGGCGATAACGGGGCCGCCATCCAGCTCGGGCGTGACAAAATGCACGCTGCAGCCGTGCCGGGTTTCGCCGGCATCAATGGCTCGTTGATGCGTGTGCAGCCCTTTGTAGGCTGGCAGCAAAGAGGGATGGATATTGAGCAGACGTCCTTCGTAGTGGTGCACAAACGCTGGCGTCAGGATGCGCATGAATCCGGCCAGCACGACCAGGTCCGGCAACAAACTGTCAATGGTGGACATCAGCGCGGCGTCATAGGTTTCGCGATCAGGGTATTGCTTGTGGTCGAGCACGAGCCCCTGAATGCCATGTCGCTTTGCCCGTTCGAGCCCTTTGGCATCCGGGCGGTTGCTGATAACGGCGGCGATTTCGCCTGGGATCTCGCCGCGTTCCTTTGCATCAAGCAAAGCCTGGAGATTGGTGCCAGATCCGGAAATCAGCACCACATAACGGAGGGGTTGCGCCATGCTGACCGCTTACTTCAGCGTGACGAACGGTTCGTCATCGACAGCCTTTTCGACCGAGCCGATGAGCCAGGCATTTTCGCCACAGGCGCGCAGTATCTCGATGGCTTTGTCGGCTTCAGACTCGGCAACGGCGATGACCATGCCGACGCCGCAATTGAAGGTACGGTACATTTCGCGCTTCTCGACATTGCCTTTTTGCTGCAGCCATTGGAACACGGGCGGCCATTCCCAGCTGGATTGCTCGAATACAGCCTGGGTGTTGAGCGGCATGACGCGGGGAACGTTTTCGATCAGTCCGCCGCCCGTGATGTGGGCGATGGCTTTCACTTCCACCTTTTTGATCAGTTCCAGCATGGATTTGACATAGATGCGGGTGGGTTCCAGCAGTTGCTTGCCCAGCGGTTTGCCGCCGACGTTTTCGTTCAGATCAGCCCCTGCGACATCGATGATCTTGCGAATCAGGGAATAGCCGTTGGAGTGCGGGCCGGAAGAGCCGAGCGCGATCAGGCGGTCACCGACAGCGACGTTGTCACCCGTGATGATGGCCTCTTTCTCGACCACGCCCACACAGAAGCCGGCGAGGTCATAGTCTTCGCCATGGTACATGCCAGGCATTTCGGCGGTTTCACCACCGACCAGGGCACAACCCGCCAGTTCGCAACCTTTGCCAATGCCGGTCACGACATCGGCCGCAACGTCGACATTCAGATGCCCGGTAGCGTAATAATCCAGGAAGAACAGGGGTTCGGCGCCGGTGACCACGATATCGTTGACGCACATGGCCACCAGATCGATACCGATGGTGTCATGTTTGCCCAGATCCATGGCCAGTCGCAGTTTGGTGCCGACACCGTCGGTGCCAGACACCAGCACCGGTTTCTTGTAGCCGGCCGGAATTTCACACAGCGCACCAAACCCACCCAGTCCGCCCATGACTTCCTTGCGTTGGGTCCGCTTGGCGACGCCTTTGATCCGCTCGACGAGGGCTTCTCCTGCGTTGATGTCGACGCCGGCGTCTTTGTAGCTCAGGGAAGGGGTGGAAGGTTGTCCGGAGGTTGGTCTGTCTGCCATAAGGATTTCAACTTGTCAGAAAGGCGTGGGAAACCGCCCTCGCAGCGAAGCCTGCTGCTGTGGGCCGGTTCGTAAGAGGGGGGTATTCTATCAGGGTCGTGCGCTTAACCCAATTTTATCCGCGCGACATTTTGCCCGGTATGCCCAAGAAAGCCATCTGGCTGCCAAAGTGCAGCTATTTCCCCTTCTTCGGCGCTACGTGTAAACTCTCGCCCTTATTGTTGTTCAACAGGAATGGATTATGCGGCGTTTGCCAATTCGGTCGCTTTTGACAAGAACGTTTGCCGCACTGGTGCTGCTCGCTGGCTTGCTGCCGGGCGGTTCGCTGCAGGCCACCGAAGTGGGCGGCCTCTACCAGGCGGACGTGCCGGCGGAAGGGCGTTCCGAGGCCCATCAGAAACGCGCTGTTGCCGAGGCATTGCGCCAGGTCGCCATGAAGGTCAGTGGGCGATTCGATTTGCGCGAAAATGAGTTGGACAGCCTGCGGGCGCGCGCTGATACCCTGGTCCAAAGTTACGCGTTCGTTGGCGGTGGGCGTGGCGAGCCGCTGAGTCTGCAGGTCAGTTTTGATCCGGCCAGTGTCAATGCCGCCATGCAGCAGGCCGGGTTGCCAGTCTGGGGAAGCAATCGTCCGGAAGTGCTGTTGTGGCTGGTGGTCGAAGACAAGGGCAGTCGTCGCTTTGCCAGCCAGGAACTGGATGCCGACCTCCTCCAGCAGGTGAAAACCCTCAGCCGTGAACGAGGCTTGCCGTTTGCCTTGCCGCTCTACGACGTACAGGATTTGCAGGCCATTTCCGCAGCGGATGTATGGGCCGGGTTTCTTGACAATGTCCGTCTGGCATCCGGGCGCTACCACCCGGACATTACGGTGCTGGTCAAGGCGTATAAAGCCGGTTTGTTGTGGCAGGGGGATTGGCAGATCGTTGCGGTCGGGGGAACCCGTACCCAGGATTTTACCGGACCAGACCTGGCGTCGGTGATCGAGCCCGGGGTCAGCTGGGTCATACAGGATATTGCCAGTGTCTATGCCAAAGCGGCGACCACGGATCAGCAGGCGGTGGGTGCTCCGCTGGTGTTTCGTGTGAGCGGAGTAAAGGGCCTGCAGGATTATGCCGCGATCCAGACCTATCTGAAAAATCTGGTGGTGATTCGCAGCATTGCCGTGCAGGAAGCAGGACCGGGTAGCGTAACGCTCGGTATCGGCAGTGACACGCAGATAGACACCATCCTGCAAACCCTGAAAACCGATGGCCGGCTGGTGGAAATCGTGCAGCCCATCGAGGCGGTTCCGTCTGCCGAGGCCGTTCCACCGACGCCGGAAACCCCGCAACTGCCATCCAACCCCGACGCTACGGCGACTTTGCCAGTGACGCCGGCACCGGCGACGGCACCGGCCCCAACGCCCGGCAATGTCCACGAGTTTGAATGGCATGGCTAAGGCCCGCAGGAGATAAACGTGCTGAAGCACATACCGAACGTCATCACCCTGATGCGTATCGTATTGCTGGTACCGTTTGCGTTTTATCTGTTCGGTGAACGCTATCAGGCCGCGCTCATTCTCTTGTTTGTGGCGGCGGTGTCCGATTCCATTGACGGATTTCTTGCCCGTCGTTTTGGTTGGCGCAGTTGGTTTGGCTCGTTGGCCGATCCGTTGGCCGACAAATTGTTGTTGATCGTCAGTTATGTCTCGTTTGGTTATCTGGGCATCATGCCATTGTGGCTGGTGGGTGTGGTTCTAGGACGGGATGCATTGATCGTGAGTGGTTCATTGGCGTATTGGCGCATCACCGGGCATTTTGAGGGCAATCCTACGTGGTTGGGCAAGACCAGTACCTTCGTTGCCATGACGGCAGCGGTCTGGACCTTGTTGCATCTGGCGTTCTGGCCCTTGCCGCAGTGGTTGCTGCCCACCTTGTATGTGCTGGTGGCGGTGCTGGGCGCTGTTTCCGCGCTGCAATATGTGGTGGTCGGCATGCGAGCCGTCCGCCCGCCCGGCGGGAGGCCCCTGTGACCGGTCAACTGGTGTTTGATTTCGGGCTTCCGGTCGAGGGGCGCTTTGACGACTTCTGGACGGGTGGCAATGCGCAGGTGCTGGCACGGCTGACGCAGCTGGCGCCGTCGGGTCCGGGTAGTTTTCTGGCCTTGTGGGGCGAGCAGGGGGCAGGCAAGTCGCACCTTGCCCATGCCCTATGCGAGTCGTATTTCCAGCAGCAGCGCAGCGCCATTCTGGTTGATGGTCAACAGCGCGCTCATTTGCATCCGGCCATGCTCGAAGGCCTGGCGGAAGTCGATCTGGTGGTCATCGATGATATCGATGCCTTCGCCGGCGACGCGGCCTGGGAAGAAGCCCTGTTCCACCTGTATAACCAGGTGCAGCAGGCCGGGTCGTCGTGGGTGGCGACCTTGCAGGTGGCTCCCACGCACAGTGAATTCCGGCTGGCCGATCTCAAGTCCCGCTTGTGTGCCTGCGAAACCTACCGGGTGCATGCGTTATCCGATGCCGACAAGCGGGAGTGGATGCGGCAAATGGCCCGCCGCCGGGGCTTCGACCTCGAGCCGGAACATTGCGACTACATCCTTAACCGGTCCGTGCGTAACCTGCCCACCCTCACGCACATCATCAATACGCTGGATGCAGCATCGCTGGCGGCACAGCGGGCCATTACCCTCCCTTTCATCAAGCAGGTGATGGGGTGGTAACACCGACGCGCCGCTTGCGCTGGCTGTTCCCCGTCCTGTTCTGGTGCCTTTTCCTGTTTCTGTCGACTGTCGGTCAGGCCGCCTCGCCACCGCTGGTGAGCCGGGACGAACTGAGTGCCGTGTCACTGGTGCCTTATATCGATTATCTCGAAGACGCGAAGCGATCCCTCGATTTTGAATCTGCCAATCTTGCCTTTGCAGCGGGTCAAGGGCAGAGGATCGCAGGCAGTGCAGTGAATTTTGGTTATTCCCGCAGCAGTTACTGGTTTCGTTTCAGCTTGGTCAACGCCACGGATTATGGGCGCACCCTGCTGGTGGAAGTCGACTACGCCATTCTCGACCGGGTGGATTTTTATTGTGGCCTGTCAGGGGAAAAACCCACGTTCTATCGTTTGGGCGATCACGTGCAATTCGAAAGTCGGCCCTTGGCGGTGCGCAATTTTGCCTTGCCGCTGGAGCTGCCTGCCGGCGAACAACTGAATTGCACCATGCATGTCGAAAGCAACAGCAATATCGCAGTGCCCATCACGGTGAGCGATATTGTTCCTTTCATCGAGAAAACGCGGGCCGGTGACTGGATGCTGGGCTGGTTTTACGGTCTGGCCTTTGGCTTGTTCGCCTACAACCTGTTGGTGTTTCTGGCATCGCGTGAGCGCGTGTACCTGTTCTATGTCCTGCATATTCTGGGTGGGTTGGGTTACAACTCGGCGCTGGATGGCTCGTTCTCGATGGTGTGGACGTTTTTCTCGGTGCAGGACGGTTCCGTCGTTTTCTTCATCTGTTTGAGCGTGGCGGCGGCCCTTTTTTTTGCGCTGGAATACTTGCAGATTCCCGCGGGGCATCGTGCCCGTCAGGTCGGGCGTTTCCTGTTTTTTCTCAATGTCGGGGTGGTTGCGCTGTTGGCGCTTGCGCCGGTCGCCATTGCCATCCGCGCATCTGTTTACGTTGCACTGGCGACTGTGAGTTTCATCTGGGTGCTGGGATTGCTGGCGCTGCGTCGCGGCGGTGCGGAAATCTGGGCATTCGTACTTGGCTTCTGTGCCGTCATGACCATGGCGGCAGGCGTCTTGCTGGCCTCGCTTGGGGCAAGCATCAGTCTTTTTATCCTGACGTACGGAATGAAGCTGGCCTGGATGCTCGAACTGGCAGCCCTGTCATTCGGATTGGGCTTGCGTATCCAGGACATGAAACAGTCACGTCGCCATCATGAACTGGAAATGGCCGAAACCCGTGCCGAAAGTCGGGCCAAGACCGAGTTTCTTGCCAAGGTCTCGCACGAGATCCGCACACCCATGAACGGTATTCTGGGATTGGCCGAGCTGCTGGCGATGACGCGTTTGAGCCCTGAACAGGGGCGTTATGTGTCGGCGATCAACAGCGCGGGGCGGGTGCTGGTGGATGTAGTGAATGATATTCTCGATTACAGCAAACTTGCCGCTGGAAAAATGACCCTGCATCAACGTTTTTTCGATGTGCTCGAACTGGTGCAGGATTGCGCTGCCATTTTCGAAATGTCGGCCCGCAAGAAACGCCTCGAACTGCGCATCATGCTGCGGCAGGGAACACCGCTGCGGATCAAGGGCGATGCCAGTCGTTTGCGTCAGGTGGTTCTGAACCTGTTGTCCAACGCCATGAAATACACGGACGGCGGCCATGTGTTCATCCGACTATCGTTGACGGATGAAATTCGTGATGAGGGCGTTGTCATACGGTTGGCCGTCGAGGACACCGGCATCGGCATTAATCGCGATGATCAATCCAGGCTGTTCCAGTCTTTCTCGCAAATTCCCAGTGACGTGTCCGAACGTGAAGCCGGCACCGGTTTGGGACTCGTCATCTGTCAGCAGTTGATCGATTTGATGGGAGGCCGACTGGGAGTCGACAGCCTGGCCGGGCACGGGTCCAGTTTCTGGTTTACCCTGCCGGTATCGCTTGAAGACGATTTTCACTATGCCGAGCGCGACATCGTGATCGACATTCACCGGCCGGAGGCTGCCAACAGCGAGGCCCCCGCCGAACCCGCAGCAGTGCAGGTGCTCGGGACGCCCGGTGGTCAAACCGCTGTCGAGAGTCGGGTTGCGGAACCCGGGGCGCCGGTGGATTTGATGGTGCGGGTGTTGCTGGCGGAGGACAACCTGATCAACCAGAAGGTGATTCTCGGCTTTTTGGAGCGACTGGGGATGTATCCGGACGTGGTCGAGAATGGCCGTGTGGCGCTGGACAAGGTCATGCAGGCGAAAGTGCCTTACGACCTGATTTTTCTCGATTGCCAGATGCCCGTCATGGATGGTTACGAAGCCGCTCGCCGTATCCGTGCCTGGGAGCAGCAGGCCGGTTGCCCGTCCACGCCCATTGTGGCCCTTTCCGCGCATCACAGTGAGTTTCACGTGCAGCAGAGTGAGCGTGCAGGGATGAACCTTCACCTCTCCAAACCTCTCAGTTTCAAGACCCTCTCAGAAGCGGTAACCCATGCCCTGGGCCTGGGGGGCTGACCGCGATTCTGGCGCCTGCGAACACAAACAAAGTGTTTACTTCTGATGCCGCTTTTGTGCTAACTTTGACCGTTCGTGACAATGACTCACTGTTCACGATCAAAGATGAACCACAAAGGCTGTATGGGGCTGATCATGAATCATCGCTTGGTGCCGGCAACCTTGATTCCCAGCGTGCTGGATCTGGCCATTCGTAACCGGATACATGTTGAACGCATATTCGCTCAAGCGAATATCGATCCTGCGGTGGTCGGCGTTTCCGGAACGTTTTTGACCCTGGAACAGGTCGTGCGTTTGTTCGATGCAGCGTATCTGGCGTCAAAGGATCCCGCTTTTGGGATTCATCTGGGAGAATCCGTCCAGTATCACAGCCTGGATTTGGTCGGTCAGGCAATTGCGACCAGCCGCAACATCCGCGGGGCACTGGAGGAATTGTTTCGTTTCAAGGATCTGGTGGCGCCCTTTGCCGAGTTCTCGCTGGAATACGAGCGGGATACCGCCATTTTTACCTTTGGTGTCGATACCCTGATGGTCAGGCAGCATGTGCCGGTGCATCACGATGTCATCGCGACCATGGTAGTCACCATTGGCAACGCATTGAGTGGCGACAATCTGGGCGTCAAGGAAGTGCGCTTCAGTCATTCACGCCCCGACTATGCCGCCGAATATGAGCGGGTATTCAAGGTGCCGGTGCATTTCTCGCACTGGCGCAATGAAATCCGCTTCGCCGCGCGCAAGCTCGAAGAACCCCTGTTGACCTCCTACCCGGAATATCACCAGCGCGTGCACATGCTGGCCGCCGAGAAGCTGCGTTACATGGAAAGCGGGCTGAGTTTCAGTCTGAAAGTGCAGCTCTATATCGAAAAGAATCTGGGTACGGACCAGGCCAATCTGGAAGACGTTGCCAGCCATTTCAATATGACCCCGCGTACCCTGCAGCGTCGTTTGCAGACTGAAAATGTATCTTTCGCCGAGCTGCGAGATCGTTGCCGCCATGCGCGGGCGTTACGCGAACTGGCGGATCGGCACGTCGATATCGATGCCCTGGCAGAACGTCTGGGGTTTTCGGATACCTCCAATTTCTATCATGCCTTCAAGCGCTGGCAGGGCGTTTCGCCCGGGGCTTATCGCAAATCGCTGGAAAGCGGCGAGTCCGGCGCAGTCTCCTGACGATACTGCTGACGCTGGCTGTCGAGCCAGCGCAGCCACGTTTCCATGCCTTCCCCTGTTTTTGCCGACATGACCAGTGCTTCAATGCCCGGGCGAATGCGTCGTGCATGGTGGATGCATGCATCAATATCGAAATCCACGTAGGGTGAGAGGTCTGCCTTGCTGACGATCAGCAGGTCGGCATTGGCAAGAATATCCGGGTATTTGAGTGGCTTGTCATCGCCTTCGGGTGTCGAGATAACGACCACTCTCAGCTGCTCACCCAGGTCGAAGGTGGCAGGACATACCAGATTCCCGACGTTTTCAATGATGAGAGTGGCGTTGGGAGGCGGTGCCAGTGCTGTCAGCGCGTTCTTGATGTGCACGGCTTCCAGGTGGCACAAATGGCCGGTATTGATCTGATGCGCGATGGCCCCGGCTTTGCGCACGCGTTGCGCATCGTGATCCGTTTGTTGGTCGCCCTCAATGACGTACAGCGGTGGTTCTTGGGTGGCGGGTGGGGAATGCGGTTCCGCCGGGACGCTGGCATCGTGAGGGGCGGTGGCATAGTGATGGTCAGTAGCATAGTGATGTTCAGTAGCATAGTGACGGGCCGTGGCTTCGAGCAGGGTGGTTTTTCCGGCGCCGGGGCCCGACACGATATTGAGGGCGAGAATGCCGTGATCGACAAAATAACGTCGGTTCTGCTCGGCGATGCGGTCGTTGGCGGCAAGCAACGACGTTTCCAGTGCAATATGCTGCGTTGCCGGGGATATCGTGCTGTTCGTTTTCGGGGGAGTGAGGGGCGCGTTACAGCCGCAA